>JBDUCR010000025.1:0-9312 GCA_040003345.1 bacterium
CGATGGCGCGCCTTGGCCGCTGGCGCAGGACAAAGGCCAAATGCTGGTCTCCATCGAGGACTACACGCGCCGTGAAGTCGTAGTCGGGGAGTATGGCGGCCAGATGGCCTCATTCGAGTGGGTCTTCTCCCCACGCGGCGCCGACGGGCTCCCCGTCCCCATGTTCGACCGCACAACCGGCGCGGTGGATCCGGCTGTGATCGCCTATTGGAAAGAGCACTACGATGTGGCCGAGCGCTTCCGTCGCCACTGGCCGGAGCTCAAGCGCGATCTCGACGGCAAGATCCACCTTACCGTGGGCTCGGCCGACACGTTCTATCTCGACGGTTCGGCGCATGCGCTGGAAGCGACGATGAAAGGACTCGGGGCCAAGACCGACTTCCGCTACCTCCCAGGGCGCGGCCATTTCGACCTTTACAGTGTGGGCGACGACCGCTGGGCGCTGTACAAGTCCATCGCGGGTGAGATGTACGCGCTCGCGCGACCGGGATCTAAGCCGTCGCGGGTTATCACCCCTGCGCCGCCAGTGCCGGCCCGCTAAGGCCGGACAACATCCGAGGTCGGCATGTCATGCGGCTGGTCATTGGGGCTTGATGCCAGCCGCGGCGCCGAGCCGCGCGGCGCGTTCGCTTTCAGTCTGTACGAAGCCTGCGAAATCTGCCCGCGACATACGCATCTGCTCACCCCCGTGCTCGGCAACCCAGTCGCGCAATTCTGGCATGGCGAGCACACGAGTGATGTCCTTCGAAAGCTTGTTGACCACCTCGACCGGTGTGCCAGCGGGGGCCCATATCCCATACCAAATCGGGAAGTTGAATCCCTTTACGCCCGCTTCATCAATCGTCGGGACCTCTGGAAGCAAGGTTGAGCGCCGCAGTGTGGTCACACCTAACGGGAAGAGGGTACCGTCGCGGATTGGTTGGAGAGCGATTGAGATCGGCGCCATCATGTACGTGATACGCCCGCTGATCGTCCTGGCGAGAATATCGGCGATCGCATCGGTAGGCTGAGGAGGTACGTCGACTGCACGTATGCCGGCGTCGCGGTTGAATGTCACGATGCCCAAGTGCGTGCCTGTACCCGCGCCCGTTGAGCCAAACTCGAGTTCACCGGGCCTCGCCTTCGTCGCGGCAATGAGCGCGCTGACGCTCATGACGCCCGCCGGTTTGCCGGCGACGAGCACGTAGGGCTGGCTCGTGAGGGCAGCGACCGGGATGAAATCCTTCAGCGGGTCGTATGAGAGGTTCTTGAGCGTGGAGCTGTATGCCTGAGCGCTTGTGTTGAGCAGCAGCGTGTAGCCGTCCGCCGGCGACTTGGCCACGCGAGCCGGCCCTGCCGTGGCTCCCGCACCCGGGAGGTTCTCGACGGTCACCGGTTGGCCCCACAACTCCGAGAGCTTCGGGGCAAGGGCGCGTGCCAACAGGTCGGGCCCGCCGCCCAGCCCGAATGGCTCAATGATGTGCACTGGCTTCGCTGGGTAACCTTGAGCGACCGCGATCTTTCCGCCGGCTCCTAAGACAGGAAGCGCAATCATCGTGATTGATCTAAGCGTCAGCTTCATTCGTCGCCGGCATCCTGCCTTGCATATCGCGCGAGTCGCGCGCGCAAATGCGAGCGGACGCCGGGCCATTCGGAGTCGAGAATCGAGAAGTAGACCATGTCGCGCATGCGCCCGTTTTCCGCAATAAGGTGCCGGCGAAACGTGCCTTCCTCGACGGCGCCCAATGCCAGGATCGCGGTACGCGACTGCATGTTGAGCGCTTCGGTCTTGAGCACGACCTTCTGCACGCCGACGGACTCGAACGCATGGCGCAACAGCAAGAGCTTGGCTTCCACATTGGCGCCAGTCCGCTGGGCTGCTGGAGCGAGCCACGTCGCGCCGATTTCCAGGCGACGATGCGCGAGTGCGATATCCATGAACCGGGTCGTTCCAATCACGGTGTGATCTGCGCGACGCACAATGACAAAGGGCAGACTGGCCTCGCGCACTTGCTCCGCGAGGGCTTCATCGATGTACGCACGCATATCGGCGACGGATCGGATGGCGCGTGGCTGCAGCCGCCAGAGCTCTGGGTCGAGCCCAATATCCGCGAGCGTCGCCCCGCTCGCGCGGGTAAGCGGCTCGAGGTTTATGAGCGATCCGGAGAGAGAGACCGGAGCTAGCGGCACCTTCTCGCCTGCGGGTGCGATGCTAGGATGCCGTGGACTTGGCACGTTCGCGCTCAGGCGTCGCGAAGTCATGGAACACGCGAAATCGGTTCCCGTCCGGATCGGCTGCAGTGAATTCGTGCAGCCCCCAAGGTTTGGATTCAGGATCGGACAGCAGAATGGCTTCGGTTGAACGCCAGGCGCGGTGCAGATCGTCGACCTCACCTTTGCTGTTCATATTGAGCCAGGTCAACACGGGACTGGTGTTGCCGAATTCTTCGCGGAATGTTGAGCCGGCGAGAAAGAGCCGACACTGGTCGCGCGAGATTCCGGCCAAAGCGATATCCGCGTCCAGCCAGTCGACACTGAAACTCAGCTTGTCGCGGTAGTAGTCCGTTGCCGCGACGAGATCCGAAACTGGCAGCTCGGGCACAGCGCTGGGCAGTTCAGGAATCATGCGCGCTCTTGGATGAGTTGGCATTTAACGCCGTTGGCCAAAATACAACGTATGTCCCTGGTTGTCACTGATAGTGAACTGCGCGTTGCCTAGCCTGTCTCGAGCCTCTTCCGTCAACACGAATACGGCTGTGGCGAATGCGATCGCGGCGGCAAGCAATGAGGAGCGGCATCACGTCACTTCGTGTTAAGGATTCGGTCAGCCCGCGCTGGTGTGCTGAAACGATGTCGCCCGCAGTCGCGCCTGGCGAAGGAGTCCGACCAGCAGCTCGGGCCCCTGTGCAGCTTGGTTGTCGAATTCAAAGCTCGCCTCACCGGCCAGTACCGTGTCGGGCGCCTCGAATGCGTAATCGCGTGCGACAACGCGAACGAGGGTCGCTGCCGTCGGCGCCTCTGCCGCACGCGTTCTCGTGGTCGCAACGAGAGCTACCGCAAGCACGGGAGCAAGCACGATGATGCGAGTAGCGCGTCGTGCTTTGCTGCTCCCGTCGTTGCGCTCATCGGTCCGATCGCTCCGCTGCGCCGTACGCAATCGATCCCCTGAACGTCATTCGCGCCTTGGTCGTGACCAGGTCCGCAGACCCCTCGACGCCAAGTCGCCCGGTCGCGTTCGCAAACCGTCCCGTTCCTCCGGTAATCGTCGTGGTACCAGTAAACCGAATCGTGGTCGGTCCCGTGGACGTGTTGGAACCGACATTCTGGGCGTGCAACTCGTCGCCGTTCGATGTGGTGAAGACCATCACCGGCGCTACCTGGGTATGCGCAACGAAGTTGATGACCTGCTTTCCATAGAACGCAACACGACCCAGTTGCGGGAACTCACAGGTGCCAACGTCGGTCTCGCTGATGAATGGCGGCGTGACCACGGCGGGCTCGGCCGCCCTGATCGAGCACACCCCGGTCAGCGGCACACTCAGCGCGCCCTGACGTGAGAGAGTCGGCCCGTCGGGACCGTTTGGATCACGAAGGACTGAGGTAACGCGGCCGTCGCCACAAGCGGCGACAGCAACAACCAGCAGGACGGAGGAGATACGCGCTCGCATGATGGACCTCTTTAGGTTGGGGGTTCGATGAGCGCGCAACCTGATCACATCGCGACGAAGTGAGGAAGCACGGAACGGCACCGAACCGCACGTACGCCGTGCGGCGCACCTCGCGCGCGCGAGTTAGTTTGTGGTGCTGACCCTGTGCACCCGCGCTTCCTCATCGCGACGCCCGAATGGAGACAGTCACGCTCGGCAGAGATATCGCGCGCGAGCACCTCGATCGAGTGCTGGCGAGCGCTGCGTTTCGTGGCGCGGAGCGATCGAGCACCCTGCTCCGCTTCCTCGTCGAGGAGACGGTCGACGGGCGAGGCGAGCGACTGAAGGAGTACACGCTCGGTGCCGAAGGTCTGAAACGTGGTGTTTCGTTCGACCCACGCACCGACCCAATCGTTAGAGCCGAAGCGTCACGACTCAGAAGTCGACTCGAGCGTTATTACGCGAGCGAAGGATCAGCGGATCGGATCGTGATCGTATTGCCGAAAGGCAGCTACGTTCCGTACTTCCAGGCGCGAGACATCACGGAGTCCAGTGGCGACGCGACAGCCGCGGTCGGTATTCCCCAGAGTAGCGGGCGCCGTCCGTGGCGCTCACTTGGGTGGGTCGCGATAGCTGTCGCCGTCGCAATTGCTGCATTCATTGGAGGTCTAAAGCTCTCTCGTGAGCGCACCGAGCTTGCTCCGGAAGTATTCAGCCGGTTCGATGTGCGCCTAGATACACACGGGCCGTTGAGCTCCGAGGTTGGAACGTCGGTCGTCCTTGCACCCGATGGAACGCGCCTCGCTTTCGTCGCCAGCGGCGCGGATGGTGTTACTCGACTGAGCACCCGCGGCGTGAGCGAAGCACAAACCATCGAGCTGCCGGGAACCGAGGGCGCGCGAGGTCCGTTCTTCTCGCCCGATGGCCGCTGGCTCGGATTCTGGGCGGCCGGCAAGTTGAAGAAAATTCCCGTCGAAGGTGGATCACCTGTCGTGCTCAGCGATGCACCGGATTTACTTGGCGCGAGCTGGGGAGAGGACGGGACCATCATCGCCACGCTGAACTCGGACGGCACACTGTGGCGCGTCTCGTCGACCGGCGGCGTGCCCTCGCGCTTAGGCGCGGCGCGCAAGGATGGAGCGTTGCCGAGGTGGCCGCAGATTCTGCCAGGCGGATCGCACGTGATGTACAGTGCGACGCGTGGCCTCGAGGCCGATCGCGGAACCATCGAGGTATTGTCGCTCAAGGATGGGACTCGAAAGGTGGTAGCGCGCGGAGGAACGTTCGCTCGCTATCTCACCGCTGGTTTCCTTTCTTACATCAATCAGGGAACACTCTATGTCGTGCCGTTCGATCTCGGCCGCATGGAGACCAGTGGACAGGCCACTCCCGTGCTGGACGGCATCGCATATTCAGCGACGTTCGGGTACGCGCAGCTCGATGTCTCGACACGTGGAACTGTGGTCTATCGAAAAACGATCGGTGATGGTCGAGTCGTCGCGGTGTGGCTGGACAGCAGCGGAACGAGCCAACCATTGCTCGACACACCGGGTCGCTATGTGGCACCTCGGCTCTCGGCGGATGGGTCGCACTTCAGCATGACGGTGGTGAGCGCTGGAATTCAGGGCGTCGAGTTCTATGGCATGGCGCACGGGAGTGCGACGCATTTGCCGGCAAGCGCGTCGGATCACGGCATGGCGCTCTGGACGCCGGACAGCCGTTTCGTCGTCATGCACGGGCCCGAGGGATTGTCATGGGCGGGTGCGAACGGCGACATGCCGCAGACCTTGTTGCAGAGCAACACGATCCAGATCCCGTGGACGTTTACGCCGAACGGGGATCGTCTCGCCTATCACGAAGTGAATGCGACGAGCGCGTTCGACCTGTGGACCGTTCCGATCCATCGTGATGCACGCGGGCTTCATGCGGGCGTGCCGGAGCTGTATCTGCGGACTCCATCGTACGAAGTGTATCCGTCCTTCTCCCCCGATGGTCGCTGGCTGGCGTACGGCTCGGACGAGTCGGGGACGTGGGAGGTGTATGTTCGGCGATTCCCTGATGACGGCACCAAAATTCAGGTATCTGTTAGCGGCGGTCGCATTCCCCGGTGGTCGCTTGACGGCCGCGATCTCTTTTACAGAACCGATGGCCAACAGTTGATGGTCGTTCGATACGTTGAGCGCGCAGGATCGTTTGTACCGGATGCGCCGCGCGCGTGGGGACCGGCGCGACTCGCAGATACGGGTGTCTTGCCGAACTTTGATCTCGCGGCTGATGGTCGCGTCGTCGCCCTGATTCCGGCGGGCGGCCACGCGTTGCAGCAACAGGACGACCACGTCACGTTGCTCACTGGCTTCTTCGCCGAGCTGCGCCGACGAGTGTCGGCCGGGGTCCATTAAGTCTCGGGCGAGTGACGGCGCCAGCGTCCTTTTTCCCGAATTCCTCCGCATTGGCTCCATGCAAGCCCCCGGGGCGCCGAGGAAACCACACGCGACATTCGCGACGCAGCTCTTCATCTCGGCCGGCGTATCCCAGGGTTCGCGAGCGCCGTACTACGCTGTGAAATCGACAACCGACTTCAATGCGATCGAATCCATTCGGTCGTACACAGCGAGGAGAATCGCGATGATACTGAAAGACAAGGTGGCAGTGATCTACGGAGCGGGCGGCGCGATCGGCGGCGCGGTCGCACGCGCTTTTGCGAGTGAAGGGGCCAGGCTCTTTTTGACGGGGCACCTGCGCGCGCCCGTCGAGGCGGTCGTCAAGGACATCGTGTCAGCAGGCGGATACGCTGAGGTCGCGGTGGTCGACGCGCTCGATGAGCAGGAGGTGGACACGCATCTGCATTCCGTGGTCGACAAAGCAGGGCGCGTCGATATCTCGTTCAACGCAATCGGAATTCCGGATGCGACAGTGCTCGGTGTGCCGTTGATCGAGATGGATGTCGAGCAGTTTTCACTGGCGATCATGGCCTACACGCGATCGTACTTTCTCACGGCGCGACATGCGGCACGCCGCATGGTGCCGAACAAATCGGGAGTGATCATGACCGTCACGGCACTGCCCGCACGCATCGGCACCCGATTGAATGGAGGGTATGGCTCCGCGCAGGCTGCAAAGGAGCAACTCACTCGCGATCTGTCGGCCGAGCTCGCGCCGCTGGGCATTCGCGTCGTCGGCCTGCGACCACATGGCATGCCGGAGACGAGCATGATGAAGGAAGTCTACGAGCTCAAGGCGCCGAGCATCGGCATTACGTGGGAACAATTCCAGGGGTATCTCTCTGGAATGACGCACCCGCGACGCGTCATGGTGCTCGATGAGGTCGCGAACGTCGCCGCATTCATGGCATCCGATAGGGCGAGCGGCATGATGGGAACGACGGTCAACCTGACTATGGGAAGCCTTGATGACTAGCAACCCTCACGCGCTTCACACACGATCATGAAGATGGATGATCCGTCGCTGCTGGAGTTTACCGGGCCGTACGCGGCCCGGTATCGCGCGTTCCTCGAGACGATCACGAGCGTCCGCCCAGCCTTGCATCGGTATTGCACGCGGATGACCGGATCGATCCTCGATGGCGAGGAGGTCGTTCAGGAGACGCTCTTTCACGCGTATCGAAAGCTCGACACGTTCGACGACTCGCGTCCTCTCAAGCCGTGGTTGTTCCGCATTGCGCACAATCGCTGCATCGATTTCCTGCGACGCCGTGAGGTTCGTCAGGAGGCGGAAGCCTTAGCACTCGCCCCAGACTTCGTCGATGCTGTTGAACCAGTGGGTCCCGCGCTCGATCGAGCGATCGAGCACATGGTGCTTGCGCTTCCTCCCAAGGAGCGGGCGTGCGTGCTGTTGAAGGACGTTCTCGGTTATTCGCTTGAAGACATCGCCGATCTCGTCGACTCGACGGTGGGCGGTGTAAAGGCAGCACTGAGCCGAGGCAGGTTGAAATTGGCGTCGTTGCCGGAGCCGTTGCCTGCTGTCCGCGCAGCGAGGCCTGAGGTGTCTCGCCTTCTGCAGTTGTACGTTGAGCGATTCAATCAGAGAGACTGGGACGGCCTGAAGGAGTTGATCAGCGCGGACGCACGACTGCGTGTCGTCGATCGTTTCGCAGGTCCGCTGGTGGGTTCGAACTACTTCGTCACGTACGAACACTGGCCGACGGCATGGCGCCTGGCCGTCGGGGAGGTCGATGGCGAACCGACTGTCGTCATTCACCTGTGGGATGGCAACGGTTGGGTGGCGCACTCCATTGTGGAGATCGAATTCGCGAATTCCACAATCACGCGCATCGACGACTATTACATGTGTCCCTGGGTTCTCAGCACCGCGGACTCGGTCGACACCGGCGACGTCGTGTAGCGTTGCCATCCGAGCGCGCTGGAGCTTCCATTCGATGTCGTCGCAGCACATCGCGCGTGACGCGCGCCTACGTCCAGCGGATACTCCGATGCTCATCGTCCACGTCTTCGTCCACGTGAAGCCCGACTCCAAGGACGCGTTCTCAACCGCCACGCTCGACAACGCCCGCAGCAGCGTCCTCGAGCCGGGCGTCGTGCGCTTCGACGTCGTTCAGCAAGACGACGATCCGACGCGATTCCTGCTGATCGAGATCTACAGAACGCCATCCGACCCCGCCCGCCACAAGGAGACGGCGCACTACGCCACCTGGCGCGATACGGTTGAGCCGATGATGGCCGAGCCTCGGCGCAGCGTGAAGTGTCATGCCCTATTTCCCGAGCCGGCCGGCTGGGAAGCGCCGCGGTGAGCGTCGCGTTTGCCGAGCACCGAGCTGCTCCGTCGAGCTGCGCGCGGAGTCCAGTGGTCGCAGCGAAAGGAGATGCTCATCTCGACGCTACCTGGATGATACTACACCCGCGCTGAACGCTGCGACGCGTCCCGCGATGTAGCGCACTCGGACCCAGCTCGAAATATCGTAGCTCGCGCTGGTGCCGTGCTCCTCTGACTTGCTATAGAGTGTCACGCCGGCGCTATCGCGCCCAACTACCTGCAGGCGCCGCTCCACGTCCGCCCTTGACTGATCGAGCATGATTCCACGGTCCGTCTTCGCTGCCGTCGTACCTGGCGCGAGCGTATGGCAGCGCGTCGCGATGATTGAATCTTCGGCGGCAGTCGCAGTGCCGGCGCTGACGGCATCGACCTGCATGATCCGTTCGCCTCCACCCATCTCACCGCTCTCGAGGTAATACACCGTCGGACGCGGACCGCTCGTCGCATAGCACGTCTGCGCGCGGCCACCGCCTGCATCTCCTGCGCGGACAATTGGCGCCTCGCCGAGTTGCTTGGCAACCGCAGCGAAGGTTGTCTCCTCGAGCGCGATCGTGGCAGGCCCGATCGTCACGTGAGCGACGAGTGGCGAGACAACGGCTGCCGTTACCAGCGCGTACCCCAGCGCTCCCTTCGTCGTGCTGTTCATCGATAAGGGAGCTTATGAAAGGCGAGCACAGCGACGTTGCGCATCGAGGCAGGTCATCTGTTGGCGGAAATCGACTCGACCACTTCGCAGACAATCGGCTCGAACCTCGCCAGCGCCGCTACGGATTGCATGTGACGCTGCGCCTGCGGGTTCTCGCGCATCGCGGCAAAGTCCGCCTCGCTCTGCCATTGCGCGTAGTTGATCACTTTGACGCCATCCATGCTGCGATGGATGCTGGCGGAAACAAAA
>JBDUCR010000472.1:0-2778 GCA_040003345.1 bacterium
TGCGCGCGAGCGATACGAGTGAGCTCGTCTTTCAGGACGTTCATCTTCCTGCCGACGCACTGCTCCCGAGCTCCGGTGGTTTGAAGAGTCCGCTCATGTGTCTGACGCAGGCGCGGTACGGCATTTCGTGGGGCGCCATGGGCGCAGCGATGGCGTGCTTCGAGGAAGCGCTCGACTACTCACAGCAACGCGTGATGTTCGATCGCCCGATCGGTGGCTTCCAGATTCAGCAGGTGCGTCTCGCGGACATGCTCACCGAGATCGTCAAGGCGCAGCTCGTGTCATTGCACCTCGGCCGCATGAAGGACGCGGGTACCTACACGCCGCAGCAGGTATCGCTCGCCAAGCGGAACAACGTCAGTATCGCTACCGATATCGCGCGCGAAGCGCGCCGCCTGCTCGGCGCCAATGGAATTCTCGCCGAGTATGCGTCGATGCGTCATATGGAGAATCTCGAGAGCGTGTACACGTACGAAGGAACGCACGATGTGCACTCGTTGATTCTGGGCCAGGCTGTGACGGGGCTGAGCGCGTTCAAGTAGGTGGTGCGTCGTGGCGATGACGGTCGGACCTCTCAGGCTCGAACGCGCGCGACTCTGGAGCGCATACCTGCTGTTGGCGAGCGTCATGGCGCTGATGGCATGTTCGAGCGGAACGAGCGCGGATGAAGAGAATTTTATGGGTGCGGGCGGCGCTCCTTCGGTCACCAGCATCGCGCCCACGTCGTACGTCGCGTCGACCAATCTGCAGACGATGACGATTAACGGGAGCGGATTCCCGAGCAACGCCACGCTCACATTTGCGTCGCCGCATGGCGGTGCGATTCAGAGCACTGCGAGCCGCCTGATCTATATCTCGAGTACGCAGTTGAGCTACAAGTTCAACAGCGGCGGCGACGCCGGAGACTGGAGCGTCGTCGTGCACACGCCGAGCGGGCTGACCTCGAATCCGTTTTCGTTCACGGTGCGCTGAAGGCTGAGCGCGGGTGTGGCCGCCATCGCACGCATCCATTCGGCACTCAGTTTGCGAACTGCGGCGTCACACAGGAGGCGTCGAATGGAAGAAGACAAGGAAGGCACCGAGCACGAGGAGATGGAGCGCACCCGGAATCTCGGTGTTCGGGAGACGCTCGGTACTCCCGGCGGTGCGAGACAGAATGTCAGGAGCGGCACGGAGCAGGGCGCAGTCGCACAGCCCGGCGGCGCAGCGCAAAACTCGGGTGGAGCGCTGGCGAATCACGTTGATGAGTCAGCGGATGATCCAGGACGCGGTGCCGACTGACGTTCGTCGCGATGTCCCGAATCGCATTCAACGACGGGACTCCACCTTCCTCTCTGCGCGGTCTCCGTCTACACTTCATGTGAATCTTTTCACATGGGGGACCGGCGGTGAAAATTGCCGTCTGCATCAAGCGCACTCCGGATTCCGAGTCGCGCTTCAAGATCGCCGCTTCAAGCGCCGCGATCGATGAGACCGGACTGAAATTCGACATGGACGACTTCGCCGGCTACGCCGTCGAAGCGGCCTTGCAGATCAATGAAAAATCAGGTGGCGGCGAAACCGTCGTCTACGCACTTGGCCCCGACAGCGTCCAGGAGTCGCTGCGTAAGGCGATGAGCATGGGCGCCGATCGCGCCGTGCATCTCAAGTCCGATGCGGTGCCCACGGACGGACTCGCCATCGCCAAGGCGCTTGCCGCCGAGCTGAAGGACGGCGGCTACGATCTCGTTCTCTTCGGCAAGCACGCGTTCGACTCATCAGGCGGCATCGTCGGCACGGCAACCGCCGAGCTGCTCGGCATTCCGTGTGTAACGGCGGCGTCGGAACTGAGCGTGGCGAATGGTCAGGGCAATGCGAGACGCGAGCTCGAGGGTGCTGCGGAGATCGTGTCGTTTCCGCTGCCAGCTGTGGTCACGATCGACGAAGGCGTCGCGCGTCCGCGCTATCCGTCGCTCAAGGGCATCATGGCGGCCAAGAAGAAGCCGCTCGAATCGAAACCCGCCCAACTCGGTGCACTACGCGTCACCGTGCAGAAGATGGAATTGCCTCCCGAGCGGCCGGCCGGTCGCATCATCGGCGAAGGCGTGGCCGCGGTCCCGGAGCTCGTGAAGCTGCTCCAGAACGAAGCGAAGGTGCTCTGATGCCGAACGTCCTGGTATTCGCGGAATCGCGCAATGGCGAGCTGCGCAAGATTGCATACGAGGTCGTCACTGCGGCGCGTCAGTTCGTCGACGCAAATGGTGGCGGCGAGGTGCATGCGTTCGTCGCCGGCGCGACTGGTATTGGCGCGAAAGCGCCGCAGCTTGGCACGTACGGCGCCGACGTCGTGCTCGTCGCTGAGAGCGACGAGTTTGCGACGTATGCGCGCGAGTCGATCGCGGCGACGCTGACTGATCGCGCGAAGAGCGGTAGCTATCGTGCGATCATACTCGGCTTTTCGTCGCAGGGACGCGACCTCGGTCCTCGTCTCGCCGCGAAGCTCGATGTGCCGATCGTGACGGACGTGACGTCGATTGCCGCGAGTGGCGATTCGATCACCGTGAAGCATCCTGGCTATGCGAACAAGGTGATCATGACGCTCGTGGTCACCGGTCCGCAGGCAGTGATCAGCGTGCGGCCGAGCGCGTTTACGGCAGTCGAGTCGCCAAAGACTGCGCGCGTGGAGACTGTCACTGCCGTGTCCGCAACCGGTCCGACGGTAAAGGTCGTCGAGGTGAAGGAGGGCGCGAAGGGACGTCCCGACCTCGGCGACGCGTCGATCATCATCTCCGGCGGACG
>JBDUCR010000412.1:0-2754 GCA_040003345.1 bacterium
GGAAGTCGGCGACGGTGCGCGCGAGCGAGCCGGTGCGTGCGATTCGGGCGTCATCAACGATCGATTTGATCTGCTGGCGGGTGAGAACGTTGATGTCGTCACGGACGGTCCAGCGGTCCTTGCCCGGCGGAAGGACGGCTGCCTTGAGCCACGCGCCATTGGCGTATCCGAAGAAGTCGTCGCCCGGCCGGATGCTCGTGTCGACGCTCTGTTCCAGCGTCGAGGCGACACGCTCGTGCGGGGTCTGCGCCTGAATCCCCCTGGCCGAAAACGGCCAGAAGCCAAGTGCCAGCAGTACGGTGCCGAGTGGCACGCGACGCGGCGATGCGTGAGCGCGCATGGAGGACCTCGCTGAGTTGGTGGCATTCCGACGGGCAACGCCGGTGTCCTCCAAGGATCGGCAGGTCTCGATGAATTTTCGGGCAAATGGTCACAACGTTACGAGAGCTCGTCGATATGTCGACACTACAGACGTGGCTTTCGACGCCGAGGCCCCGATACCGGCACCTACCCAGCATGTTGCTTCAGCGCACTACGGTCCGTGCGAGGTTCGAATTCGCATTCGGAGCTCTCGCTCTGGTCATGTTACTGCCCGCGCTTGCCGGGTGGTGGTCGCTCCGGTCGCTCAGCGCATCCGCTGATCGCTCGCTCGCGGCAGCGCTCGTCGAACAGAGTCTTTCGCTTCATCTCGTCTCGTCCACGATGCGCGCGGTGCAAACGGGAACTGCGTACGTGTCGCGACCGTCACCAGCGCTGCGCAAGGATTTTCAGCGGCTGGGTGCCGACGCGCACGCCGCGGCTGCAACATTCAATCGAGACAGCCTCGCGCTCGCTGATGAAGCTGAGCTCATCGCGCATCTGGACCGCCAGCTCTCTCTCCTCGAGAGCGACCTCGATCGTGCGCACGTCTATGTCGACCTTGGCGAGCGCTCGGCTGCCGTGGCGGCCCTGGAAGCGGCCGCGCCGCGAGAAGCGATTGTGGTCGCGGACGTCGAGCGGCTGGATCGCGTGGGTGCGACACATGTCGCTTCGGCGACGCGTGCACTGCGCAAATCTTCGAACTCGAGGATACTCGAGCTCATTGCCGCGATTGCACTGGCAACGGTCGGCCTTGGTCTCGTCGCGCGATGGTTATCGCGCACGATTGCCGTGCCCGTGAGTCTGCTCCTCGCTCAGGCGGTGGAGTTGGGTAATCGCAACGCGACGGCGCACACGCCGCCTGATTCGTTGCCAGATGATTTTCGGCCACTCGCTGTCGCAATGAACGAGGCGGCAGCGACGTTGACGCGCGTGACAGCCGCAGAGCAGCGCACACAGCATGTGCTCTCGCGGCAGAACCGGATGCTTTCGCAGCTCCGCCTGCGCTCCACCGAGCTCCGGCGCGCCGAGGCGTCTGCTCGCGAAGCGCGCCATCGGGCGGATGCTGCCAATCGCGCAAAAAGCGATTTTCTCGCGCGCATGAGCCACGAGCTCCGAACACCGCTGAATTCGGTGATCGGCTTTGCGAACGTGCTGCTCAAGAACAGAAGAGCGAATCTGTTTGCGAACGATCTCATGTTCGTCGGTCGCATCAATCAGAACGGCCGACACCTGGTGCAACTCATTGATAACGTGCTTGACCTTTCCAAGATCGAGGCAGGCCGTATGGTCGCGGATCTGGCGCCCACGGCACTCGATGTCCTCATTCGCGATACGCTCGGCGAGCTCGAAGGACGGCTACTCGGCGGCGTGAATCCGGACGCACCGGCGCCCGTGCTACTGCTCGCCGACTTACCGTCACCGATGGCGCTGCTCACGACAGATCACCTGAAGCTGAAGCAGATGATCATCAACCTCGTGGGGAACGCGCTCAAGTTCACCGAACATGGTTCCGTCACGGTGCGCGTCATCACGGATGCGATCACGGCGATGCCGCTGCGAATCGACGTGTCCGATACCGGTCCTGGTATTCCACTCGAACGCCAGAGTGCGATCTTCGAGGCGTTCGAACAGGCGAGCGTGCACACGGCGACAAAGTTTGGCGGTACCGGCCTGGGGCTCGCGATCACCAGCGGCTTCGCCGATCTGCTTGGCTATCGCGTGATGGTTGAAAGCACGATCGACGTCGGGTCCACGTTCAGCATCATACTCGTAGCCGAGCCGAGCTCGATGTCTTCCGGCGATATGTGTGACATGCCTGACGAAGACGCGATGCCGGAAGAGCTGGTGCTATCGCAGCGCGCACATGCCTAAGACCGTCGCGACGCCAGCCATCCGGTTCTTCGCGCGAGGCTTGTTGCAGAGCGCGTGCATAGCACTGGCCATCGCCGTCGCGATCGCGGGATGTTCGCGTAAGCCCGAGCCCATCTGGATCGGTGCGGTTGGAATGCTCCACGACGCCGACGCATCGGAAGACAATCTGCGCGGGATGCGGATCGCCATCGATGAAGCGAATCAAACGGGGGGAATTCGCGGCAGGCGCGTCGAGCTCAGGATTCTTCGTGACAGCGGCTTGGGGGAACTGGCAGCGCGAGTGGCTCAGGAGTTTGTCGCCGACGAACGTATTCTCGCGGTGATGGGACACGAATTCTCGAGCGCAATGATTGCCGCCGCACCCGTGTACAACGGGAAATTGGCCGCAGTATCGACGGCGACCTCACCGCAGCTGTCGGGAATCTCACCATGGGTGTTTCGTGTGCTGGCAAGCGACAGTGCGCTCGCCGTGGTGGAGGCGCGCGCCTTCATCGCGAAGGGCTGGCGTCGCGTCGCGATGCT
>JBDUCR010000102.1:0-2754 GCA_040003345.1 bacterium
CCCGTTCCGGTGCGATGACAGTGAATCGTCGCGTTGCCCGTTCCGGTGCGATGACGGTGAATCGTCGCGTTGCTCGCTCCTGCGGGATGACAGTGAATCGTCGCGTTGCTCGCCCCGCGGCACCACATGGTTACAGATCAACAGCCGGAGATTTTAGATGCCCCAGATCGTGAAGTGCGGATTGATCCAGGCGTCCAACGCCTGCGACACGAGTGAGCCGCTCGAGACCATCCGCAAGGCGAACATCGACAAGCACATGACGATGATCGACCGCGCCGGCAGCGAGGGCGTGCAGATCCTCTGCATGCAGGAGATCTTCACCGGACCGTATTTCTGCGCCGAGCAGACGCCGCGGTGGTATGACGCAACTGAGCCGATTCCCGATGGGCCCACCACGAAGCTCATGCAGGACGTCGCCAAGAAATACGAGATGGTGATCATCGTCCCCATCTATGAAGTCGAATCGACCGGCGTCTACTACAACACCGCGGCGGTCATCGACGCCGACGGATCGTATCTCGGCAAGTACCGCAAGAATCACATTCCGCAGGTCGCGCCAGGATTCTGGGAGAAGTACTACTTCAAGCCGGGCAACCTCGGCTATCCCGTCTTTCAGACGCGCTACGCAAAGGTCGGCGTCTACATCTGCTACGACCGTCACTTCCCCGAGGGCGCGCGCGAGCTCGGACTGAATGGCGCCGAGATCGTGTTCAATCCCTCGGCGACCGTAGCAGGACTCTCGGAATACCTGTGGAAGCTGGAACAGCCAGCGCACGCGGTGGCCAATGGCTACTTTGTCGGCGCGATCAATCGCGTTGGGTACGAAGCACCGTGGAACATCGGCGAATTCTACGGGCAGAGTTACTTCTGTGATCCTCGAGGCAAGATGCTCGCGGAAGCGAAGCGCGACACTGACGAGCTGGTGATCGCCGATCTCGATCTCGACGTCATCAAGCAGGTCCGCAACACCTGGCAGTTCTTCCGCGACAGGCGACCAGAGACATACTCTGGCATCTGCAAGTTGTAGGTCCGCCCACAGCGATCGCGACACGTTACTCACCTCACACGGGTAAGTCCATGTCATCACCGTACGCTCCCGTTCGACCCACGAAGTACTGCGAGGCGTGCAATCGCGTCATCGATGCGATGGCCGTCGTATGCACGGGCTGTGGCGTCATGCAGCACACGCCTGAGGGCGGAAGCGAGAAGCGCATTCTGCCAGCGGCGCTGCTTGCGTTCTTCTTTGGCATCTTCGGCGTCCATCGGTTTTACGCGGGCAAGACCGGCACCGGGCTTCTCCAGCTGTTCACGCTCGGTGGACTGGGCATCTGGGCGCTCGTCGACTTCATCATGATCATCACCGGCTCCTTCAGCGACGGTGATGACAACAAGATCACCGAGTGGACGTAGCGCCAACCTACGCCCGATCGCTTGGACTCTTTTCGGGCACGATGCTGGTGGTGGGCGGCATCATCGGGTCAGGAATCTTCATCAATCCCTCAATCGTCGCCGCGCGTACCGGGTCTGCCACGCTGACGATCGGCACCTGGGCACTTGGTGCCGTCATCGCGCTGCTCGGCGCGTTCATCTTTGCGGAATTGGGCCGCAGACGACCGCAAGTCGGCGGCGGCTATGCATATCTGCGCGATGCATTCGGGCCTCTTCCGGCATTCCTCTACGGATGGGCGCTGTTGCTCGCCATAGCAACCGGCGCGATCGCAGCCGTTGCCGTGACGTTCGCCAATTACTTCACGAAGCTCGTCGGCATGCCGCCCGAGACGGTGAAGCCGCTCGCGCTCGGCGCCATCGCACTGCTGTCGATCGTGAACATTCTTGGTGTGAAGCCAGGAGCGGCGACGCAGAACATCTTCACGATGCTCAAGCTCGCGGCGCTTGCAGCGCTGCTCATCGCCGCGGTCTTCCTCCACCCGTCATCGGCGCCGACCATTCCGCCGCCGATCGCGAGCGTGCCGCTGCCGAATCCGACCGGCCTTCGCGACATCTTCCTCGTGATGAGCACCGCGCTCGTTCCGGTGCTCTTCTCCTATGGCGGTTGGCAGCAGACGAACTTCGTCGCCGAGGAGATGCGTGATCCGGAGCGGACGTTGCCGCGTGCGCTGGTGCTCGGCGTGTTGATTGTCGTCGCTGTCTATCTCGGCGCCAATGTCGCGTATCTTCGCGCGCTCGGCGTTGCGGGTCTTGCGGCGAGCAATGCTCCGGCGGCGGACATGATGAGCATGATCGCCGGGGAGGGCGGACGTCGTCTCATCGCGGCGGGAATCGCGGCGTCGACGTTCGGTTTTCTGAACCTCGTGATTCTCGTGTCACCACGAGTGTATCAGGCGATGGCACGCGATGGCTTGTTCTTCGCGAGCTTCGCGAAGTTGCATCCGCGCTTTCGCACGCCGGTTACAGCCATTGTCTTTCAGGCAGTCGTGGCGGCGGTGCTGATTCTGACGGGCAGCTATGGCCAGCTGCTCGACTGGGTCGTGTTCGGCGATTGGATCTTCTTTGGCACGACGGCTCTTACGCTGGTGGTCTTCCGGCGACGTGATGCGCGTGCGGGTGTCACGGATTCAGGATTCCGTGCGCCATTCTATCCCGTCAGTGTGATCTTGTTCTTCGCCGCCGCGCTGTATGTCGTGTTCGGGTCGATTGCGTCGAATCCGATGAATGCGATGCGCGGCTTGTTGTTGTTGTTGGCTGGCGTGCCGGTGTTCCTGTTCTGGAATCGGCGGTCGATGCAGCGATCAG
>JBDUCR010000485.1:0-9212 GCA_040003345.1 bacterium
CCCCAGAAATCCGCGTGCGTGAACCCACGACCCTTCTTGTACGTGGTCTCGTACAGCTCGCGCATCACGGTGTCGAGCGAATGCTTGTTGTCACTTGCGTCGCGGATGTTGATGTCGAGCATCAAACCGGCAAGCGATCCCTTCGGATAGTAGCTGTACTCCGTGCCGTCTTTCGGATGCACCCACGTGTTGACTGACGCATCCTCCAGCGCAAAGGGAATCGTCGCCGCGTACTCGCCGATCTTGGCGGCAGTCAGCGCGAAAAACCCTGCTTCGTCGACGACACCGCCGCGTATCTCGGCGAGGTCGGCATAGTAGTCGGTGATGCCTTCGCTCACCCACAACCACGGCGTCGGCTGCGCACGATCGTATTGATATGGCACGAGCTCCGCCGGCCGCAGCCGCTTCACATTCCACGCGTGGAAAATCTCGTGTGCGTAGAGCGACGGCTGAAAATCACTGCCGACGAACTGCGGCGCGACGATGTCAACGTGCGAGCTGCTGTGCTCCAGACCGGAATATCCGGAGTACGTCGAATCCATGATCTGCATGAGCGTGTACGAATCCCACGGCACCTCGCCGAACACATTCACCTCGACGGGGACGATACGCTTGAGCTGCTCCCACGCCGTCGTTCGTGCTTCACCCTGCACCGTGCCAACGGGATACGTCGCGTAGCGAAACGTCTTGCCCGAGATCGTCGCGCTGTCGAAGTCGAACTTGCCGACGAACACGGGCATGTCCACGAGATCGTGATAGTTGGATGCCTTGTATGTCCGCGGTCCCGCCGACTGCATCGACGTCGCAATGCGAAAATCCGGATCGGTGCGGATCGACACAGTCGCGGCAAAGTCCTTTCCGCGGCCTTCCGCATACATGAAGAGATTCGTTCCATTGAACAGCGCGAAATCGGGACGCGTCCACGACATCGCGTTATCCAACGTGTCGGCGGCGTAGTCGACGCTCACGATCACGCGGCCGGCGCGCGTAGGACGCACGCGCCAGCTGTCGAAGTCGAGCTTGTCCCAGCGCAGTAGCACGCCATCCTGCGTAGGACGAAAGCCGCTCACCCACCGGGCGTAGTTGCTGATCTCGTACGCGCCGGGCGTCCACGCGGGGAGCGACAGCACAACAGGCGCATCACCGGCAACGTCGAACGACATTGCGACGCCCAACCGCTGCGTTGCGAGCGCGGCGTGATCCGCCGTGACCTCGTAGCGAATTCCAGTGATCGGCGCGGACATCGTGGAGTCAGTTGCGCCGGGTCGCTGCGCGTCTGCGGTGCCGAGTGCGAGCGCGAGGGCCAAGGGAACCCCGGCGAGCGGGAAGCGGGACGTCATGCGGGGGGCGAAGGGCTGATGTGTGAGAAACGCGCGGAAGCACGTCTCCTGTCAGGATCGCGCACTGCGAGCCTGCCTACACCAATTATTTACGACCAGGAGCCGTCATGCGAAAGCACAGTTATCCACTTGCCCGACGCAGCGCGATCGCAGGCGTCTTGCTCGCGTTCGTCTTTACCGCCTGCAACCGGTCGAGGGACGAGCGTTCGATCACCGCACAATCCGCCGACGCCTCGGCGCCGATGGTGAATACAGGCGAGATAAAAAAAGCGCACGTGTTCGGTCGCGCGACTGCGGGCGGAGCGGATGTACCGGCGGAGAGGGCACTCGCAGCGCCCGCCATGTCGCCCGCA
Source organism: bacterium (assembly GCA_040003345.1). Lineage (GTDB taxonomy): Bacteria > Gemmatimonadota > Gemmatimonadetes > Gemmatimonadales > Gemmatimonadaceae > AG11. The sequence goes on from JBDUCR010000485.1 coordinate 1,694, forward strand.
CCGGCACCCAATGCACCGACGAGCGCGGAAAAGTCCGCGGACCTCAACTTCGGGACCGGGTCGGCAACTGCTCCTGGGCTTTCCGGTGCGATGCTCGTGCGTCACGGTCAGGCGTCGCTCGAGGTCAAGCACGTCGAGGACGCGCTGGCACTCGCGCGTCAGGCAGCGGCGCAGTTCGGCGGATTCGTCGGCAACACCGCGGTGCGCAATGGCAAGGACGAGCAGCCTTCGGCGACGCTCGAGATCCGCGTTCCCTCCGCACAGTTCGACGCGCTCGTCGGGTCACTTGGCTCGCTCGGCAAGGTGGAGACCGTGACGGCGAGCGTGGAGGACGTCGGCGAAGAATTTGTGGACATGGGCGCACGTGCGGCAAACGCGCGGCGCACGGAAGCTCGACTGACGGAGATGCTTGCATCGCGCACCGGCAAGCTTTCAGATGTGTTGACGGTCGAGCAGGAGCTGCGTCGCGTGCGCGAGGAGATCGAGCGGTATGATGCGCGGCTGCGCTTTCTCGAACAGCATGCGTCGGTGAGCACGCTCGACATCACGCTGCACCAGCCGTTCGCGTTGATCGATCGTCCGCGGCCTGGCCCGATCGTCGAAGCGCTTGGTATTGCGTGGGAGCGCACACTCGGTGTCATCGCGTGGTGCATCGCGTCGCTCGGGTTGATCATCCCGCTCGGTGTCCTGATCGGACTCGGCGTGGCAATCGCGCGTCGCTTCAACTGGCCGCAACTCCCTGGCAAAGCGGGCAACGCCACTGTCATCCCGCAGGAGTGAGCGAAGCGAGCTCCTTGCGTTGTCATCCCGCAGAAGTGAGCGAAGCGAGCGAGTGTCGGGATCTACTTTCGTTGCGATTATGGCCGGCTATACGTGACGCACGGTAGATCCCGACACTCGCTTCGCTCCTGCGGGATGACAAGCTCCGCTTCGCGTGTGCGCGATGACAACCTCCGCAGCGCGCGTGCGCGATGACAAGCCTGCTCTGCCGACACCTCGCCGTTCTGGCGGCAGTGAAGTTCCGGCTACCATATTCGCGGTATACAAATCCCGGCACCAACCCGTGTCGGCGATCGCGAATATCCCAGCCCGCGCCAGGAGCGCCGAGCATGACGACGCCGAAGACAACGCCGGGGGCGACGTTCTCCCCGTATGTCCCCCCGACCGAATCGCCACGCGAGTTCACCGTCGGTGCGCTCGTGCTTGGCGTCCTGCTCGGTCTCGTCTTTGCCGCCTCGAGCATCTATCTCGCGCTCAAGGTCAGCCTCACCGTCAGCGCGTCGATCCCCATCGCCGTCCTGTCGATCACGATCTTTCGCTACGTCTCGCGTGCGATGGGCACCCAGCCCGCGACGATTCTGCAGAACAACCTCGTGCAGACGACCGGCTCGGCCGGCGAGTCCATCGCAGCCGGTATCGCCTTTACGCTTCCTGCATTGCTGCTCCTCGGCTACGAGTTGCCGTGGATCAAAGTCATCGCGATCGGTGTCGTCGGCGGCGTGCTCGGCGTGCTGTTCCTCGTGCCCATCCGACGCAGCCTCATCGTGAAGGAGCACGGGAATCTCAAGTATCCCGAGGGCACCGCGTGCGCGCAGGTACTCATCGTCGGAGAGCGCGGCGGTATTCAGGCGAAGACCGTGTTCATGGGCTTCGGACTCGGTGCCGTGTACAAGTTTCTGAACGCCGGACTGCACACCTTCCTCGAGGTTCCGAAGCACGCCTTCACCAAGGTGATGGCGAACGGACAGACACAGCTCTTTGGTGAGATCCAGGCGGAGATCAGTCCAGAGCTCACCGGCGTGGGCTACATCATCGGACCGCGGATCGCCGGCTATCTGTTCGCTGGCGGACTGTTGTCGTTCTTCGTGCTCATTCCGGCGATCAAGCTGTTCGGCGCGGGACTCACAGCGCCGATTTTTCCCGCGACGGCCCTCATAAAGGACATGGACGCGATGGACGTCCGCGGAAAGTACGTCTACTACATCGGTGCCGGCGCCGTGACCGCCGCGGGACTCATCAGCCTCGCACGCACGCTACCGACCATCTGGAGCTCGCTCATCGCCGGCCTCGGCGATTTTCGCGGTGTGAAGAGCGGTGAGAACGTCGCACGAACGGATCGCGATCTTCCGATGGGCGTGGTGCTGATCGGTGCCCTGCTCTGTCTCGTCGCGATGGTCCTGCTTCCGCAGATCGGCATCAATGTCGTCGGCGGCATTCTCGCGCTGTTCTTCGCGTTTCTCTTCGTCACCGTGTCGAGCCGCATCACGGGACAGATCGGCTCTTCAGCCAATCCCGTCTCGGGCATGACCGTGGCGACGCTGCTTCTCACGTCGCTCATGTTTCTCGCGGCCGGTTGGGTAGGGATCGAACATCGCGTTCTCGCGCTCTCGATTGGCGGCGTGGTCTGTGTCGCCGCATCGACCGCCGGCGCGACGTCGCAGGATCTCAAGACCGGGTACCTCGTTGGCGCGACCCCTCGATATCAACAAATCGGTCTGCTCTTCGGTGTTACTGCCAGTGCGCTGCTCGTCGGAGGCATCATTCAGTTCCTCAACGATGCGAAGACGACGATCGTCGCCAAGGATTATCCCGGCGTCCACGTGTCGGTGATCGAACCGAATGCACGGTTCGCGCTGTCCAATGGCCGGATGGTGAACGCGTCCGAAGCTCCGGCAACGCCGAGTTACAGGATTGGGCGCCTGTACGAACAGACCGGCAATGCGATTGCGGGCAAGTATCTCGTCGACGATGCGGGCGCGATCAAGTACGTGGTCGATCCGGGAGTCGGCGGCAGAGAGCACACGAACTACGACGGTCGGGAAGTCGACAAGCTCGATTCGCCGAAGGCTCAGATCATGGCGTTGGTCGTCGACGGGATTCTGACCCAGAAGCTGCCGTGGGGGCTCATCCTCATCGGTGCCTTCCTCGCTATTGCGATGGAAGTCCTTGGCATTCCGTCACTTCCGGTTGCGGTCGGGGTATACCTGCCTATCTCGACGTCGGGAGCAATGTTCCTGGGCGGAGTGATCCGATGGCTGGTCGATCGTCGCATGACCCCCGACGAGCGGGCGAGTGCTGACGCCGACTCCGGTCCCGGGGTCCTGTTCTCGTCGGGGTTGATAGCGGGCGGTGCCATCATGGGGGTTGTTTTGGCTGGCCTGGCCGCGCGCCACCTCGACGAAAAGTTCAATCTCGGCAAAGCGATGGGCGCCATAACGACGAGCAACGTCGTGTCGCTCATCGCGTACGTCGCGTTGCTGGCCGTTCCGCTGTACCTGATCGCGCGCCGTACACGCAGCGCGATGAGTTAACAACAACCCTCCGGCGCCCACGACACTTCGCCGGAAAGGTGGACACATGGGTAACCTCTGGAAGCGGTTCGCTGGTCACATGGCGGTGGTGAGTCTTGCCCTGGCCCTCGCGGTGCCGCTCACTGCGCGGGCCCAGTCAACGACGCTGGTAGGAATGATTCGCGATTCGTCGGGCCGCGCGATTCCCAACGTCGAGGTCTGGCTGCGCGGATCGGAGCTGCTGACACACACGAACGATGCGGGCGGCTTTCGTCTCGCGAATACTCCCGTCGGCGCGGTGAAAATCACGATACGGCGTCTTGGCTTCGAGCAGACGACGGTCGATTTGCAGCTCCGCGCTGGTCAGACTGATTCGCTCGTCGTCGCGTTGACGTCAGTTGCGGCAAATCTTCCCGGCGTACTGGTCGAGGATGAGGCGATGACGCGCTCGAAACGACTCCTCGCGGGATTCTGGGATCGACGCTCGCGCGGCTTCGGCCACTATGTCACGCGCGACGAAATCGAGAAGCGCGAGCCACACGAGTTCACCGACATCGTTCGCATGACGCCGAGTGTGAGCATCGTGAACGTGAATGGCCGCAGGGTTGTTCGGTTTTCGCGCGGCCCTGGCATTCGCGGGGACTGTCCGCCGCAGTACTGGGTCGACGGCATGCGCGTGGAGAGCGCGTCGCCGGAAGAATTTCCGCCGCAGGACGTCGAGGCGATCGAGCTCTACGCCGGCAACGCGACGATTCCACCACAATTCGCGCCAAAGATGCAATCGCTGCGATCGCAGACCTGTGGCGTCATCGTGATCTGGACGCGTCTGCCAGGCCTCTGATCTCCTCGGCAGTGTAAGACTTGTTAACCTGAGCGAGCGCTGCGAGTCGAGGGACCTGCCGCTGTGAACGCTCGCGCCGGACGACGTCTTCAATTGTCGTCCCGCCCGCGAGTAGCTTTACGCCATGCAAATGCCCCGTCTCGCCTTTCTGGCGCTGATCGTCGCGGCGCCACTCGCTGCGCAGAGCGCTCGCTCCGCCGATCTGATCGTCACCAACGCACGCATCTATACCGTCGACGACACGCGCCCGGTCGTCGCAGCGATGGCTATTCGCGACGGCCGCATCGCTTTCACCGGCTCGCTGCGTGAGGCGATGGCGCTCAAGGGCCCGGCGACACGCGTGCTGGATCTCGCCGGACGCACCGTCATTCCCGGCATGGTCGACGCCCATGCACACCTGCTCGGTCTCGGCCAGGCGTTGCAGACCGTGAATCTCTTCGGCGCCAAGTCGTACGACGAGGTCATCGCGCGCGTCGTCGCACGGGCGAAGGGCGTTCCCCCGGGACAGTGGATACTCGGCCGGGGCTGGGATCAGAATCAATGGGGCGATACACGATTTCCCACCCACGACGCGCTGACGCGCGCACTGCCCAACAATCCCGTCTACCTCGAGCGCATTGACGGACACGCCGGACTGGCCAACGCGGTTGCAATGCGCACTGCGAACGTTGGTGCATCCACGAAGGATCCAAGCGGCGGCCGCATCGAGCGCACATCATCAGGTGAGCCGAGCGGTGTGTTCGTCGACAACGCGAAGGATCTCGTCGAACGGGCGATTCCCGCCGAGACTCGCGAGCAGACGCGGTCAAAGCTGCGCGCGGCGATCACGGAATCACATCGATGGGGACTCGTGGGCGTGCACGACGCCGGCGAGTCGCGTGCGACCATCGATCTCATGGAAGAGATGGCGAAGGCAGGTGAAGTTCCGTTTCGCCTCTACGTCATGATCAGCGACGACTCCGCGGCCATTGCGCACTATCTCGCGCGAGGCCCGCAGAGCGGCTTGTACGACAATCATCTCTGGATTCGCAGCATCAAGCTTTACGCCGATGGCGCGCTTGGCTCACGCGGTGCGGCGTTGCTCGAGCCTTACAACGACGACGCGAACAACAAGGGACTTCTGCTCTCCGCGCCTGCGCACATTCAGGACGTTGCCACTCGCGCATTGGGGTCCGGTTTTCAGGTGGCGACACATGCCATCGGTGATCGCGGCAACCGACTGGTGCTCGACGCGTACGAAGCCGCGCTCAAGGCGAAGCCGATGGCTGATCATCGCTTTCGTGTCGAGCACGCACAGATCATCAATCACGACGACATCCCGCGCTTCGCGCTGCTCGGCGTCATTCCTTCGATGCAGGCAGTGCATCAGACGAGTGACATGTATTGGGCGGGCACCCGGCTTGGTCAGGGACGCCTGCTTGGCGCATACGCGTGGCGGTCGCTGCTCGAAACGGGAGTCGTCGTTCCGAACGGAAGCGACTTCCCCGTGGAGGCGGTGAATCCGCTGCTCAGCTTTCACAGCGCTGTTGCAAGACAGGACGCCGAAAACTGGCCGTCGGGTGGTTGGATGCCGGAGCAGAAGATGACGCGAGAAGAAGCACTCAAGAGCATGACCATCTGGCCAGCGTTCGCTGGATTTCAGGAAGCGGTGATGGGTTCGCTTTCTGTTGGCAAGCTCGCCGACTTCGTGATTCTCGATCGCGACATCATGACTGTCGCTGACCGCGATATCCTCGGCACTGCTGTCGTCGCGACGTATATTGGTGGGAAGGCAGTGTACGAGCGGTCGGGGGCGGCGCAGCCCTGAGCTTTTCGCGCTGCGCAGCAATCGTGGCGAGGTGAATGTGGTATCGGATCATCCGGCAGCTGACACAAAGTCTCGCGCCTCTGGCGAGTCCGTCCGATATCAGTGGCTGACGCCGGAGCGGCAGACGCAACTGCGTGGCGTGCTGCTCGGCATTACGCTTTTCTTCGGCCTGGTGGTGTGGGTGTGGCACTCGCTTGGCTCGGCGAGCGCACATCCGGGTGAGTTCGCGGGCAAGCTGCGCGTCGTCGGAATCATGACGTGGCTGTATGCGTTCGTGCAGCTCATCGACATCCGCTTCTTTCGCAGCGCGGCCGCGCGCAAGCGCCGCCTCGCGATGGGCATTCCCGACAGCCTCATCGCGTGGCTGTTCGGCCAGATGATCGCGTGGTTTGGAATCATCTATTACGGCTTCACGGAAGACGCACGCTGGTTTCTCGCGGGCCTGGTGGTACTGCTGCTTACCTTTGTTGTGTTTCCGGTACGTCCGGGCGACTAACCTCTTTCTCGCCGCGATTGACAGCCCGCATCATCTCCCTCCTCCCTGCCGGCACCGAGATCGTCGCGGCGCTCGGCGCAGTCGATCAACTCGTCGCCATCACACATGAGTGCGACTATCCACCTGAAGTCGCCACGCTTCCGCGTGTGACCGCGAGCAAAGTCGACCGCGATGCCTCATCCAGCGCGATCGACGAACAGGTGCGACGTCTTGCGTCTACCGGCGAGCCGATATTCGCGCTCGACGCGGATGACATCGTGCGGCTTGCGCCGACGGTGATTCTCACGCAGGCGTTGTGCGAGGTCTGCGCGGTAAGCGAGGGCGACGTGCGCGACATCGCGCAGGTGCTCAGTCCCGCGCCGGCGATAGTGCGTCTTGGAGGCACCACGCTCGACGGTGTATGGTCCGACATCGCAGCGGTCGGTCGAGCGATTGGTCGCTCAGAGCAGGCGGGAGCCTTATTGGAATCAATCACGGCGCGATTGCTGCGCGTGCATCAGATCCTCAAGAGCGCGCGAGCACCTCGGCGTCGCATCGCGGTGGTCGAGTGGCTCGATCCGCTGTACTCGGCGGGACACTGGACGCCCGACGTCATTCGTCGCGCCGGCGGCATCGATGCCATTGCGGAGCCAGGCGCGCATTCGGTGCGAATCACAATGGAACAGCTGCGCGCAGCGACGCCGGAAGTGCTGTTGTTCGCGCCGTGTGGCTTCGATGTCGAGCGCGCGGAGCGTGAAGCACGCGCGTTGCTCGCGACGGACGAATGGTCGTGGGCGCGCGATCTCGACGTGTGGGCGATCGATGGCAACGCGCTCACGAGCCGGCCCGGTCCGCGGTTGGCGGATGCAGTCGAGGTCATCGCGGCGATTGTCGCGCCGAAGTTGTTCGCAGCGCTGCCGGAGCAGTACGCGCGCGCGCTGTCGCGTGCATCGAGCGTCGACTCTGCATAGCGACTGACCGTCGCGTCGAAGAGAACCTTATGTCACGCTGCGAGACTTGCGCGTGGACAGCCCATGCTCGGGCAACCGGAATCCAGGTTTGGAGCTGTACGGTTTCGGGTTGGCGGTTTCGGGTTACCAACGTTT
>JBDUCR010000227.1:0-2747 GCA_040003345.1 bacterium
GGAAGTTGATGGCGCTGCGGCTCGACAAGTCGGATGGCGACACGCCTCCTGTTGTTCTCGCGTCGACTCCGTTGTTCAAGGCGCCATACAAGCTCGGGCCCAACACAATGTACGACGTCTCGCCCGACGGACAGCGTTTCGTCATCGTGCAGGAACACTGAGGTCGACTGGAGACTCCTTGCGGCATGGCGATATGCGCTACGAGAAATGCCGCGCCGATCATACCTCCAGTTTCGTAAACCTCCACGCGCCGAGCGACAGAAAGACGATCCCAACGAGTGCGAGGACAAGCGCATCCGTCGCCATGCCGAAATGCGTGACACCGATGAACGCACCGCGCACCCCATCCACTCCATACGTGAGAGGATCGATCCGCGTCAGCACCGCGAGTACCGTCGGCAGATTCTTGAGCGGATACAGCGCGCCCGACAGGAAGAAGATCGGCATCACCAGAAAATTCATTATCAGTTGAAAGCCTTGCATCTCGCGCAGTGATGACCCGATCACGGTGCCGAGCGATGCGAAGACGATTGCGATCAACGCCATCATGAGCAGAGCGACGGGAATCGCGGCCGCACTGGACGGCCGGAATCCGGCGATGAGACACACGATCAGGATCAACAAACCCTGCAGCATCGCCACCGTCGCGCCACCGAGTGTTCGGCCGAGCATGATCTGGAAACGAGGCACGGGCGCGACGAGCGTCTCCTTGAGAAAGCCGAACTGCCGATCCCAGAGCAGCGCGATTCCCGAGTACATCGACGTGAACAAGAGCGTCATTCCCATCACGCCAGGCGCGACGAACTGCAGGTAGCTCCCTTCACCTGCACGCTGGAACACGGGGCCGAGCCCGAAGCCGAGTATGCCGAGGTACATGAGTGGCGAGCCGAGCGACGCAATCATCTGCACGCGCGATCGCAGATACTTCTTCACTTCGCGCAGCCAGAGAATGTAGATGACGTTCATCGCCGGCCTCCGAACATCTTCGCCATCTGTCGCATGCGGTCGGTTGCCCCTGCCGCTTCATCGCGGATGCTCGTGCCAGTGAGCGCGAGATACGCATCCTCGAGCGACGTGGTGCCCGTGCGCTCCTTCAACTCACTCGGCGCCCCGATCGCGACGATGCGTCCATGATCGATCACCGCGATGCGATGTGCGACGCGATCGGCTTCGTCCATGTAGTGCGTCGTGAGAAACACCGTGACGCCTTCGGTCTTGTTGAGATGACTCACGTGCGACCACAGTTGATTGCGGCTCTGCGGATCGAGTCCCAGCGTGGGCTCGTCGAGGAAAAGAACCTGCGGCGTGTGCAGGAGTCCGCGCGCAATCTCGAGACGCCGGCGCATGCCACCGGAGAACTCCTTCACCAGCGACGCACGACGCTCCCACAGGTCGAACAGTGTGAGAAGGATCTCTGTTCGCTCGCGACGCAGTGCGCGCGGAACTCCGTACAACACGCCGTGGATTTCCATGTTCTCCCACGCAGTCAGATCCTGATCGAGGCTCGGATCCTGGAATACCACACCGAGCCGCTTTCGGACTTCATTGGTATGGACGGACGGATCGAGTCCGTCGAGCTCCAGCGCTCCCGACGTCGGCTTCAACAACGTCGTGAGCATCTTGATTGTGGTGGTCTTGCCAGCGCCATTGGGGCCAAGAAACGCGAAGATCTCACCGCGGCTGACGTCGAAGGAAATGTCGTCGACGGCGGTGACGTCTCCGAATTTCTTGACGACGTGCTGTACGCGGATCACTGACTGCTTGTCACTCATGCTCTGACGTCCTGGCCGAGAGAGGCGAGCATGCTAGCGATTTTCCGGCGCGCGCGGTAGTTCTGTCCGCGCGCGCACGTTGTCGCTAGATTGTAGTTGGAGATGCGGCAGGACCATCCGCCACCGCGATCGCGTCGATCGAAAATAGAAGACCGCGCGGCAACGTGACCATCGGCGCTGAGCGCACGGGCGGCGCGACGGGAAAAAATTCCGCGAAGAGCGTGTTCAGCATCGTGAAGCCGTTCGGGTCCGCAACGAAGCACGTCACCTTGATGACGCGCGCAAGGCTGCTTCCTGCATCCTCGAGCACCGCTTTCAGGTTCATGATCGCCTGACGGGCCTGCGCCTCGAACGAGTCGCCTGCGACGGCACCAGTGCTTGGATCTATTCCCGGCTGTCCTGCGGTGTACACCAGATCGCCGACACGGACCGCTTGTGAGTATGGCCCAATGCGGGGCACACGAGGACTGTCAATGATTTCGGATGGTAAGGCCACGAACGATTCTCCTGGGTGATGGCAAGAGGAGGATGTTATCCAAGCCTCTGCCGGGCGCAAAGCCCCTGCGGCGCTGCCGCTGATCACTGGAGCGTGCCGCCGTTGCCGGCCAGACTAATCAGGCGAGCGCACGCTGTTCGCCGAGCGCAGTGCACGCACGAGCACTTCGGGCTCGTCGCTGCCGAGGAGGAATTGTGATCGGTCGTGAAGTGTGATGAGCACTGCGCGCCGACCGCCCACATTGTAGAGCCACCCGCGTGTCGTAAGGTGAATACCCCATCCTTCGAGGGCGCTGGTGGTGGTCAGTTCCGCATGCGCGATCGCTGCGCGAGCGACGGATTTTGACGAGATGCCAGGCCCGAAATGCCAGGTGAGATGATCGCTATCGACGCGAATGGTAAGGCTCGAGAACACGAACGCAGTCACGAACAGCACGACGGCAACAACGGCGAGTGTCAGTCGGGGCCCGGCGGCCATCC
>JBDUCR010000278.1:0-2746 GCA_040003345.1 bacterium
ACTTTCGAGCGCAAGGCTCGGGCCGCTAGCGCACAAACGTGACGAAGCGCACAATCTACAACTTCAATAATGGCAATATGTTAGAGAATTCTCATGAATCGCCGCGCTCGCCAGCCTGACAACCTCATCGCGCGCTACTCGCCGTACGGGATCCAGATGTTCTTCACTTGCGTTGCTTCACGCAGAAAATCGCGGCCCTCGCCTTCGCTCGCATCGGCCCAAGCGCGCGCGTCCCACTGCGCCCATGTGCGCTTCATGTTGCCCGCCGACGCAAGCTCCACCGCACGAACTCCATCGCGCGACCCGAAGTACCACACCGCATCGACATCATCATGCTCGGCGAGTGTCTTCGCGAGCGAATCCTTCGCGCCGGTGACGATGTTGATCACACCAGCCGGCACATCGGACGTCTCGAGCACCTGATAGAAATCAGTCGCGGCAAGCGGCGCCTTTTCCGACGGAATCACGACCACCGTATTGCCAGTGCAGATCGCCGGACCAACGAGCGACACGAGGCCGAGCAGCGGCCCGTCGTCGGGACATATGAGCCCCATTACACCGATCGGCTCGTTCATCGCCAGCGCAACGCCGCGCAACGGTACCTGATGCACCAGGCCGTCGTACTTGTCGGCCCACGCTGCATACGTGAACAACCGCTGCACACACGCGTCCACTTCCGCCGCGCCATCTCCATCCGTGAGCGACGTCAATCGATGCGCGAATTCATCTGATCGCGCCGCAAGATTCTCCGCGATGTAGTAGAGAATCTGTGCGCGACTATGACCTGTTGCCTTCGACCATCCGCTGAGCGCAGTGTGCGCCGCTTCCACTGCATTGCGGATGTCCTTTCGATTTCCCTCACCAACTTCGCCGAGCACGTGGCCGTTCGCGCCAGTAATGCGTGTGGAATAGCCTGAGTCGGGACGCGCCTGCTTTCCGCCGATGAACAACTTTGGTGTACGATCGACGAGCGGTCCGCGATCGGGATCATCCAGCTCCGCGGCGCGCCTGATGGGACGCGCCGATGCCGCTGCCTTCGCTGCAGCACGAGCAGACACCTTCGCTGCACGACCAGCCGCGAGATCATCCGTCTCGTCCGCGTGATCGCGCTTGAGATACTCGTACATCCCCTCCCGTCCGCCCTCTCGACCGAAACCACTCTCGCGGTAACCGCCGAATCCAGCGGCTGCATCGAACATGTTCGTGCAGTTGATCCACACGACGCCGGCCTTGATCTTCGGCGCGACGTCGAGCGCGAGATTGATGTTCTCGCTCCACACACTCGCCGCGAGACCATACTGCGTGTTGTTCGCGAGAGCGACTGCCTCACTCGGCGTCCGAAACGTCATCGCGACGAGCACCGGTCCGAAGATCTCCACCTGTGCGATGCTCGACGACGGCTGCACGTTGGTGAACAGCGTCGGCGGATAGAAGCAGCCTTCCGTCGGACAGGCCCACGAGGGCTGCCACATCTCGGCGCCTTCATCGCGGCCCTTGTCGACGAGACTGCGAATGCGCTCGAGCTGAATCGGCGCGACGATGGCGCCCATGTCAACGGATTTGTCGAGCGGCGATCCGATGCGCAGCGTCTCCATGCGCGCACGCAACTTCGCGATCAGACGATCGGACACGCCTTCCTGCACGAGCAGACGCGAGCCCGCACAACACACCTGCCCCTGATTGAACCAGATTGCATCGACGACGCCTTCGACGACTGAATCGAGATCCGCATCCTCGAACACAACGAACGGCGATTTGCCTCCGAGCTCGAGCGACAACTTCTTGCCGGAACCAGCGGTCGCCTTGCGGATGATGCGTCCGACTTCCGTGGAACCGGTGAATGCGATCTTGTCGATGCCATCATGCGCGACGATCGCCGCACCGGTGTCTCCATCGCCAGTGACGACGTTCAACACACCGGGCGGTAGTCCCGCCGCATCCGCCAGCTCCGCAAACGCAAGTGCCGTGAGCGGTGTGAACTCGGCCGGCTTGATGACGATCGTGCATCCCGCCGCGAGCGCAGGCGCAATCTTCCACGCCATCATCAGCAGCGGAAAGTTCCACGGAATGATCTGTCCGACGACGCCTGCGCCATGATAGCCGGCGAATTCCGTCTCGAGCAGCTGGGCCCAACCGGCATGATGATAGAAGTGCCGCGCGACGAGCGGGACGTCGATGTCACGCGTCTCGCGAATGGACTTGCCGTTGTCCATGCTCTCGAGCACCGCCAGCAGGCGCGAGTTGCGCTGCACAGCGCGGGCGAGCGCATACAGGTAGCGCGCACGTGCATGCCCGCCGAGTGCTTGCCATGCAGGTAATGCCTTGCGTGCCGCCTTCACTGCTGCGTCGACGTCCTTCTTCGATCCCTGCGACACCTGCGCGATGCGCGCATTCGTCGCGGGATTCATCACATCGAAGGGCGACGCTGCCTTCGTCCACGTGCCGCCGATGTATTGCCCGAACTTCGCGTCATGTTTTGCGAGCCACTCCAGCGCGGCCTTGTCCGTCTCGGGAGCCGGACCGTACTCCATCGTCTCGAACGCGTCTCTCACTGTCGTCATGCTCACACCATCGGGTGACGGTGCGCCGCGGAGTAGCGCCCGGTAACGAAATGCTCGAGCTGACGCTCGATGTCGGTGAGCAAACCGCTCGCACCGAAACGAAAGAGATCAGGCTTGAGCCAGCGATTGCCCAGCTCCTCTTTCATCAGATACAGATACTCGAGCGCATTCTTCGCAGCGCGAAT
>JBDUCR010000383.1:0-9146 GCA_040003345.1 bacterium
CATCGAGGTGAGTTATCTGCTCCAGAAGATGGAGCAGTTCAGCGGTATCGCGATTCTCGCGACGAACCTGCGTGCAAATCTGGACGTCGCGTTCATTCGACGGTTGGCGTTTCTCGTGCATTTCCCGTTGCCGGACCAGGCGAGTCGCGAGCGTATCTGGCGCTCGGTGTGGCCGGACGATGTTCCACTGGCTGACAACGTCGACTTCGGGCAGCTTGCAGTGCGCTTTCCCCTTAGCGGCGGCAACATCAGGAACATGGCGATCGCTGCGGCGTTCTCCGCCGCGCACCGCGGTAATGGCGTCGGCATGCGCGAGCTCGTCGACGCCGCGCGCCGCGAGTATCAGAAGCTCGGCAAGGAGCTGTCCGCAGCGGAACTCGGTACGTTCGCGCACGAGGATGTCTCGCATGTCGTCGCCGCGGTCACGGCGCATCGCAATGGCGTCATGCGGTGAAGCACTCGGCGAAAGACAGCTCTCGCGCTGCCGAGAAGGTGAAGGGATCCGTGGCGAAGCCGTCGGTTGAATCGCAACAGCATCCGGAACGATCAGCATTGAGTGCGCTGCAACAGGCAGCGGGAAATCAAGCGGTGGCTGACTTGTTGGGACGCGGCGGGCAGCCGCTCGAGGCCAACACTCGTCGCGCAATGGAAGCGAGCTTCGGCAAGTCCTTTACCGACGTGCGCGTACACATTCACGACGCGGGTGACGCGGCGGCTCGCGAGACCGGCGCGCGTGCGCTCGCGGTGGGGAGAGACATCGCGTTCCGCGAAGGGGAATACGAGCCGGACACATTGACGGGACAGCGATTGATCGCGCACGAGCTGACGCACGTGGTACAGCAGCGGAACGCAGCAGTCGACATCAGTACGTTGGAGCCGCAAGGATCGGCCGCCGAGCGCGAGGCAGATGCAACGGCGGGCGAGGTGACTGCCGGGCGTGCGGCAAAGCCCGTATCGGCGGCACCGCAGGGGATTCCGCGTGACGTCGGCTTTACGCAAAGAGGGGAGATCTCAGACCCCCACGGCCTGGGATACAACACGATCCTTGCGAGGGCGGGGCCGGACTCGAAGAACGCGGTGCTCGCGCTGTCGTCGCTCGAGATGTCGGGCATCTACCCGAATACCGTGACGTACGGGAAGCTCGATCTCCAGGTGAGGAAGTCGATTCTCGGACTCGAGCGGCATGCCGACGGAACCACATGCGCGGGCTGGTTCGACATGCTGCGCGCGAACGATCCCGACTTCAAACCGAAGTTCACGCCTGAGCAGATCCGCGCAGGGGAAGCAGCCTATCACGCGGCCAATCGAGAAGCGGCACAGCAAAAGAAGGTGGAAGCGGCGAAGGCAGCGCTGCCGACGCTCGATCCCGTCGCGATCGACGCCCAGTGGGCGGGCAACAAGTCAGGGTTCATCGCAGCGGCGCAATCGCCGAATCACGGAATCAAAGCCGCGGCGCTCCAAGCGATCTGGGTCAAGTACTGGGCGGACAAGATCGCAGTCGCCGATGCGACGCTCAGCGCGCTCATCGCAACCGAGCTGCGCGATCACGTGGACCGCACCGACTCAGAGACCTACCGCAAGGCCACGCAGGTGAATGAGCTCGGCGGGTATCTGCTGGCCGACAGCTCGGGCGCTCTCGAGATCTGCCGAGCCGCGGAGGCCGCCGGGCATAGTCTGACGCTCGACGAGATCACTGAGCGCGTCATCTCGCACTCAGAGTTCATGGCGGGGATGCAGATGCTTGCGCTCGCCCTCTCTATGGGAAGAGAACCACGCGGCGCGAAACCAGCGGCGGGTAAAGGCGAGCCGGCCAAGACTGAGGTCAAGCCTGCGGCGCGCAAGCCCGAGGTGAAGCCCGCGGCTCCCAAGGCCGAAGTCGCGCCCGCAGCTCCCAAGCCCGACGTCGTGCTCGCACCTCCCAAGCCCGAAGTCGTGCCCGCAGCTCCGAAGCCCGAGGTCAAGCCCGAGACACCGACGGTGCCTAAACCAAAGGCACCCACACGCCCAGCACCACCACTAGAGAGTGAGCCGGATGCCAAGAAGGCGCCGGAGGTCAAGAACGAACCTGAAGTCAAGAAGGAACCTGAGGCGAACAAGCAGCCCGCGGCAACGAAACCTGCGCCGAAGACGGATCCTGAAGGACAGAAGCCGCCAGAAAGCAATGCATCAACGGCGGCGAACAAACAGACACGCCTGAACGAGATCCGAACAGAGCGCGCGGCCAACGACGCAACGATCAGAGAGAAGTCCGAAAAGAGAGCAGCATCGCAACAACGATCTCGTGATGCAGCCGCGAAGATCCCGAACGCCGCCGAAGCCGAGAAGTCGGCCTTGCGGGATGCACGCGACAGGAACGCGGCAACGGCGGATCGTCTGAAAGACGAGATAGACCGACTACGCATTCATAACAACGCCCTCGCGGCAGAAGAGGCGCAGTTGGCGCCAGGCGTCGTCAAACCGCAGACGTGGCAGGAGGCCGAGAATGCGCTGCGAAAGGAATTCGGTGGACAGAAGAAGACGTTTGTCCTCAGCGGGTCGAACCGGGAGGTTGACTGTCACAGTCCGGACGGGATCGCTCGCGAGGGGAAATTCGGCCCGCAGGGATTGAGCAGTGAGATTCAAGGTGAGATCAACAAGGACATCCAGTTGGTGAAATCCGGCGCGGTGAAGGGCGTTGAGTGGCATTTCTACGAGAATCCTCAGACAGGAATCGGACCTTCGGGTCCGCTTCGAGACGCTCTCAGAGATGCCAACTTCAAGATCATCATCCACTAATGACCTATGAGTTACGTTATCGACCTGGTGCGACTTCAACCGGATGTTGACCCGGACGCTGCTTACAGGAAGCAGTCGAAAGCGACGGAGGAAGAGTTGAGGAAGACCGGTGGAGATCAAGGTCTCATCGATCCGGGGAAGGAACACGCGAAACAACAGCTCGCTCGCGCTCTGGTGACGAGCCATCCGACTCTTCGGATCGCTCAGCCAGATTTCGCGGAACTCGCCCGAGTGCACAGCATCGACATCCCGGAGGCAAAGCGCCGCTTTCGCAATGTCGAGTTGAACGAAGAACGGTACTCGATCCAGATCACCTTGTTCGACGACGCAGCCGGAGTGTCGTTCTCGTTTTCGGGAGCCTTCGAGGAATGCAAGAAGGCGGCGACGCTTCTTTGGGACTGTTTGGAGATCATTTGCGCGCGAGGTGGCTTCTCTGCCTTCGACCCGCAAGTCGACAAGCTCCTGAGTCTCGATTCAGACTTTGATCTGGTACTGAAGACCGCCTGCGGGCGACAGGAATAGCGGACGCCGCCTCCGAGATTGCAAGGTCGACTGAACGACGATCCACACCCACGCATGAATCCAAACTGAGTCTCACGATTCATGTCGCAGCCGATGCGCTTCCGACACAATTGGCGCATCCAGCTGCGGAGCCATACGTGGAGCGGATCAGGATTCTTCTCGCCGAAGTGCCGAGGATGCTGAGCGAGATCATCGAGTCAGTCGTTGAGGGTCAAGAAGACATGTCGATTGTTGGTGCGATCGATACGCGTGACCGTGTGCTCGCCACACTCGAGACGACGCATGCAGATGTCGTGATCGTCGGACTTCGCAGCGCCGAGACGACGACTGCACTCGATCCGGTGCTGTATGATCGCCCTCGTCTCAAGTTGCTCGCGATCAGTGGTGATGGCCGCTCATCGTACCTGTATGAGCTGAAGCCATACTGCAAGCCGCTCGGCGACGTATCGCCGTCGGGGCTCGTCGACGCGATTCGCGCGATGGCCGGCAGCGAGGCGCGCTGATGCTCGCGCAGCTCGATACTCTGATTCGCGACGTGCTCGTGTCGCAGATCGCCGCGCTGACGTCGAATGCGCAGGTGCGCTTTCAGCCACCCGACTCCGTGTTTCGCACGGACGTCGTGAACATGAACGCGATGGCGCTGAACGTCTTTCTCGTGGAGCTGCGCGACAACAGGAAGCTTCGCTCCAACGAGCGTCTCAGCATCCTCGACGCCGGCGTGGTGTTCACGCAGCAGGCGCCCGAGCGTATGGACTGTCACTACCTCATCAGTGCGTGGAGTCCGGCGCAGCCTGGCCCGGCTGTGGAACCGACGATCGATGAGCATGCACTGCTGTATGAGACAGTGAGTGTCCTCACGCTGCAAGGCTCGCTCAATCCGTCGCGCTTCTATTTACCGGGCGATCCAGCGCTTGCGCTGTGGCCTGCTCCGTTTCGCGATGACTGGTTTCCCACGGTCGTCATGACGGTGGAGAGCTATCTCAAGCTTGCGGAGTTCTGGGCGTCGATGGGAACGGATGCGCGGTGGCGTCCGGTCGTCCATCTCACCGTTACGCTACCGATCGCACTGGTGCGCGAGATGTCGGGGCCGATGGTGACGACGGTAATGGCGGGCTATCGCATCGATGCGCTCGCGCAGACGGAAGAGCAGTGGATTCATATCGGCGGACAGGTTGTCGACGCGAATACTCCCCTGCCCAACGGATCGCCGTCGCCCGTTGCCGGCGCGTGGGTGCGGCTCGAGACGCTCACCGGCGTGCTCGTGCGCCGAGGAGTCACCGACGCGCTCGGACGTTTTCAGTTTGATCAACTGCGTGCCGCGCAGTACCGGCTCCGCACCGGCGCCATCGGTCTCGGTCAACTCAACCGCCTCGTCGATGTTCCGACAGAGACGGGTGAATACGATCTCAGCTTTCCGTAGGAATTCGTTCCGCTGTCATCGCAACGAACAGCACGATTCAGCAAGGAGTGATCATGGCGGTTCAAACGACATATCCCGGCGTATACATCGACGAGTTCGCACCGGGCGCACCGATCGAAGGCGTTGGCACGAGCACGCCGGCATTCATTGGCATCGCGATGCGTGGTGACCTCGACACGCCGACGAAGCTGGCGAGCTGGCAGCAGTTCGTGCAGCTGTTCGGCGACGAGCCGCGTCCCGGCTTCTTTCTCTGGTACGCCGTGCGCGGCTTCTTCGAGAATGGCGGGAAGGTGTGTTACGTCGTGCGCGCGAGCAACGGCACGTACGACGCCTTCCAGCTGCGCGACCGCTCCGGTGTGGCGACGAATCGCGTACTCTCGGCGCGTGCGCGTGCGCCTGGCGTCAGCGGCATTACGATCAACGCCGCCGTCAATCATCTGCTTCCGATCTCGAGTACGGTGTTTCGTCCCGCTGCGGCCGCGCAGGTGAATCTCGCCGCTGGGCGCGACATCACCTTGAACGCGGGACAGGGCGCCGAATTCCGTCCGTCGGATCGCATCACGGTTGCTGGTGTGCCTGAGACGCTCGACATCGTGCGCGTGTCGGCCGACAAACTCACTGTGGCGAATACGCCGAGTGTGGCGCCTGCGGTCGGTGCGGCCGTACGGCTTGCTGATGTCGCCGCGGGCGCGCGTTCGCTTCGCATTCAGCCCGGCATTCCGATTCTGCCAGCCAATGCAATTGTGCCGGGCACTGTGTTGACTATTGACGCAACGGCGCAAGCTGGCGGCGGAGTGTGGTCGGGCGTCGTCGACTCAGTTTCGGCAGAGCGTCTCTCAGCGGCAAACACGACCTACCGCGTGACCTTCCGTCAGCCAATCGGCATCGGCTTCACGATGGCCTCGGGCGATCCGGCCGTCACGGTAGAATCGCAGGAGTTCGATATCACGGTGCTGCAGGGCGCGTCGACGACGACATACGCCGCGCTCTCGCTGGAGGCGGTGCATCCGAACTATTTCCGTCCGCGCATCAATGATGATCCTGCGGGACTCGTCATCGTCGATCGCCTCGATCCGCCACCACCGGTGCCGCTTCCGAACAGCCTGCCCGGCACCTTTGGCGCGATCGCATTCGGTCCTGCAGGTGTGGCGGAGAACATCACGACGATGACTGATGGCGACTTCATCGACGCGATCGACACGCTGCGCATCATCGATGACGTCAATTTGCTCTCCGTGCCCGACTGCCTCACGGGCATCGCCGGCGTCACGACGTCAAACGTGCAGCAGGCGATGATCGCGCACTGCGAGCAGCTTGGCGATCGCTTCGCGGTGCTCGACTCCGAGCCTGGCGCGCCGCTGTTCACCGTCGGCGCAACGCTTGGTGTCGATACGCAGCGACTCGGTGTGGATTCGACGCGCGGTTACGCAGCGCTCTACTACCCGTGGCTTCGCGTGCGGCCTGCCACGACAGGCGATCCAATTCTCGTTCCGCCGTCGGGCCACGTGTGCGGCATCATCGCGCGCTCGGACAACACGCGTGGCGTGCACAAGGCGCCGGCGAACGAGAACGTGAATGGCGCGATGGGTGTCGAGCGCACGATGAGTGACGTCGAGCAGGGACAGCTCAACATTCAGGGCGTCAATGTGCTGCGCGTGTTCGCCACCGGCGGACGCGTGGTGCTCTGGGGTGCGCGCACCACTGCGACAGACCGCAACTGGCAGTATGTCAACGTGCGACGGCTCTTCCTCTATCTCGAGGAGTCGATCGGCGAAGGTATTCGGTGGGCTGTGTTCGAGCCGAACAACCTCGGCCTCTGGCAGAAGCTGCGTCGCACGATCACGGAGTTTCTCACGCGTGCGTGGCGTGATGGCGCACTCTTTGGTGCCACTGCTGAAGAGGCTTTCTACGTCCGCATCGACGACACGCTCAACCCGTTCTCCGAACAGGCGCTCGGCCGACTGCACATCGAGATCGGTGTGCGGCCGACGTACCCGGCGGAATTCATCATCGTGCGGATCGGCATCTGGTCCGGCGGCAAGGATGTAACTGAAGGTTGACGCACGCACACTGACCGCCGACTACGCGAGGAGCTTCCATGGCACAGACAGGACAACGCGTCGACCCGTATGGCAATTTCAACTTTCTCGTCGAGATCGACGGGATCACGCGCGCGGCGTTTCACGAGGTCACCGGTTTCGATTCGACGATCGACGTGATCGACCATCGCGAGGGCGGTGAGAACACCACGCTGCGCAAGCTGCCCGGCATGACGAAGCACGCCAACATCGTGCTCAAGTGGGGGCTCACGGACGATGCTGAGCTCTACCGTTGGCATCGCGATGCGATCAACGGAAATGTGCAGCGCAAGAACGGGTCGATCGTGCTGCTCGACCGGCAAGGGCAGGAACGGGTTCGCTGGAACTTCGTGAATGCGTGGCCCTCGAAGTGGAAGGGCTCCGATTTCAACGCCGAAGGAAACGACGTCGCCATCGAGACGATCGAGCTGTCCCACGAAGGCATCGCGCGCGCCTGAGCCAGGAGCACATCATGTTGCAGACCGAGCACGACTTCACGCTTCCGATGGGGTTTCTCGACCGCGAGGGCACGCTGCACCGCGATGGTGTCATGCGACTCGCGACAGCGGCCGACGAGATCCTGCCGCTCAAGGATCCGCGCGTACAGAAGAATCCGGCGTACCTCGCCGTCATTCTTCTCTCGCGCGTCGTCACGCGATTGGGCGCCGTCGATCCCATCACGCCAAACGTGATCGAAGGATTGTTCGCCGCGGATCTCGCGTATCTGCAGCAGCTCTACAACGAGATCAATCGCGTGGACGACGGGCGCGGCACGGTGAGCTGTCCGCAATGCCAACACACATTCTCCGCCGAACCGGTGCTCGCGGGGGGATTCTAGGCTACCCCCTCGAGGACCTGCACGAGGAGGTAGCCTTTGTCGCCTATCACTTCCATTGGCCGCAGGCGGAGATCATGGCCATGGAACATATCGAGCGTCGAGAGTGGGTTGAGCAGATCTCGGCGATCAACCGCAAAGTGAACGAGGATTGACGCGCGTCGTGATTCACCAGCATCGCTCGATTTCACGCAGCACGATTGGTGGCGCCTCCGCGCGGTTTGCGGTGGGGGTCGCTGCGCGCTACGGCGTAACAGGCTTCGCGATGCACAGCTCGAGTGCGATGCGCATGCCACCGGTGTCGCGCATTTTTCAGCGGCTGCGGCGAGTGGTGGTGACGGGTGTGAATGGCGGTGTCACGTTCGCGCCGCGGCTCGATGTGCGTATCACGACGTTCGGACGACGGTCCAGCGAGGCACAGCTCAGTGCACGGCGCGATGTACTCGCGGTAGGTGCTCGGCTCCAACAGCGATTGGTCTCGGCAGCATCTGCCGAGGCGATCGTACAGCGGAGTCATGCGAGGACGGTGCGCAATGAAGTCAGCGACAGCGGGGCACGTTCGCGTCGCACGCGTGGTGCGGCGTCGGTTAGCGTAGCCGAACAGTACGCGCCACCTCGGTCGACGACGCAGGTATCGCGCGTGCTTCGCCGCCGTGCTCCGGCGACAGCCGATGAGGTTTCGCCACCGACGCGTCAGGAGCGCGGCGCGCGCATGCAAACGTCGCAACCGCGCCCGCAACAACTCTCGCCCGTGGAAGTGGCTCGACTCACTGATCACATCGTCCACACGATCGACCGTCGTATCGCGGCTTTCCGCGAGCGGCAAGGACGGGTGTGACGATGGCGCTCGAGAAGGCCACCATCACGAATACCAACTCCGGCGTCCGCGTCGGAGTGCAGTTCAATCCCGAAGACTATTCGCTGAGCCGGGATGTCAACTACGCACAGGCCGCCATTCCCGGATTGAG
Organism: bacterium; assembly: GCA_040003345.1. GTDB lineage: Bacteria > Gemmatimonadota > Gemmatimonadetes > Gemmatimonadales > Gemmatimonadaceae > AG11. The sequence continues at coordinate 8,599 of JBDUCR010000383.1, forward strand.
CGCACCGCTTCTGCAGTTCTCGCACGGCAACATGCAGACGCTCGACCTCGAGCTGCTGATCGACAGCTACGAGGCACACACGTCGGGCGGCGGAAACTCGGCGGGTGACGACGTACGTCCTCTCGTTCGACGCGTGACGGATCTCATGAACATCGATCCGGCGACGCACGCTCCACCGGTGCTGCTCTTCACGTGGGGCTCGCTGTCATTCACCTGCGTGCTCGCGAAGGCAAATCAGAAGTACACGATGTTCCGCCCCGACGGCGTGCCGGTGCGCGCCAAGGTGACGGTGTCCTTCAACGAATTTCGCAACGGCGATCTCGAGGCGAAGGAGGTCAAGCGTGAGACGGCGGACTACAGCAAGCTGCACGTCGTCGTACAGGGCGAGACGTTGAGCAGCATCGCCGCACAGGTCTACTCCAACGCGGCGACGTGGCGACCCATCGCGATCCTCAACGCCATCGACGATCCGCGCTCGCTCACGGTGGGGCGGCATCTGCTCGTGCCGCAGCTTCCCTTTCGCGATCCGGAAACGGGCGAGGTCATGC
>JBDUCR010000213.1:0-2724 GCA_040003345.1 bacterium
TGCCGCATCAACCGCTCCGGTGAGTACCGATCAGGAAACAGCAGCGCATCGCTCACATCGTTGAGCGCTGCCCGCAACAGCCCGAACCGCTCCGCCGCAGTCGCATACAACGTCGCCAGGCCATGATCTTCGGCGAGCCGATGATCGGCCGCGAGACGAAATCCGCGTCGACCCATCTCCTCGTAGTAGTCGAGATCAGGACCGCCACGACGCCACCGGCGACGCTCGATGTAATCCGGATAAAGACCACTCAGCCAGAGCGCATAGTTGCCGAGATGCGTCCGCACGAGAAAACTGCGACGTCCATCCGGATCATCGACGTCCGACGCAAGCTGCACGAGTGTGTCATACATCTGATCGTCCGACGCACCCACGCGATTCGCGCGATCGCGCATTCCGAAATGCAGGAACAGACTGGCGACGTAATCGGCGAGCCGACGATCCTCCTCGCCAAGCCGCTTGAGTGAGTGACGCACCATCACGTACGCGAACAACGGTAGCGACGCACATGCACCCTGCCGCGATCGGAGCAGCGCCGCCGGCAGACGAGGATCGTCGAGCACCGCATCGATGCCGCGATCGGTGAGCAGTTCGTCGATCTGCGCGCGCTCGCTGTCAGAGTCCCGTGCGATGAGCCGTGCCGCGAGCTCCGCATCGGCGCGCGTAAGACAATGTCGCGTGTTGGCGAGAATCATGGTCTCCTCCTCACAGGTTCTACACACCAATGGTGCAGAGTGTTGCGCCGCGTGGCGCGTCATGTGAGTGACGATTCAATCGCCAACGTCGCACATCATTTTCCTGGCACTCGCGCGCCACGACTGCCAATACGCTTCGCAGTTGTGACGCATCGTCGCACTGAGAGTCCTAACGCGGCCTCGAAGTACTGTTCGCAACCGCCAGCCCGACATCGCGCATCAGGCGTGCAACTCGCGACATCTTCTCGAAGTCGATCTTCGACACGTCGTCGCTCGGCTTGTGATAGTCGTCGTGCAATCCCGTCGTGAAGAACACGATCGGAATTCCCTTGCGCGCATAGTTGAAGTGATCGCTGCGCTCGTAGATGTGTTCCGGATGCGTCGCGGAATCCCAGCTGCGGTCGATCGCGAATGGTGGCGACTGCGCGCCATTCACGCTGTCCACCACAACGCCCAGCCGTCGGCTCTGGCCATTCGGCGCAGCGTGCGGGCCAACGATGTAAAGCAGTGACGCAGCGTTCCGCCCGATCATGTCGGCATTGACCTGCGCGACGATCGAGTCGATCGGCACCGTGGGGTGATCGACGAACCAGCTCGATCCGAGCAGTCCCTTCTCCTCTCCCACATGCCACACAAAAAGTGTGGAGCGCTTTGGCTTCACGGGCATCTGCTGCAGCGTGCGCGCGATGGCGAGCAGCGAGACCGTTCCGGATCCATCGTCGTCGGCGCCATTGGCAATCGAATCGCCATTCACCGGCGCAACGATGCCGATGTGATCGTAGTGCGCGCCGAACGCGACGAATGTTCTGCGCAGCGATGGGTCACTCCCGCGAACGACGGCGACGACGTTGAAACCGGTGAATGCATCGCGCTGCGGATCGACTTTGGCGGAGAGCCTTCGTCCCCACAACACCTGCGCACGATCGTCCGCCGGCCAACCGGCAGGAAGCAACGGTGAGTTCGCCGTTGAAACGCCGAGGAGGATCATGGGAACCGGACGCTCGTAGTCCGGCAGTTCCGCGACATTGTTCCGCAGCGAGACGCCACGTTGGACATCTGCGACCAGCTGTCGATATGCGTCCATACCCTTTCCAGTCATGAGCACGACGATCCCCGCCGGTCGCTGCGGGAGTATTCGCGCAATCCGATCGCTGATTGCGGTTTCGGATTCCATCGCGGCGCGCGTCGCGCTATCGACTCCGGCGGGCGCCCCATTCACGATCACCACAACCTTGCCGGTCAGATCGAGACCGGCCAGATCGTCGCGCTTGGCGGTGGCCATTCCATACCCGGCGAACACCAGTTGGCCGTCCGCGGTGCGCTTTGTCGGCGGAATCCCTGGTCCGAGATTCACCAGCGGCACGACATCGGTGCCAATGCGCAGGGTGGTAACTCCAGCCTGATCGGTCACCACGATTCTCGACGCAGGACCGAAGGTGTCCCGCTGGAGAGGCACGCGCTGCACGTACATGCTGTCTCCTGCCGGCTCGAGGCCGAGGCGCTGCACGCGCTCAGCGAGGAACTTCGCGGCGCGATTTGCGTCCTCCGTGCCCGTCTCTCTCCCGCGCATGGAATCCGCTGCAAAGGCGCGCAGGTCTCGCGCGAGCTCATCCACCGCGATATCACCCTGCGGTATCGCGACCACGGGAGACGGCGGCGGTACGATCGGCGCGCTCGAGCAGGCCGCGAGGAGGAGCAACGAAAGGACGGTCAGGTGACGATGCACGGAACCCCGAAGTTGGGCTTAGGATAGGTGTCGAAACGTCGTGGTTTTGACGCGTGAGCGGCCCATTTGCCACACGAAAACGCGACGGCCGCGCTTCCATCGAACGCCATCGTCGCCATTGGGTATCATTCATCAGCCCGTTGACGTTCGGGAAAGGGTGGCGAGCAGTGAACCAGCCCGCCTAACTTTCACTGACGCCGACACTTTCGCACTGGCAAAGGATCTCGTGCTCTACTTCTGCATCCCCGCATACAACGAAGCCCCGACCATCGGGCTGCTGCTCTGGCGCCTTCGCAAGGTGTT
>JBDUCR010000058.1:0-2722 GCA_040003345.1 bacterium
GCTAGCCACTCACCGGCGCACCGTAGATCCCGACACTCGCTTCGCTCCTGCGGGATGACAATTCTCGTAACGTTGCGCTCGAGCTCTGTCCATCATCAATGGTTTCTATTCAAAGCGGAATGAACCGTACATGCCGAAGCAAGAGGCTGTAGAGCTGATCGATATCGATGGCCACGAAGTCCGGATCACCAATCCGGACAAGCCGTATTTCTCGCGAGACGTCACGCTCACGAAGCTCCAGCTCGTTCGCTACTACCTCTCCGTCGCGAGCGGAGCGGTCAACGGCATTCGCGATCGCCCGCTCGTACTCAAGCGATTCGTGAATGGCGCCGAGGCCGAGCCGTTTTATCAGAAGCGTGCGCCCGACAAGCGGCCGGAGTGGTTGAGAACCATCACCCTGTCGTTTCCCTCCGGACGCACGGCAGAAGAGATCGTGGTTGACGACGCGGCCGGCCTCGCGTGGGTCGTGAATCTCGGGTGCATCGAACTGCATCCGCACGCGGTGCGCGCGAACGATCTCGATCATCCGGATGAGTTGCGTATCGACCTCGATCCCGGACCAGGTGTCGAGTGGAGCGCCGTTCGTCAGGTGGCGATGGAGGCGAAGAATCTTCTCGAGGAGTTGGGTCTTCGCGGCTGGCCCAAGACCAGCGGCTCGCGCGGCATGCACGTGAATGTCCGCATCGAGCAGCGTTGGACATTCACGGAAGTGCGCCGCGCCGCGCTCGCCTTTTCGCGCGAGATCGAACGTCGAGCCCCGACTCTCGCGACATCCAGGTGGTGGAAGGAGGAACGCCATGGCGTCTTTCTCGACTACAACCAGAACGCAAAGGATCGCACCACCTGCTCGGCGTATTCTGTTCGGCCGCTGCCCGACGCGCGCGTCTCCACACCACTGCAATGGAGTGAAGTCATCGAGTGCGATCCCGCCGACTTCACCGTGCTCACAGTTCCCGCGCGACTTGCAGCTATCGGTGATCCTCATAGTGACATGGATGCGTCGCGCGGCTCGCTCGACGCGCTCCTCGAGCTCGCCGATCGCGACGAAGCTGCCGGACTTGGCGATGCGCCCTGGCCGCCACACTTCCGTAAGACCGAGGGCGAAGCGCCACGCGTTGCTCCATCGCGCGCGAAAGGCGCGGCAAAGAGTGCGCCTAAGGCAAAGAAGAGCGCAGCAAAGCCGCGAACGAAGATGCCGTTGATCGTTGTCGCGAATTCACCCGACAAGCAGGCAGCGGTCGCTGGTCTCGAGCGTTGGAAATCTGCGCATGCCGAGGCGGCTGCTCACCTCGCAGTGGACGATGTGCTCGTCGACTCGATGCGCGGTCGTTCGTCAACGTGGACGCGCATTCGCATCAACCTTCGCAACGTGCCCGAGGACATCAGGCCGTCGCAGGAAACGCCGGACCCCGACGACGATCCAACGCGCGAGTGGCGCGAGCTTCGCGCCAAATGGAAGAACGAGAATCCGTCATCCTGAGCAAGCAAAGCGACGGATCTGCACCTTCGGTTCCATCACCGAGCTCTTACTTGGCGAAAATCGCCGTCAACTCCTGCGGCAGCACAACCTCCAGCTGCTCGAACGTACAATCCTTCGGTGCCTTGTCCGCTCTCCAGCGGCGAAACTGCGCCGTGTGGCGGAACCGCGTGCCCTGCATGTGATCGTACGCGATTTCCACCACGAGCTCCGGACGCAACGGCTCCCACGATAGATCCTTCCCCGCACTCCACCGGCTCATCCCGCCTGGCCGGCGATGCACCGCGCCTTCCTCGGCCTGCTCCGCTTCCGCCCATGCACGCCACGGATGTCCGTCGAGCCCCTTCGTGCGATACGGCGCGAGAAACTCGACGAGCTCCGCACGCTTTGCATTCGTGAAGCTCGCACACACGCCGACGTGCTCGAGATTTCCCCTGTCGTCATAGAGCCCAAGCAGCAACGAGCCCACCAGAGTACCGGGCCCAGTCTTGTGCCAGCGAAATCCGGCAACGACACAATCGCAATCGCGCTCGTGCTTCACCTTGAGCATGACGCGCTTGTCCGGCTCGTAGAGCCCGAGCTCCGTCTTGGCCATCACTCCATCGAGACCCGCGCCCTCGAAGCGCTTGAACCAGTCGGCCGCGGTGTCGCGATCACGCGTCGCCGGAGTGATGTGCAGCGGTGGCGTCGTCGTGGCGAGCATCGCCTCGAGCATCGCACGTCGCTCGACGAACGGAATCTCCGTCAGATTATGATCCCGCTCGGCCAGTAAATCAAAGAACACAACAGCGGCTGGCATCTCGGCAGCGAGCTTCTTCACGCGTGACGCGGCAGGGTGCAGACGCAGTTGAAGCGCTTCGAAGTCCAAGCCGTTCTCGCCGACGATCACGATCTCTCCATCGAGCGCACAGCGCGTCGGCAGTTGCGCCTTCACCACTTCGACGAGCTCCGGAAAATAGCGATCGAGCGGCTTTCCGTCGCGACTCTGGATGAAGACGTCGTCTCCATCGCGAAAGATCAGCGTGCGAAAGCCATCCCACTTGGGCTCGAAGATCCATTGGTCGCCCGGCGGCAGCTCGCTGACGCGCTTCGCGAGCATGGGCAGCACAGGCGGATTGACGGGGAGATCCATGCCGCATGGTAAATCCTGCGCCGTTCGCTGGGAATAGCCAACCAAACCGAAGCTGTCATCCCGCAGGAGCGAAGCGAGCAAGCTGTCATCCCGTAGGAGCGAAGCGAACAAAC
>JBDUCR010000498.1:0-9083 GCA_040003345.1 bacterium
TGCGACAACTTCTGCACGAGCGGAATCGCCGTGAGGTCGAAGAGATTGCGCGTCGACGGATCGAAGCTGCGAATCCCGCGCTCGCAGAGGATCACCTGCGTGTTGCCCTCGGCGAGCAGATACTCAGCGCTCATCAGCAAATCGGTGATCGTCGCCGCCATGCCGCGCTTGAGCAGCACGGGCTTGCCGAGCTTGCCGATAGTCCTGAGCAGCGCATAGTTCTGCATGTTGCGCGCGCCGATCTGAATGCAGTCCGCCACCTCGGCGACGAGATGCGCACCCTCTTCGTCCAGTGCCTCGGTCACGATCGGCAAGCCGGTCTCTTTTCTGGCGAGCGCCAATAATTCCAGTCCCTTCTTGCCGAGTCCCTGGAAGGAATACGGTGAGCTGCGCGGCTTGAAGGCGCCGCCGCGCAGCGCGTTCGCGCCTGCCTGCTTCACCTGCTGCGCGGCGAGCACGATCTGCTTTTCCGATTCAACGGAGCAGGGGCCGGCGATGATCGGAATGTCCGTTCCGCCGAACACAACGCCCGGTCCGATCTCAACGAGCGTGTTCTCTTGCCGCCATTCGCGCGACACCTGCTTGTATGGACGCGAAACGTGGATGACTTCCGCTACTCCGTCGAGCGACTCGAAGCGCGAGCCGTCCACGCGTCCGTCGTTGCCGACGAGACCGACGGTGGTGCGCTGCGCGCCAGGCATCGGCCGGCCTTCATAGCCCATCTCGGTGATGATTGCGACGACGCGCGCGATTTGCGCTTCCGTCGCGTCGGTCTGCATGACGACCAGCATCAGCCTTCCTCGATCTCGAACGTGGATCCGTCACTCGCGAGTGAAACAGGCCCCGCATAGTGTGCCGCAACGAGCGCTCTGATGTCGAGGCGCTCGACCGGTGGATAGAAGTGCGTCAGCACGAGGTGCTTCGGCAGAGCTGCGGCTGCCAGCGCACCGCACTGCTCGGGAGTGAGATGCGAGGGGATCGCCATCTCGGTTGGCAACGAGCACTCGCACAGCAGAACATCTGCGCCGCGCGCCCACTCGCCCAGCATCGGATCGTAGCCGGTGTCGCCGGTGTAAACGATGCGACGTCCCCCTCGCGACACGGAATATGCCACACTTTCCTCCGTGTGGGGAACCTTCGTCACGCTCAACTGCACGCCGTCGCCAAGGTCAATGAGCTGTCCCGGTGCGAGTTCCCGGATGTCCAGCGGGAAGCCAGGGGCGCGCAGCCAGTCGCCGAAGGCGTCAGCCATGCGCCCGATGAGCGCCGCAGTTCCTTCCGGACCGAAGAGCGTAAGCGGCTCGCTGCGCGCGGGAACGTCGCCGTACTTCCACGCGAGCACGAGCGTCGCGAAGTCTGCAACGTGATCAGTGTGAAAGTGTGTTAGCGCGACGTGCGTGATTTCCTTCCACGGCAAGCCATGTTCGGCAAGCCGATGTGCGACGCCGCTTCCGCAGTCGAGCAGGAGACGAACGCTGCCCGCTTGAATGAACTGCCCGGAGCACACGCGGCCGGGCGTAAGCGAGGTGGTTCCCGTGCCCAGGGTGGTGAGCCGCATCAGCGTCCGAGGAAGAGGACCTTCTTCATCGTCTCGGAAACGCCATCTACCGTGAAGCGCAGCAGATACACTCCGGCGGGCACCACGCGTCCGTCGTCCGCCGTGCCGTCCCACCGCAAACGCGGATCGCAGCCTGTGCCATTCACTTCGCTCGCTCGACCGTAGCGGCCCGGATCGAGCTCGCTCGACAGTTCGCCAGGAATGATCGTGCGCACGCGATGGCCCCGCAGATCGTGCACCGTAAGCTCGACGTGCGCCCTGTTCTTGAGATCGAACCAGAAGCACGTGGTCTGCGACGACGCGGCGGGAAATGGATTGGGAAAGTTCTGATAGAGCAGCGTCTTGACGACGGCGTCCGACGCCTGAATCGTGAAGGTCGACGACCCCAGTGCGACAACGCTATCGACGGCGAGTCCCGCGGGCAGTCGCGCGACGAGTTTCCAGCGATACGACGTGCTCGCATCCAGATCCACCGGATAGGTGAACACCGTGTCCGTGATACCTGGCGTGCTGCGCGTGACTTGTGTCGCCGTCTCAGTGATTGAAAGTTCGTACACCCACGGACCCGGTGGCGCACTCACTTTCGCACTGCGCCACCGAAAGGTCGGCCGCCTCGTGGACAGCACGACGCCCGATGCTCCCGTCGGCGATACGATCTCGAGCCGCGGGCCCGTGTGCCCGGCGAATTGAGTCACGGTACCGCCCATCGAGTTGCCGCTTGCGTCGAGTACCGACGCCTCGACGTAGATGTCGCGGTTCTCAGGCAGCAGCTTGATCATCGAGAACGATGGCTTGTCGTCGCCCGCCTTCGTCGAATCGTACAGCACGAGGCCCATGCCGAAGTCGAGTCCAAGGCGCAGCCGAATTTTCCGGCGCGAGCTGCTGTCCGGAAAATTGCTCGCGTTCACGACGATGATCGGCGCCGCCGGAAATGGAACGTCGCGCGGAAGCAGAATGTCGATCTTGCCTTGCGCGTGCACGACGCGCGGTTGGACGATCAGCGACAGTGCGCTCATCGCTGCCGCTGCGACGAACCGCGCTGCCCTCACGAGACCGCTGCGGCTTCCTCCGCCGCGGACGACTCGTCGACCGGTGACGCGAGTACTCCTTCGGTGGACGGTCCGCGCATCCGCACGCTCACCAACGATGAGACTCCGGGCTCCTGCATCGTCACGCCATACACGGCGTCACCCGCCTCCGTCGTCGTGCGCGGATTGTGCGTGATGACGATGAACTGCGTCCGGCTCTTGAACTGATTCAGCATTCGCACGAAGCGTCCGACGTTCGCATCATCGAGCGGTGCGTCCACTTCGTCGAGCAGACAGAAGGGACTCGGCTTCGTGAGGAAGATGCCGAACAGCAGCGACAGCGCGACGAGTGCGCGCTCTCCACTCGACAGCAGATTGATTCGCTGCGTCTTCTTGCCGCGTGGCGACGCATGAATCTCGATGTCGCAATCCAGCGGCGCGTCGCGATTCTCGAGCCGAAGATCGCACTCACCGCCGCCAAACAGCGACATGAAGATCTCGCGGAAATTCACGCGCACCTGCTCGAACGTTGCCATGAACAGCTCACGCGCCGTTGCGTCGATCTCCTTGATCGCCTGCAGGAGCGACGCGCGCGCATCGAACAGATCGGTGCGCTGCGCCACCAGAAAATCGTGGCGCTTCATCGTCTCATCGTGCTCTTCGATCGCCAGTGCATTCACCGGACCAAGTTGCTCGAGCTGACGACGCAGATCGTCTGCCTCCGCACGCAGCGTTTCGTCATCGAGATCCACCGCGGGAACTTCGGCGATCATCTCCTCGAGCGGACGCTTCCATTCCGTCTCGAGCCGCTCGCGAATTGCCGTGCGGCGGCCAGAGAGCTCCGCAAAGCGCAGCTCGGCGTGATGCAACTCGTCGCTCACACCAATCGAACGGCGACGCACTTCGCTCAACGCCGCTTCCGTTGCGTTCAGCGTTTCGTCCGCGATACGAACGGCCGCTTCCGCATCGGAGAGACTCGTCTCGCCATCAGTGAGCGTCGCCTCGCGCGTCTCGAGATCCATCGTCCATGTGGCCATCTGTTCGGCCAGCGCACTGTCGGACTTTGCGAGCTCGCTCAACTCGTCGCGCAGCTGCGCCAGACGCTGCGATGCATTCGCAACCTCCTGCGACAGGCGGCGCTCGCGATCGACCGCCATCTGCACACGAGCACGCGCCTGCGCCTGCTCGATCTGCCACTTGGTGCGCAGCTCGCGCGCTTCTTCCTGTTGACCTTCTGCAGCTGTCGCTCGAGCCCGTGCATCGACGATCGCCTGCTCGTGCGCACTCGCTTCCGCGGCGAGCGACGCAGCGTCATCGTCCAGCGCATGCCCGCGCTCCGCGAGCTCCGCGCGACGCGCATCGAGTCGATCGCTCAGTGCATCCGCGTCCTGCGCCTCTTTCGCCGCGCGCGCGACTCTGCGCGCGAGCTCGGCGTGCTGTTCGGCGGCGGCTCGCGCCTGCTGCTGGGCGAGTGCCGACGCTTCCGTCGCCTCGACGACGCGACGCTCGCTCGACACCAGCGCTTCGCGCATTGCGTCCGCGGTCTGCGACGCCTCCAGACGCGTGCGCTCGAGATTGGTCAGCTCTGTGCGCAACTCCGCCAACTCCGCGCGACGACGCAGCGGCCCAGGGCCCGCAGTGCTGCCCGGAAGCCAGACCGCACCGCGTGCATCGACGAATGCGCTGCCATCGTCAACAGCGTGCACATGGCCAAGGAGATTACGGATCCACGCGCGCGCCGGTGCCGCCGCGTTGACGAGATGTGCCAACGCATCGGGCAGCGGCTCACCCGCCGCCTCTTCCGTCATCGCGTCGAGCGGCAACAGAAGCAACGGCCCTGGGTTCGCGCTGGCGTGCCATCTGCGCACGGCGTCCGCTGCAGCGCCGTCGCGAACGAGCACGGCGTGCACCGAGTTGCCAAGGAACTTCTCGACGAGCAGCGCCGAGCCCTGGTCGGCTCCGATGAAGTCGGACAAGGGGCCGAGAATGGCGCCGTCGTCGAACTGCTCCTTTTCGCGCAGCAGCCGCGACGCCGCTGGTGCGAGCCCCACGCGATCACGCTCGAGCTGCTCGAGTGCATTCACGCGCCCCTGCAGTGCCGTCAACGCTTCATCCGCGCGAAACAGCTCTGTCCGCGCGATGGACTCACGCTCGCGAGCTTCGCGATCCGCGGCGCGCGCCGTCTCCATCTCGTTCGCCGCTACGCTCGCCATCTCCTGCGCCGTGTCCACATCCGCTTGCGACGCTTCCTGATCGCGCAGCGACATCGCCAGTGCGTCGCCGAGTTGCGCGCGCTCGAGTGCGAGCGCTTCGCTGCGCTGCATCACTTCATCCAGCTCGCGCAGTGCGCGCTCGCGCTCGTGCTCTACGCGTCGTGCGCGATCCTGCAGCTCGCGAAGACTGCGCTCCGCGCGCTCGACACCAGCGCGTGCCTCCGCAACCATGCGACGCACTTCGTTCTCAGCGTCCTGATGCTGTGCGAGCTCCGCGTCTGCCTGTTGAAGCTCGGTCTCGACGCGGGCCCGTTCCGCCGCCGCCGACTCCTGTTCCGCGGCGATCTGCGTACCACTCTGCTCGCCCGCAGTGGCTTCTGCCTCCGCGCGCTGGCGACGCGAAGTCGCGTTGCGTTGACGCTCTTCGGCCACGGCCATCTCGCCGCGAATGCGTACCACTTGTTCTCGCTGTCCGCCAACAAGACGCGAGAGCTCATTGCGCTGCGCTTCCGCGGCCGCGCGGGCGCCGTGCGCCGTCTCGCGCGCGAGCTCCGCCTCGGTCATCATGGATTCTGCGGCAGGCAGCTGCTCGCGCAGCTCGATGACACGGTGTTCGAGACGCGTGAGCTCTGCATGCCACGCCTCCATCGAACGCGCCGCAAGCGCAAGCTCCACGGTGAAACGGCGCGTCATGATCTCGGTGTGTCGCTCCGCACGTTTGCGCTGACGCGCAAGACTTCTCACCTGGCCTGATACTTCGTTGATCAGATCGTCGAGACGCTGGAGGTCACCTGTCGTCTCCTCGAGGCGTCGTTCCGTTGTGCGACGACGATCGCGATAGAGTCCGACGCCTGCCGCTTCCTCGAACAGCTCACGACGTTCATCAGGGCGATCGGAGAGCAGGGCGTCGATCATCTTGCTCTCGATCACAACGCCCGTGCCGGCGCCGAGTCCCGTGCCGCGCAGCATGTCCGAGATGTCGCGCAGACGGCAGGGCGCGCGGTTCAGGAAATAGTCGCTGTCACCAGAGCGCGAGAGACGCCGCGTGATGACGACTTCCTTGAACGGCACCGGAAGCAGCCCTTCGTCATTCGAAAAGTGCAGCGAGACTTCGGCGACATTCACAGCACGTCGCGCCGACGAGCCCTGGAAGATCACTTCGTCCATCTTCGCGCCGCGCATGAGTCGCGCGCGCTGTTCGCCGAGCACCCAGCGTACCGCGTCGGAGACGTTGGACTTTCCGCAGCCGTTGGGCCCGACGATCGCCGTCACGCCCGGCTCGAACACAATCTGGGTTGCGTCGGCGAATGACTTGAAACCATGCAGCTCGAGCTTGGTCAACCGCACTAGAACACTCTCCCAATTCGATAAACGAGCGTCGGCGTCAATCCGGCCTTACGCACTGTGGACGCCGCGAGCGCGGCTTGCTGCGCGCTCTCGTACGCGCCGAAGTACAGGTGCGCCGTGCCTGTCGTCTGACGCAGCGCATAGACGGGCAGTGCGCGCGCCGCAAAGCGCGCGAGGCGCGAGGCAACGTCCGCGGCAGGAACGTCCGACTGCACCATGAAAGCGAACGGCAGCGAGGCGACATTCCCCGCGCCCGACTGGAGAACCTTGTGATCACGAAGTTGCACCAGCAGCGACTCCGCGGCCGTACGTGTTGGATACGCACCGGCGATCAGCAGAAAGGATCCGGACCGCAAGTCGTAGCCATACGTGCCCGCGGGCACCGTCTCGAACCGTCCGCGAAGCTCCAAGATAGCGCCCGACATCGTGTTCGTCTGCTCGAGTCGCACGGCCCATGCGGAGGCGCGAGCGGAGTCCGTGGGATTCGTCGCTGCGAGGATTGGAAATGAATCTGCCTGTTCGGGCGCAGCGCCCACACGCGTCACGCTGTCTCGACGCACGCTATCCGTGAGCGCTCTCGCCGCCGCGCTGTCCGCGTTGAGTGTGCCGGCCGTCGCGGCCTTGTTGTCGCCGGTCGCCGGCGCGGGCCGCTCCGGTGCGTGATCCTTTGCGAAGGGACGTTGTGCGAACCAGAAACCGGCGCCGATGATCGCGAGTGTAATCAGCACTCCGGCGATTCCCGCGGCGATCCGGCTCCGATCGCGCGGCGGCATCGGCCGAGCGGCTGCCTGCACTTCCGCGAGTGGAGGAGTGCCCGCCAGCGACGTTGGTCCGCTGCGCTTGGGACGAAGCCATGCGATTGACTGCGCCACCGGAATGTCCGCGGGCACAGTGTCGCCGACAATCACGGCGCCGTCCGTTGCATCCACGAGATCCTGCAGCCGCGCAGCGTCGGCCGGTGCCGCGAGCAGAAGAAGCGCGCCGACTTCACGGAAGCCCGCAGCGAGACGACGCCACCGCGGATGCGCGAACAACTCCTCGTAGTCAACGGGTGCTGTGCCGGTCGGCAGGATGAAGAGCTCGCCCGCATCTGGCACCTGATGCGCGATACGATTGAGCGACACGCCGAAGAGAAAACTGTCCACGAGCCCGTGCGCGTCGTCTTCCCCGACGAGCGCAGCCAGCGGCGGCGCGTCGCCGAACAGATCGCCCACGGCCACGCGGCGATGCATCGCCTGCACACGCGCAATGCCAAGCGCGACTTCTGCCGTCGCGACAGGATCACTTCCGACGACGACGATGACGTGGCGCTCGTTCAACGTTGCGCCAAGGTCCCGCCCTCGCTCGGTCCAATCCGGTGGACCGTTCATGGACCTCCCTCATAGACCCAGAAGGATTGCTTCGACTCACGCCCGATGCGATCCGCTTCCTCGCGCGTAGCGTACGGGCCAAGCACCACGCGATAAATCGTCGAGCCATCGCGCACCGCGGTCACGACGCGCGCATTCTCGTTGCCCACGCGAATTTGCGCCGCGAGCTCACGCGCCTTGTCGGGAATGAGCAGCGCGGCGAACGACACAGTGAACCCGCTCGCGCGACGCACGGCAGTGTCACGCGGCGCTGGCGGGACAGGCGCTGGCGCAGGCGCCGTTCGAACTGAATCCGTGGGCTTCGACGAATCGGCCTTTGGCTTCATGCTGTCGGCCGGGTTGCTGAAGTCGACGGGTTTGTCGAGCGCCACATCGCGCGGACGAAAACCGGTCCACTTGAACGGATACCAGAAATCAGCCGCGCCATCTTTCACGGTAATTTTCGTGCGTAGCGTTTCGCCATCGACGAGCGCGACGTTGTGTCCCTGCGCGAGCACGATGCTTCCGTCGGGCGCAACGAACGGCAGGTCATCGCGCCATTCCGTCGCGAGTGTGCCAAGCACACGATTCGTACCGAGTGCGATGACGATGGTGCTGTCGGTGCCCTCCGGTCGCGCGAGCATGTAGCGGCCGAGAGCGTCGACGCGGAGGTCGCTGGCATGGCGTCCGATGTCGATGTGCCCGCCGAGCTGTTCGCGATAGCGATCGAGTATATCCACCGTCGTGCCGCCCTTCGTGACGACGAACACGCGATCACCACTCGGCGTTGCTTCGAGCTGCTCGATCTCACCGTCGAAGGGGATGCTCGGTGTGCGCTGCATCGTGCGCGTACGCAATCCTGTGAGCTCGCTGCCGGACGCGAGATATAAACGGTCGCCGACCTGCGTGCGCAGCGTGCGATTGACCGTTGGCAGAACGACGGAGTCGACGATCTTCGTGGCCGGCGGGCGTAGCCGCCACACGACGCTGCTGTCGCCACGTTGGGCGACGACGAGGAGCGTTGCATCAGGCTGCGGAAATACCGCGCGTGCGGCGAGTGGCGGCTTCCACTTCCATGGCCCGCTCGGTCCATATCGCTCGACCGCGCCGCCATTGATGCCGTAGATGTTCGAGCCGTCCCACGACGCGAGGCCAACGAGTTTCGTCTTGGTCACGGTGCTCGCAACGCCCTGCCGAAAATCGATGCGCGCGGGAAATCCCTTCGCGTCGACGTACGCAATGCTGCCCGCTTCATCGTCAAAGGCGAGGACATGCGCAGGCGCCGGAGCACTCTCGGCGTTCCAGACCATCGTGTCCAGGCGCGGATACGCATAGACGCGCGCAGCGCCGCCAGTGCGCGGTACGCGCAGCACCAGCTGGTCCGGACCGCGTGGTGCGGTGGCGGATGCAGTGGCTTGTGTGGCTGGCGTCTCCTGACGATCGCCGCGGCTGCAGGCCGCCAAGGCGAGCGCCAACGCGAGCAACGTCGTTCGCACGGTCACAAGTAATCCCTCGGCGGAGGGGCGGTGCAGGCTGCCCTCGGTCTCGTCAGCGCGAGACGTCAGCGGTGAGCGGCACGACCTGCGCA
>JBDUCR010000497.1:0-2698 GCA_040003345.1 bacterium
TGGGTGCTCGTCATCCTTGCCATCGAGGTGAGCGGTGCGTTCAGCCTGCTCGTTCTCGGCGCCATCATCCAGGGATTCATCTTTCTGCCCTTCGCCTGGGCCGCGGTGACGCTGGGTGTGGTCGTCGCCGCACTCGCTGCCGGCGCCGGCGTGCGCGACCGACATGAAGCGCCGAGCGTCATGCTCACGCGCGTGGGCATCGTGATCGCGACGGGCGTCATGATCGCCACTGTGCTGCTCTACATTCATCGCGCCAACCGTGAGACTGCGCTCCGCACGCGTCTGCTCCAGCAACTCGACGTGGCGCAGCGTGGTCTGGCTGATCGCGCGCGCGACGCGGGCGTGCTCGAGGAACGTCAGCGACTCTCCCGAGACATTCACGACACCCTCGCGCAAGCATTTACAAGCGTCATTCGACATCTCGAAGCGGTAGAACTTGCGCTGAGAGACGCCGGCCAGAGTGCGTCGCTCGAGCGAGTGATGCCGCACCTCGTGCACGCGCAGGCGGTGTCGCGCTCGAGTCTCACCGAGATTCGGCAAGTGCTCTTTGCGCTTCGCCCCGCGGCGCTCGCCGACGCATCGCTTGTCGCCGCGTTGGGACGCATCGTGGAGCAGTGGGGTGGCGCGAACGACGTCCGCACGACATTTACGGCCGACACGTTGCCCGTGCTGGTACCGGATGCTGACGTGATCTTCCTGCGCGCCACGCAGGAGGCGTTGAGCAACGTCGCACGACATGCGAACGCCAGCAACGTCGCGATCAGCATCGCTTTGGTCGATGGTCTTGTCTTGCTCACTGTCGACGACGACGGACGTGGCTTCGCACACACCGAGTCGCTCGGTTCAGAGCAGCTCGGCCTGACGGGCATGCGTGAGCGCGTGCGTCGGTTTGGCGGGCATGTGTTGATCGATAGCACACTCGGATCGGGAACGAGCCTCACTGTTGCAATGCCACTGGCGTCGATCGCTGCGGCTGGTGGCGCTGCGAGTGAGCCAGCCACATGAGCGCGACCATCCGTGTCCTCGTCGTCGACGATCATCCGATCATGCGGAGCGGCATTGCGAGTGTGCTCGAGAGCCAGCATGACTTCGAGGTCGTCGGTGCCGCGGCAAATGGCGCCGAAGCCGTGCTGCTTGCGGCGGAGCTCGCGCCCGACATCGTGCTCATGGATCTTCGCATGCCGGTGCAGAGCGGTGTCTCGGCGACGGAAGAAATTCTGCGCACGCGGCCCGCAACGCGCGTTGTCGTGCTGACGACGTATGCGACCGACGGCGAGATGCTTCGCGCCATCGAGGCTGGCGCGGTGGGCTATTTACTGAAGGACGTTCCACACGATGAGCTGTTCCGTGCGTTGCGTGCCGTGGCGCGCGGTGAGCGGTATCTCGCGCCCGTGGTGACCGAGCGACTGATGGCGCGCTGGCAGCAACCCGCGCGCGGCACACTCACGCAGCGTGAGGGCGAAGTGTTGCAATGGGTCGCGCGTGGTGCGTCGAACAAGGAAATCGCTGCGACACTCGGCATCACCGAGCCCACCGTGAAAGCGCATCTTGTGCACGTCTTCGAGAAGCTCGGCGTCGAGAATCGCACGTCGGCAGTACGTGCGGGCGTCGAGCTGGGAATTATTGAATCGAACTGAGCGTTTATTGAAGAGCGGCCCGCCAAGGACCTGCTTTTGCGCGATAGCGGCGCACACAATCGACTGTACGCAACGGTACAGCATCGTCTCGTTGACCGCATCCTTCACCTCGATCAAGTTGTAGCCATGCTGCGGACAATGCTTGCCGGTGTAACGCTCGCGGTCATGACGATTCTTCTTGCGCCGATCGCCGTGCTCGCGCACCTGCTGCGGTACGACGAGGAGAACAGCAGCGTTCAGCAATGGTGCATGCGGACGTGGGCACGTTCGCTCTGCTGGGCGGGCGGTGTCGACGTCGTGCTGCACGGCGCTGAAAATATCGCGCACGATCGCGGCACCGTGTACGCGAGCAACCACGTGAGCTGGTTCGACATCTTCGCCATCGCGTCGACCTTGCCGCGCTACACGTTCGTCGCAAAAGCGGAGCTTCGTGGAATCCCGATCTTCGGCTGGGGAGCGGAGGGAGCGGGCGTGGTGTTTCTCGCGCGCGAGAATCGGAAATCGGCGTTCGAAGCGTATAACGAGATCGCGAAAAAGGTGAAGAAGGGTTTGTGTGTCGTCGTGTGTCCCGAAGGCACGCGTGGCAACGACTACGGGTTGCGTCCATTCAAGAAGGGACCGTTCGTCCTCGCGATTGCAGCCGGAGCGCCGGTCGTTCCCGTCGTCGTGTATGGCGCGCGTGAGGTGATGCCCAAGGGTGCATGGCGTGTGCGCGCGGGCACCATGCACGTGCATCTGCTCGAGCCCGTCGAGACGTCGGACTACGACTACGAGCGTCGTCATGAACTGATGCGCATCGTGTGGGATCGCATGGACGAGACGTTGCGCGAGCTCTACGGCGTCGGGAGCCGCGAAACGGCAATCGAGCGGGAGAAACTCGAACGATCGGCTTAGGGATCGACGAGGACACGCCACGCGAGCGCGAATGTATCGGGGCGCCTGACGGCCATACACGAGGCGGGATTTTCGCTAGATTTGTCCGCTCCCAGACAAATCCTCCCGTTCAAGCCCTCCATGCCCGCCATCATCGTTGACATTCAGGCCCGCGAGATCCTCGACAG
>JBDUCR010000075.1:0-28911 GCA_040003345.1 bacterium
TTGACATCGACGTTCACTTTACGGGCGCCAGGCCGGGTGAGAAGCTCTTCGAGGAGTTGTTCTTTACAGGCGCGCACGTAACTCCGACGTTGCATCCAAAGATTCTACGTGCTCGCGATGCCGAGGCGTCGGAACACAATCCGAAGGACATCGAGTTGCTCATTCAGGCGGCACGTGAAAGCGATTCTTCGGGAAAGATTCGCCGACTCATTTTGAGATTAGTGCCCGAATATGTCGGCGTGCTTGATACCGGCGAGTTTGGCATTCTTGGCGCAAAATTGCCTGACAGCGTCTCAATGAACGACATCTCGTGCAAAGCGCCGGAGTTAGATTCGCTGCCCGAATCAATGCGAGCGTTGCGGGAGCATCAGGATGGGCGAGTGCCATTTGAGGATGAGAAGTGCCAGAGGGCCTCATCCGAGATTGCACTTTCTGGCTGAACTCACTGCGACACGAGATGCGATCAGGCGTTGCTTCCGGAAATGAAAGGTGTGCGGAGCGACGATCGTAATTCCGAATGCATGCTCGTCTCATGCGCGTTGCAACTGTGCCACCGACCCAGCACAGTTCAAGAAATCTGACCACCATTCTCATTGAACGATGGCTACTGTCTTTGTCACGGGAGGGGCCGGTTTCATAGGTTCCGCTCTCGTTAGATATTTGATCGAGTTTACCAACTATCACGTCGTCAACATCGATAAGCTGACCTACGCGGGTAATCTCGACTCACTCGCCTCAGTTGATCACAATTCGCGCTACACGTTTCAGCGTTTGGACATTTGCGACGGCCTTGGGCTGCGTGAGCTGTTCGAACGCTACCAGCCCATAGGCGTCTTTCACCTTGCGGCGGAATCACATGTCGACCGCTCAATTGACGGACCCACTGAATTCGTGAAGACAAACGTGGTAGGTACGTTCATGCTGCTCGAGGAGGCCCTCGCGTATTGGAGAGGACTTGCCTCGGAGCGACGAAATCAGTTCCGTTTTCTGCACGTTTCGACTGATGAGGTGTTCGGGACGTTGGGGATCAGTGGCTACTTCACCGAGGCGGCTCCCTACGCTCCCAACTCTCCTTACTCCGCGACGAAGGCGAGTTCCGATCATCTCGCGCGTGCATGGTATCACACGTATGGGCTGCCAACCATCACGACCAACTGCTCCAACAACTACGGCCCATATCAATTCCCAGAAAAGCTGATCCCGGTCCTGATTCAGCGCGCGCTTGCCGGCGAGCCGCTCCCCGTCTATGGTCGCGGCGAAAATGTGCGTGACTGGATGTTCGTCGACGATCACGTTGCTGCGCTTCAGACGTGTTTCGAGCGAGGCATCCCGGGGGAGACGTACTGCATTGGTGGTCGCAGCGAACGACGGAATATCGACGTCGTCAACAGTGTGTGCGCACTGCTGGATGAGTTCCGGCCATCCCGGATTGTTGGCGGGCACTGTTCTCTCATCAGCTTCGTCGCGGATCGCCCCGGTCATGATTTTCGGTATGCGATAGACTCGAGCCGTCTCGAGACCCAGCTGGGCTGGCATTGCAATGAGAGTTTTGAAACGGGTCTGCGAAAGACGGTGCGCTGGTATCTCGACAATCAGATCTGGGTAGAGCGCGTACGATCTGGGCAGTATCGTGGAGAGCGCCTCGGGCTGCAGCACGCGGCGAGCTATCAAGACGCTCGATGAAAGGCATCATTCTCGCTGGCGGCTCCGGCACGCGGCTCTACCCGATCACGCAGGTGATCAGCAAGCAGTTGCTTCCCGTGTACGACAAGCCGATGATCTACTATCCCTTGAGCACTCTGATGCTCGCGGGGATTCGCGAGATCCTCGTGATCTCCACTCCGGTCGACTTGCCGCGGTTTCGCGAACTGCTCGGCGATGGAGAGCGTTGGGGGCTGTCATTCGCCTATGCTGAACAGGCAGTGCCAAATGGTCTCGCTCAGGCCCTCGTGATTGGGCGCGAGTTTCTCGGCGGAGAGGGCGCCGCGTTGGTACTCGGTGATAACATTTTCTACGGAACCGGACTTGTCGAGCAAGTACGTCGCGCCGCACAGCGACCAGACGGCGCAACCGTGTTTGGCTATCATGTCAGAGATCCGCATCGCTATGGTGTCGCGGAGCTCGATGCCGATGGCTCTGTAATCGGTATCGAGGAGAAGCCCACGAACCCGCGGTCGAATTATGCGGTCACCGGTCTCTATTTCTATGATGGTCACGCGCCCGAGCTGGCGGCAGCACTCAGGCCGTCCGCTCGGGGCGAGTATGAGATAACCGACCTCAATCTGGAGTATCTCCGACGCGGTGCGTTGCGCATGGAGCTAATGAGCAGGGGATCGGCGTGGCTCGATACGGGAACGCATGACTCGTTGCACGAGGCGTCGAGCTTCATTCAGACGATCGAGAAACGGCAAGGCCTCAAGATCGCCGCTCCCGAAGAAATCGCGTGGCGGCAGGGCTGGATCGATGACCGGCGACTCGGGGAGCTCGCGGAGCCTCTTCGCAAGAGCGGTTATGGAACGTACCTGGACTCTCTTGTGAGCGATCACCGACGAGGTACGCTGCGATGATCGTGGAACAGACGGAGTTGCCGGGCGTCCTTATTCTCGAGCCACGAGTGTTTGGCGATTCGCGAGGATTCTTCTTCGAGAATTGGCGGTGCGATGGGTACTCCTCGCTTGGGATCAATGATGCGTTTGTCCAGGACAACGTCTCCCGTTCGAGTCGCGGAGTACTTCGAGGACTGCATGTCCAGCATCCCGGTGAACAGGGTAAGCTTGTGAGCGTGCTGCATGGCGACGTGTTTGATGTCGCCGTGGATGTTCGGCGCGGATCGCCCTGGTTCGGGCAGTCCATCGGCGTTCGACTGTCGGATGTCAATCACCGGCAGGTGTATATCCCCCCTGGATTTGCGCATGGGTTTCAGGTTCTCTCAGAGAGCGCGCTCTTTCTGTATAAGTGCACGGCGTACTATCAGGCGGACACCGAAACATCGATTCTCTGGAACGACCCTTCGCTTGCGATCAGGTGGCCGCTCCCGGAGCCGACGCTCTCAGAAAAGGATCGGTTGGCAGTTCCGCTGCGTGATGTATCGCCGGATCGCCTTCCGAAATATCTGTGACGACACGGACGAACCGCTCGGATTCTCGTGTCATCCTGGTGACGGGAACAGGCGGCCAGTTGGGATTCGATCTCGTCCGTTCACTGTCGCCTCTCGGCGACATTCATGGACTTGATCGTGCCTCACTGAATCTCTGCGACGCTTCAGCCATACGCGATTGCGTGCGCAGCCTGCGTCCATCGTTGATTGTCAACGCAGCCGCATACACGGCCGTCGACGAGGCCGAATCGGATGTGTTGACATGCGACGCAGTGAACGCGGTCGCGCCGGGGATTCTCGCGGAGGAAGCAGGACGCTGTGGAGCGGCAATCGTTCACTTTTCCACTGACTACGTGTTCGATGGTACGAGCGCACTACCGTATTGCGAGGACGATCCGACTGGTCCATTGAACGTGTATGGTCGCACCAAGCGCGATGGCGAGCATGCCGTGGTTGCGGTGGGGGCACCGTACATGATTTTTCGTGCGAGTTGGATATACAGTCTGCGCGGCCGAAACTTCCTTCGGACAATGCGTCGCCTTTTCCAGGTGCGCGAGGAGGTGTCTGTCGTAAGCGACCAGCGGGGATCGCCCTCGTGGAGCGGTGTGATCGCGGCAGCCACAGCGGCTATTGTGGCGTCGGCGAGCGTACCGGGCGTTAGTCTTGCCACCGGCATCGGCCAACATGCGGGTGTCTACCATCTTTCTGCGGAAGATGGGGCTTCCTGGTACGAGTTTGCGACGGCGATCAGGGATCTCGATCCGGACCGAGGATCTCATCGAGTGCGAACGATACGACCCATCACATCGGACGAATTCCCGACGCGTGCTCGCCGCCCGAGAAATTCTCGTCTTGACGCCGCGCGCGCAGAAGTCCGGTTTGCGATCAAACTTCCCGCTTGGCGCGAGCAGCTCGCCCTCTGTCTTGCCGATGTACAGACGACGGCGCGGTAGCCGCAGGGTTGTGCGAGCATGAAGGCCTTCCTGCGTGGTTTATCCGCGGTGGCGTTGGTCAACGTCGTCAGTGGTGTGCTCGGCATTGTCGTCGTCCCCATCGCCGTCAGGCGGCTCGGCATCGAGGGCTATGGTCTGTACTCCATGTTCTCCGTGTTGACGGGCTATCTGATCCTCGTAGAGCTTGGTCTTGGCAAGAACCTCGTGCGGCGACTCGGTGCTGCGGCGTCCGAAGGAGAGACGCGTAGGCTATTGCAATTGGCGCTGGGGTTGTATGTGACAATTGCCGGCGTGCTCGTTCTCCTGTCACCTGTCATACTGCCCGCTGTAACGTCCCTGCTGTTTCGCGTATCGGCACAACATGTAGCGACGCTGCGATGGATCACCATCGTGGCCATCGTGGACTATCTGCTCAGTATTCCATCGTCCTTGCGGTGGAATTACGCGTTGTCGCAGGAGCGAGTTGGTGACTACGCGCGCTTCATGCTGCAATCGAATAGCGCTCGTTCCCTGCTGATGCTCGCGGGGGTGCTACTCACAGTCCGGGTAGAATTGGCCATCGCATTTGTACTGGGGCGCCGGCTCATCGACCTCGCGGTTGCGCCTCGGATTCTACCTGCGTTGCCCGAAGGGTCTTGGCGACCGCGCTTCGAATTCAACGAATGTCGGGCGCTGCTCGGACAGTCCTCGTTGCTCGCGATGACGCAGTTGCTGCAACTGTCGAGCGTGGCCGTCGGTTCCGTGCTGGTGAATCTGTTCTTTGGCCTGACTGCGCTCGGCACTTATCGCTCAACCTTCGACGTCGTCACCAAGGTATGGTTTTTCTCAATCACAGCGCAGACGGTACTTTATCCGCGCTTCATTCAGCTTATGAAACGTGAAGAGTCTCGGCTGCGGCTATTGCGGTTGCTGCCAGGCGTGCAGACGGCGAGCTGGCTCACGTACTGTATCCTCGGCGTCGTTGGTTCCGTGGGCTCGGTATTCATTCTGCGACTGATTCACCTCGACGGCTCAACGACGCCCATTCTTTTCTCGTTGCTGCTCGTCGGCGTTCTCTGGAATGCACACGCGATTCTCTCGGGCGAGTTGCTTCAAGCGCGCGCAGCGTTTCGTCGCGTGGCGGAGGTTGCAGGTGTCGCATTTGCGGTGATGACGATCGTTTTCCTTCTTCTCTCTCGCCTGATGCTCACAGAAGCCATCGGTTGGGCGTGGATGTTCAGTCAGTTTCTTTCGTCGGCGCTGATCGACTATTACGCCGTGCGGGGTTTGGGAGGAGAGGTGCGATGGCCAGCAATCGTC
The DNA here is from genome assembly GCA_040003345.1 of bacterium. GTDB lineage: Bacteria > Gemmatimonadota > Gemmatimonadetes > Gemmatimonadales > Gemmatimonadaceae > AG11. Next base: position 5,350 of record JBDUCR010000075.1, read on the forward strand.
CGAGAGCGACTTCCTGCAGCAGCGATCGTGCTTTCGGCGATTGCATGCCGCGCTCACGCGCCATTCCTGCTGGTTGGGATCTTGGGACTCGCTGGCGCGCTCTACGTGACCACGCAACTTCGAGGAATGAGGAACGCGTTGCTCGATTTGTTTGGTCGAAGGGTCCTGGCGGAGGGCGTTTGACCGTCATAGGCAAGGCATTTCACGGAAGCACTGGCGGCGGCGCAACAGCCCTCTGGCTCTGCTGCACATGGCTGAGTTGATACCGCTTCGCGCGTATTCGGCCGGCGTCAACTCACCGGCACCTCGCTATCGCGTCTTTCAGTTCAAGGCGAAGTTTCGCGATGCGGGCTATGATCTCATTGCGCGTCATACCCCGTTCGGCGGATATCCGCCCCGAGCGCGAGCACTTCGCCCATTGTGGGGCGGCGCCTCGCTTTTGTGGCGCGCTGCACAAATGATCGAGACCCATCGCAGAGGTATCAACTTCTTTCAGCGGGAGTTGATCTCGACCATGGCGACGGTCGAGTGGATGGCCGGCGGGCCACGCGTCTTTGATGTGGACGACGCGATTTGGCTCCTTGCTCGTGGTCGCGGCACGGATACGATAGCCGCCCACGCCGATCTGGTTATCTGTGGCAACTCATTCCTGGCCGATCACTACCGTGGTGTCTCGCAGAACGTCATCATTGTTCCGACGGCCGTCGACACATCGTCGTATCCGGAAACAGTGCGCCAAACGCGCGACACGCTGGTGATCGGCTGGAGCGGGACGAGCGGCGGGTTCAAATACCTCGAGGGAATTCAGGACGCGCTGATGTCAGTGCTGCAGGCTCTTCCTGCCGCCCGCCTGCGCATTCTAGCAGATCGTGCGCCGGTCCTTCCGCGAGTGCCGGTCGATCGTCTCGAGTTCATCAAGTGGACACCGCAGCGTGAAGCGTCCGTGATCAGCGGCTTCGATGTCGGAATAATGCCGCTGAGCAATACCGAGTGGGAGCGCGGCAAGTGCAGTTTCAAGATGTTGCAGTACATGGCCGCACGCGTACCTGTAGTCGTTTCGCCGATTGGGATGAACCAGGAGGTGCTATCGATGGGAACTGTCGGGCTCTCCGCGAGCACTGAGGCCGAATGGGTTGATGCTGTCATCGGCGTGCTCACGGATCGTGATGCCGGTTTGCGTATGGGGCGAGCAGGACGTGCCGTCGTGGAGAGATTCTTCAGTAGGGAAGTCGTAGGGCGGCAGCTTGTTTCGGCGCTCGACGGCATACGTCCGGCATAGCATCGTCGTGACATGCTCACGGATAACGACGGTGACGCCCTCACTATCCCGACCTCGTATTCGGAACCCGACCGCCCGTTCGGCGACCTCAGGCAATCTCGGGTCGCCTGACATCGCCACGCGTGAAGCGTAAATGATCGTCCTCATTGGTGGGCTCATTCTTCTCGCCTCTGCCTTGAGCACGAGGTACATGAGCGGATCGTGGGTCGCACCAGTTCCAACCTATTGTGCAGTGTGGGGAAGTGCCCTGGTGGGGTGCTCATTTTTCGGTCCCCTATTTCGTCCGTTGTTCCCGTTGGACGAGCGGGTGGTATTGTTTTACGTGCTGGGAGCATTCGTCTTCTCGCTCGGCGCGTGGGTGCCAGCCATTTGGGGACCCGCGAGAGTGTCCGCAGGAGCGCGATATCAACTTCGTGCAGGGGCGTTCGGTGTCATCACATTCGCTGTTGTTCTGACGCTGCCGTTTGCGTATTGGCATGTGATGGACATTCTCGCGGGCGTTCCGATAACGGATGTTCTCTTCTATGCCCGAATGATCGACGTCAATGCGAGCAAGGGTGTTGGCCAGTCGATTTTCGGACCCTATGCCAATCTGATCACTCTCTCGATTGCGGCGGCGATCGTCGCCTATACCGTATCGGTGGAAGGATGGCTGCTCCGGTGTCGTCAACTCATTTTTTTCGTAGCCGCACTTGCCCCGACTCTCGCGGGAGGGAGATCGGCATCCGTGGGCTTCATTTTTAGTGTTGTTGCGTTGATTGCCTTTCGCGGGGAGCTGCGTGTCAAGAAAATCCTTGGCCTTGCCGGGGTGTTTTTTCTGCTGTTCTTCGGCGTGGCGCTTCTCGTGAAAAAGGGCGTCAGCCTGGAGAGCTCACGTTCTGAACAAATTGTAGGGTTGCTACAAGGGTTGCGCGACTATGCGTTCGGCGGCGTCACGGCCTTTCAGAGAGTCCTTCTCTCGCCGGGAGAGGTGCCGTCCACGTCGAATGTGACGCGCACTGCTTTGGAAGCCCTCAATCATTTGGGTGCGCATTACACTGTGCCTCCTTTACACGCAGCATTCAGTACGATCGGCGAGTCCGTTGCGACAAACGTCTACACTACCTATTTCAGTTACCTCGACTTTGGCTTTATCGGCGCCACGGCGCTCGTTTTCGCGTACGGCATGGTAGTCGGATGGATGTACCGTCTCGCGCGCGCCGGAAACGCGATATGCCTTGCTCTCTACGCGAGCTTGTTTGCAGGCATGGTTCTCAGCGTATTCGGCGAAGGGTTCTATTCGAACATCAATTTTCTGGCGAAGCTGACCCTGTGCTCATTCGTGTTGTTGAAGCGAGCTCCGACTGAGAATCACGCCCTGAATGGTTCGCTCCGATCGACGGAGCTGGATCGCTCAGAGGTTGCCCTCTCCTAATTGGGTTGTTCTGGCCGCGCGCTGACTCGTGGAAGATGCCCATCATATATCTTGAGTACTGATGTCGGGACCCCTCGCCTCACCGTCACGACCGACCTATGGCAGAAGACACGCGAAACAGGAATGCGATCTCCTCGGTAACGGAATCAAGCTCTTCTGCCATTTCCGTGACCCGACTATTGGTGCGCCTATGGCAGTCGGCGCGAATCCTCGCCGTTCTCGGTTTGGTCTTTGGCGGCATCGTGGTCACGCTCCTCCTTTCCCGTCCTCGTGAGTTCGTCGCCAATGCCCTCTTGGCCACGATTTCATCGAATCGGCTTGCTGGTGCTCCGGCGATTGCGGCTGCGTTGGGCGGCCTGCAAGGCAGCGGAGTGCAAGCAACGCCATCACTGATTGTGGAGCTGAGTCGCACAAACGACGTGCTGGTCAACGTGGGCCGTACACCAGTAAAGGCATACGGTGGCCGAAGGCTCGTCGACCTTCTGGAGCGGAAACCAGCAGGAGAGTCGGTCAGCGATGAGCTCATTGGCGAGAAGATGCGTACATATCTAGCATCGAGCGCCGATATGCAGACTGGTCTCATTCGCGTCGCCATCACTCATCGCGATTCGGCTGTTGCTCGCGGCGCCCTGCTTCGACTCATCGAAGAAGTGAATCGGGCGTACCTTGCGGCCTCGCACGCGCAGGCTCGGGCAATTGCCGCGGCACAGAGCAACCGCGTCGACTCTGCGGCGGCGCGTCTCGGCGCGGCAGAAGATCGACTGCTTGCCTTCGTACGGGCGAATCGCGCGACGGCCTCGTACTCGGAATCTGCGCTTGGACGCACGCGCCTGGAGAGGGAGCGAGACTTTGCGCAGACGTTGTATGCTCAGGCCGTCGGCGATCGCGACGCAGCCGTCGCGCGAGCGCTCGAGGACACACCTGCACTCATCGTCGTGGATCCGGTGCCAGCGAAGCTCAAGCCTCAAAGCCGCGGTATTGCGGTGAAGGCCGCGCTGATGCTCCTGACGGTTGGCGCGTTTTTTGTTCTATGGACGCTTGCGAGTATGAAGCTGGATGACCTCGCCGCGTCGACGTCGGCCAGTGATCGCCGCTTCGCGTCGATCTTTGGACATAGAGAAACCCGGTCAGCCGAATGACTTCGTGGCCCGCGAACCCAACCGCGACGTGAATTCGATGCGGGTGCGGAATTAAAGACTCGCAGGGGCTGACGGGCATCGCGACCGTGCCAGAAGCATTGCCAACGAGGCTCTCGACGATGGGAAGGGCCGCCTCTGTACTACTACGCGGAACGATACATGACCACGAAAATGAAGGACCTGCCGAGCGCGTCGAGCCTCACTCACCAGCATATCCTGAGCATTTTAGTAACGGAGTTACAAACCGCCTCATTGATTCGGGTGCTTGATATCGGCTGCGGACGTGGAGTGATGCTCAGCTACTTGCACGAGACGCTTTCTCAACTTTTCCCGAACTCGCGCATCGAGCTATACGGCTTCGATCAGGCCGGCCACGGTGCCCAAACCGCAGAAGGATATCGTCGAGAAACGATAGAGTATCTCACGAAGCATAGTCCGTCGGTTGACTGGGAAGAACGCATTTTCTCAGTCTTGCCTGGCACTCCATGGCCATGGGAGACGGGCTTCTTCGATGCGGCCGTATCGAATCAGGTTCTGGAACATGTTCATGATGGCGAGGAGTTTTTCAGGGAAACGAGTCGTGTACTTCGACCAGGTGGCATCTCCGTTCACCTTTTTCCGGTAAAAGACTACATCCACGAAGGGCATATCTTCGTGCCATTCGCGCACTACATCCGCGACCATGACCTTGCAGTAGCGTATCTGCGCGTCATGCACCGGTTGGGGTTCGGATGGGCGTACGGAACGCCGGATCCCGTTATGCAAGCGGACTGGTTTCATCGATTTACCAAATACAGAAGCAAGGGCGAACTTCTTACGCTGGGGCGCAAGCACGACTTGCGAACCAGCTTTCGATACACCCGGGATTTTTACACTGCCAAAATAAGAAGCATGATGCGCCAAGAGCCGCGCTTGCGGTACAGGAAAGAGAATCGGTCGGCGCTCTATGACAAACTCTCATTCTGGCTCCTCAAGTACATCTCCGGCATCACCTTGTTCTTGCAGAAGTCAGAGTTTCCCGAGCACCAGGAATTGTTAAAGGGCGCCACGAAACCGGAACATCAACCGCTACGACTCTCGTAGTTAGTGCAGCGTCAGGCGTACGATTTGGAGGGCGTTCACACTGCGCACGGCGATTCGGCCGAGATTGTACTTGTCAGCGTCGTCCTTCGTGTAAGGAGCTACATCTGTGTGCGGAATTGTTGGGTTTTGGTCTCCAAACATCGAACACCAGCTGCGAGTAAAGACGCTCGCTTCCATGTCTGCGTGCCTGCGACATCGAGGCCCCGACTCAGACGGCGCTTGGTTTGATACCGACGCCGGTATTGCACTCGGGCATCGCCGTCTTTCTATCGTCGATCTGTCGCCCACGGGTGCGCAGCCAATGCACTCGAGGTCCGGACGCTGGGTAGTGATTCTCAATGGAGAGATCTACAACTACCGCACGCTCCGCCATGAGCTCCATGCACTGGGCCATTCGTTCGTTGGATCGTCAGACACGGAAGTATTTCTTGCTGCAGTTGAGCAATGGGGCGTGACGAGCGCTGTCGAGCGCAGTGCGGGTATGTTCGCCATCGCACTATGGGATCGAAGAGAGCGGCGCCTCGCGCTCGCACGCGACCGGATGGGTGAAAAGCCATTGTACGTGGCTTCGATGAACGGTTCGCTCATGTTTGCGTCTGAGCTGAAGGCGTTCCGGTCACATCCGCACTGGCGGGGCGTCGTCGATCGCGCGGCCCTCGCCGAGTTTCTTCGCTTCACGTATGTGCCCACCGATTCCGCGATCTACTCCGGCGTCACGAAAGTGGCGCCGGGCACGATCGTGACATACGACTTCGGCCTCGAGTCTTCCGATCGCGCCGGACACGTTGAGAGATACTGGAACGTCGCGGACGTCATGGTGAAGGGAGCGGCCAATCGCCTTTTGGATACGAGCGCATCGCTCGTCGACGAACTTGACGCCGTGCTCCGTAACACAGTCTCCGAGCAAATGGTTGCCGACGTGCCTCTGGGTGCGTTCCTGTCGGGAGGTGTCGATTCGTCGCTCGTTGTCGCGCTCATGCAGCAACTGAGCCCGGGACGCGTACGCACTTTCTCCATCGGCTTCGACGTCGAGGACTACAACGAGGCCCATCACGCGAAAGCAGTAGCAGCGCACCTGGGGACTGAGCACACTGAATACTACGTGTCGGCCAAGGAGGCGATGGGCGTCATCGAACGTCTGCCAGCCATCTATGACGAGCCGTTTGCGGACTCATCGCAGATTCCGACATTTCTCGTATCGAAGCTTGCGCGAACAGCGGTAACAGTCTCGTTGTCGGGCGACGGCGGCGACGAAGTATTCGGTGGCTACAACAGATACGCATGGATGGAGCGCATTTGGGGGCAGGTTGACACCTTTCCGCTCTGGCTTCGGCGCGGTGCTGGCCGACTGATGACGGAGGTTCCTCCGCGCGCATGGGATCGCGTGGGCCAGCTCGCCGGCACCATCACTCCTCGATTGCGCTTCCGAACATACGGCGACAAGGTGCACAAGCTCGCAACCCTTCTTCAACTGCAGTCGAGGGAGGCACTCTACGAACGAATTATTTCGGCGTGGACGGAGCCCGATCGCGTAATCGTCGGCGCCGGAACTCGTCATGAGCCCCGCGCTGTGGCGGACTGGCCTCCCGGAGCACTCACATTCACCGAGCAGATGATGCTCGCCGATATGCTCGGCTACTTGCCGGGCGATATTCTCGTGAAGGTCGATCGCGCCGCGATGGCGGTGAGCCTCGAGACACGCGCGCCGTTCATCGATCATCGCGTGATTGAGTTTGCAGCGCGGTTACCGTTCGCGGCCAAGGTGCGCGGCGGCACATCAAAATGGATTCTTCGCGAACTGCTCGATCGATATGTCCCGCGCTCGCTGATCGAGCGTCCGAAAATGGGCTTCGGTGTCCCCGTTCACGCATGGTTGCGCACAGAGCTGAGAGACTGGGCCGAGGCGCTATTGGATCCGCGTCGTCTTCGCCATGATGGATTCTTTGAGGCGGGCGTCGTCTCAGACGTCTGGCAAGCGCACCTGGACGGACGCGTGAACGCGATGCCGCAGTTGTGGCCCATTCTCATGTTCCAGGCGTGGCTGGATGATCAGCAGACGCAGCGGCTCGAGCAAAGCGCGGCATGAGGTCGGGGCCAATCCGCATTTTGCGTATGATCAGCGGTCTCGGGCAGGGTGGTGCGGAGGAATCACTTCGAAAGCTCACAATCAGAACACAGCGTCTCGGAGTGGAAGGACTGATAGTGAATTTGGGGACGGGCGGCGTGCTGCGACCGGAGTTCGAGAGCGCAGGCGCACGCGTGGAAGACCTTTGTATTTCTGGCATCCCCACGCCTCGCGCGTTGTTCCGCCTCCGCCGGATTGCCGAACAGTGGCGACCAGACATCATCGAAGGCTGGATGACGCATGCGAACGTGCTAGCCACGATGCTCGGGTCCGTTCATTCTTCGGCACGAGTCGTGTGGAACGTTCGAGCGTCGCTGTTGCTATCAACCGAAAAGCTGTTGACGCGCACACTCACGCGGTCCAGCACCATGCTCTCGCGTCGCGCCGACGCGATCGTGTACAACTCTGCGCGAGCAGCGGAACAGTATCGCACGATCGGTTACTCTCCGCGTGTCACGCACATCATCCCTAATGGCTTCGACACCCAGACCTTCGCGGGAGGTGTCGCACAACGACGTGAGGCGCGCGCGAAATTCGCACTTACTGATGACGCCGACGTCATAGGTCACATCAGCCGCTGGCATCCCGACAAAGATCTGGCAACGTTATTCGATGCGTTTGTGCGTGTGAGAGCGCGACATGACGCGGTGCTTCTCGTGGTCGCGGGAGAGGGCCTCAGTGAGGATAATCCCGACTTCATGCGTGAAGTCGAAGCGAGAGGCCTGCGGGGAAGTGTCCGCGCCCTCGGTTCCGTCCGTCCGGTTTCCACGCTCTTTCCTGCATTCGACGCGTTTGCGTTGACGTCGTTGCGGGAAGGATTTCCCAATGTGCTTGGCGAAGCACTCGCCTGCGGCGTCCAGTGCGTGGCTACGGACGTGGGCGCATGCCGCGAGGTGATTGGCGATGCGTCCGTCTATCCCGTCGGCGATGCGGCCGGCGTCGCGGAAGGACTGCTTCAGATCCTCGCGCAATCACAGGCGCAGCGGGATCGGCGCGCGCAGGAGGGTCGCGCGAGAGTTGAATCGCTCTTTTCGATCGATGAATTGGGACGACGCTATGTCGCGCTCTATGAGAGTGTATTGAGCGCACCGAACGGCAAACGATGATCCCCCTCGTTGCGTACTAGACTCGCGCGGCCTCACTCCAGATCATCAGCCGACTTCCATCCAACCGCGCACCAGAAAACGCGATCGCTGAAGGTGACGCGCTCGAGACCGGCGCGCTCCATCATCCCTCGAATTTCTGCACGTGAAAACCTCTGTTCCAACTGTGTGCCGAATCTATCGAGAGCATCAGTGCGCATCACGTAGAAGCTACGATCGCGATATGCGGCCAACGGCAAGTGTTCCACAGACATCCCACAACGCTCGAGGAGTTGTGCTGAGCGCGCCAATGGGTAGTAGACGGTGGCGGCAATGACTTGGCTCGCGCCATAGCGCAATGAATGCGGAAAGCGCGACACCACCCGACGCAGGCCGTCCGAGACGCGCCAGATAGCGCGAAACCATATCGGCCGATTCTCGAATGAGTAGTAGAGGTAGAGGAGGAACGGTGCGCCGCGTCGGAGTTTCGCTACTGCCTGCTTGACTCCCTCTTCAGTGTCCGGCACATGATGGAGAACGCCGAGCGAGTAGCCAAAGTCCTGCGACGCATTCGCCAGCGGAATCGCGTCGACGGAGGCAGCGTGAAATGCGACATTCGGAATGCCAGCGAGAGTTCGGCGAGCCACCCCCAGAGCTGCCTCGCTTGCATCGACGCAATGCAGGACACCTACTCGTGGGGCGACGTATTTCGCCCATCTCCCGCTTCCACAACCCAGATCGAAGCCAGAGGCGTCCGGTGGTAAAGTCGCCCACGGCATGAGTTCGAAGTACGCCTCCGCGAGCGTTAGCCATTCCTCGTGCGACATGCCAGACTGATCGAAGCGCGACCACTCGTCTCCGAACCCATCAACAACCGCCTGATTGATGTTCGCACTCATTCAGTTCTCTCGATGAAACCTGCGTAGCGATGGATTTGCGGCGTGTGTCAATTTAGTGTTCACCCGTCCAAGCGATACTGACATGCCGCAGGATGGCTCAGCCTACGCAACATGACTGCCATCCGTGCGGTGTCCGCGAGAGCGCCAAGTACAAGTCATGCGAGAGGAACGTTGGCTAAGAAGCGTTTGCTCTTTGTGCTCAATGACGCATCGTTCTTCATCTCGCACCGTCTGCCTATCGCAGTTGCCGCGCGCAATGCGGGATTCGACGTGCAGCTCGCGGCTCCAGCCGATCCGAAGGCAGCGCCGGTGCTCGCCGCCGAGGGAATCGCGGTTCATCCCATAGTTTTGGATCGTCGCGCCACCAACCCGCTTGGTGAACTGAGGGTCTTTCTCGCGCTCTATCGACTCTACCGAAGACTGAAGCCAGACGTCGTCCACCACGTTACGGTGAAGCCCGTCCTGTACGGCTCGATTGCCCGTAGCCTCGCGGGAGGAGGGGCCGTCATCAACGCCGTGCCCGGCCTTGGATACTTGTTTCTTGCGCAAGGAATCGCGGCCTCCCTTCGTCGCGCTCTGGTCGAGCGACTCTACGCCCTCGCGCTCCGGGGAGCACGAACGATCGCAATTTTTCAGAACCCGGACGATCTCGCGCTTTTCGTGGAGAGAGGGTTGATCGACCCGGCACGAGCAACGCTGATTCGCGGTTCAGGCGTGGATCTGCAGCACTTCGCATTTCATGAAGAGACAGTCACAGAGCGGCCGATCGTCGTTCTCCCCGCTCGCATGCTGAGAGACAAAGGGGTGCACGAATTCGTCGACGCGGCGCGCATCCTTCGTTCAAAGTTTCCAGCTGCGCGGTTCGTACTCGCCGGTGATGCCGATGCCAACCGATCGAGCATCTCCTCCGACCAGCTCAATGCCTGGAACCACGAGGGCGTAGTCGAATGGTGGGGCCAGCGCACCGACATGGCGCACGTCCTCCGGAACGCGGCTATTGTATGCCTGCCATCATATCGCGAAGGCGTTCCAAAGGCGCTGCTCGAAGCTGCAGCGTGCGGTCGGGCAATCGTGACCACGAACGTCCCTGGTTGTCGAGAGGTGGTGTCTCACGGAGAGAACGGGCTGCTCGTTCCGCCAAGAGACAGTCGGGCGCTGGCCGAAGCGCTCCGTGTTCTCCTGAATGATTCCGAAGTTCGCGCGCAGATGGGACGCGCGGGACGCCGGCGTGCGGAGAAGGAATTCGACGCAAACAGCGTCGTCCAACGCACACTCGAAATTTACGAAGAGCTGCTTCGCGAGGAGACTCTCGCGGTCACGAATGAGTGACGGCGCGATCCGCGTCCTCGTGACAGGCGCGTCCGGATTCATTGGCTGCGCGGTAGTGGCGCGCGCAGTGAGCGACGAATCTCTCCTTTTGCGCGCAGCCGCGCGTCACGCAATGTCCAGCCTGCCCACGCGCGCGCAGGTCGTTCGTGTCGGCGATCTCGATGAGACAACTGACTGGTCGCGCGCGCTCGCGGATGTGCAGGTGGTGGTTCATGCCGCCGCCCGCGTTCACGTCATGCACGACACCAGTTCGGATCCTCTCGCTGAGTTCCGCCGAGTCAATGTCGCGGGGACACTCCGACTTGCTCGCGAGGCCGCGCTCGCCGGCGTTCGCCGATTCGTCTTCCTCAGCTCCGTCAAGGTCAACGGCGAACAGACCCTCGCGGGTCACCCTTTCACCGCGGACGAGACGCCAGCTCCCGCGGACGCCTACGGCATCTCGAAGCACGAAGCGGAACTCGCGCTTCGGCAGCTCGCCGACGAGACAGGAATGGAAGTCGTCATCATCCGTCCAGTCCTGGTGTATGGTGCCGGCGTGAAGGGGAACTTCCGATCGATGATGCGCTGGGTCGAGATGGGACTTCCCCTTCCACTCGCTGCAATCCGGAATCGGCGCAGTTTCGTCTCGCTCGACAATCTTGTGGACCTGATCATCACGTGTCTGCGACATCCCGCCGCCGCAAACCAGACCTTTCTCGTCAGCGACAATCAGGATGTGTCCACTCCCGACCTGGTACGCCGAATCGCGAAAGCCATGAACAGACCGGCGCGGCTCTTTCCCGTACCCGTTCGAGTTCTTTCCCTTGTCGCGCACTTGGCAGGAAAGGGTGACATCGCGCCGCGCCTCTTTGGATCGCTGCAGGTCGACATTCAGAAAACGCAACGGGTCCTTGGCTGGACACCGCCGTCCACTCTCGATGCGTCGCTCACGCGTGCTACTTCGCGAAGCGAGGAATACGCTGACTAGGCCCGTCTGAGCGGCGCACGACGCTCTGCCGCCACGAGCAGTAACCCGAGAATAGAGTACGCGGCGAGAAGGCTCGGCAGGAGGAGTGCGGGCGAGCGAGTTGCAATCGCGCCAACCACGCAAAGAATACTCGTGACGGCGGCGGCTGCGACCGTCACCCGTTCATGACTTGCCCACGCTCGCGAGAGTCGTTGGTACGCGTGATCGCGATGGGCATCGGCCGGACGGTCGCCGCGAGCAATGCGTCGCACGAGCGTAACGGTCGCATCGGCGATGAACACCCCGCCGAAAATGGCGTACACGATCACCGGCACTGAATGGTGATTCTCCGAGGCGACAGCAAGTGCGGCGATGAGATATCCGATCGCCCCGCTTCCCACATCACCCATGAATATTTTCGCGGGCGGCCAGTTATGCACGAGGAATCCTGCGCACGCTGCCGAGATCACCATTGCAATCGTGCCGAGTGACCTGTCGTTCGCGACGAATAAAAGCCACGCGGCAGCAGCAAAGATCAACACAGCCTGCGATCCCGCGAGCCCGTCAATCCCGTCCATGAAGTTGAACAGGTTGATGCTCCATACAATGCCGATGATGGCGAGCACCCATCCGACGATGCCAAACGAAAGTGAGGATTCACCGATACGCATCGCGGGAAAGCCGCGAAACATCACCAGCGTCCACGCAGCGACCGCAATGTGCGTGACGAGTCGAATGCGCGCACGCAGGCCGCCATGATCGTCCATCCAGCCCACCAGCCCCAGCACGACGATGCCGACGCCGAGGGTGATTGCGTCGACGCTGTTGATGGCGCCGGCGGCACCACCGATCACGAGCGCGGCGGCGATGCCAATCAGTACGGCCAAGCCCCCACCGCGGGGAGTAGGAGCGTGATGCGAGCTTCGTTCGTTCGGCAAGTCGAGGACATCGTGTCGCACGGCGTAGTTCCGAACCGCCGCGGTCAGCACAAGGCTCGACAATCCGCTTCCGACCGCCAAAAGAACCGCGAGTTGCATGCTACAACTCGTGCGTATCGAAATACTCGAGTAGCTCTGTCGACGTAACCGTCGCCGCTCCGAGCTTTCCGACTTCGATTCCCGCCGCGATGTTCGCGATCGCCGCCGCCTCGCGTACGTTGGCTCCGGCCGCCAACAGCGTCGCGAGATATGCAGTGACCGTGTCGCCCGCACCAACGACGTCGTACACGTGTCTTGCCACTGTGGGCAGAGAATCCACCGTACCGTTGGCGTCGACGAGCGCCATCCCGTGCTCGCCGAGCGTGATCAACATGTGCTGAATGCCAAGCTGTTCGAGTACGGCCGGCAGCGTGTCTGGTCGCGCGAGATCGAACGCCGCGCCTAACGCGGACTCGAGCTCGCGACGATTCGGCTTGAATACAGTCGCTCCACGAAACTCGAAAAAATTGCGGTACTTCGGGTCGACGATCACCGGGACCTTGCGGTCGTTCGCCGCATCGATTGCTTCGCGAATCACTGCGCGAATGAGCACACCCTTGTTATAGTCCTCGAGGACAACCGCATCGGCCGTACTCACCGCGCGTCGAACGGCGTCGAGCAACCTGTCGACGTCGTTCGCTTCCAGATCGGCATCCTCTTCCTCGTCAATGCGAACGAGCTGCTGCGAACGGGCGACGATGCGCGTCTTCTGCGTCGTGCAGCGCGAAACCTCCACCAGCGAGCCGGCATTCACACCCATCTCGGAGAGCAGCTCCCGCAAGACGGCTCCTGCAGTATCCCGACCGGTAGCCGCGACCAACTCGCAATGTGCACCGACAGCCACCACATTCTGCGCGACGTTGGCCGCGCCGCCGAGTGCGTTCTTGCGCGCGCGAACCCGAACGACGGGCACGGGCGCTTCAGGAGAAATGCGATCGACGTCTCCGGTGAGATACACGTCGAGCATCGCGTCGCCGATGACGGTTATGCGCTTCTCCCTGGACTGATCGAGCAGCTCGACGAGTCGCTGGCGAGTCAATGAGGTGGTCATGGTGCGGTCAACCTAGACGCGCCCCGTTCAGCCTGCAACAGATGGATGAAGGTCAATAGCACAGTCGCGTTCGGCACATCACTTGCCCTACCTTGCATCACCTCGACCTCACCCACCCGTCCCCATCGTCGCTCGTTTGATCGCTCCTCTGACCGAACGCTTCGCCAACTCAGCGAAAGCCAGGCTCCGCGTCGTCCAGGACTACTTCTCCCTGGCCGGCCGCGCCATTGGCTTCATCTTCGCACGCCCGTTCTACGGACAAGACGTCATTCAGCAGATGGACGAAATCGGAGTGAAATCACTCGGCATCGTTCTGCTGACAGGCTTCTTCACCGGCATGGTGCTCGCCCTCCAGTCGAGCGTCCAGCTCGTCACCTTCGGCGCCACCATGTACATCGGCCGACTCGTATCCGCGTCGATGATCCGCGAGCTCGGCCCAGTGCTCGCCGGCCTCATGGTCGCGGGTCGCGTCGGATCGGGCATCGCGGCGCAGCTGGGCTCCATGCGCGTCACCGAGCAGATCGACGCCCTCAACACACTCGGCACCGATCCGATCAAGAAGCTCGTCACGCCGCGTGTGCTCGCCGCGCTGATCATGCTTCCCATCCTCACGATCATCAACGACTTCGTCGGCATCCTCGGCGGTAATCTCATCTCGTCGCTGATGGTGGGCATTCCGAGCGGCCTGTACTGGCGCACGGTGTGGGAACAGATCGCCGCGGACGGCTTCACGCTGCATTTCATCCCGAACGACTTCGTGCAGGGCATCACAAAGCCGTTCGTCTTCGGCGGCATCATCTCGATCTCGGCCTGCTATTTCGGGCTCAATACCACAGGCGGTACCGAGGGAGTGGGGCAGAGTACGACGCGCACCGTGGTGTTATCGAGCATTCTGATTCTCATCGTCGACTATTTCCTGACGCAGATCCTTCTCTCGATCTTCGCGCCATGAGTGACGACGGGCATGACGAGCGCGATGACCGCGACGAGGCAGCGAAGAGCATCGCCAAGCGCGAGCAGGAGCGGCGAGGTGAGGGCCGTCGCATCACCGAGCGCAAGTCCGAGAATGTGCGCGCGGCCATTCGCGACGAGCTCGAGGGAGACGCCCCCGAGGCCGACGAGCGCGCCGCAGCAAAGGAGGCTGCGGGCGAGTCGCCGGCCGTCATCGAGCTGGAAAACGTTTTTCTCGCCTTCGATTCTCCGATTCTCGAGGACGTATCCTTCGTCGCGCGGCAGGGCGAGACCATCTGCATCGTCGGAGAGTCGGGCACCGGAAAGAGCACGGCACTCAAGCTCATTCTGCGGCTGCTCGTCCCCGACAAGGGCAGAGTGTGCATCGGCGGAAAGGACATTACCGCACTGACGTTCAAGGAGGCGCTGGAGGTTCGGCAGCGGATGGGCATGGTGTTCCAGGGTGCCGCGCTCTTCGATTCGATGTCCGTGTTCGAGAACATTGCATATCCACTGCGTGAGCACACCGAGCTCGACGACGACGAGATCGAAACGCGCGTCCGCGAGAAGCTGACGTTCGTCGATCTCGATCCCGATCGCGTGATGGAGCAACTGCCGTCGGAGTTGTCGGGCGGCATGCGCAAGCGTGTCGGTATCGCGCGTGGAATGGCCAACAACCCCGAGATCATGCTGTACGACGAGCCCACGTCGGGCCTCGATCCGCTGACGACCGGCACGATCACACGACTGATCATGAAGCTGCAGCGCGAGCTCAACGTGACGAGCGTCGTCGTCTCGCACGACATTCGATCGGTGTTCCGGATGGCGACACGCGTCGCCGTTCTCAACGAGCGCCGCATCGCCTTCTTCGGAACGCCGGAAGAGATGGCTGCCTCCGACGACAAATATCTCCGCGACTTCCTCGGCGGCTACTGACTCATGAAACGCTCATCGACACTCACGTGGGACCAGTTGCGCGTCGGCCTCGTCATCATGCTGGCGCTCCTCGTCCTCGGCGTCTCCATCTACAAGCTCGGCGAGGCGGCGAATCTGTTTGCCAAGCGCTACGAGCTGATCGCGTATCTACCCGATGCGAACGGCCTCAAGGAGGGCGGCTCGGTGATGGTGGCAGGCCAGCTTGCGGGCGTCGTGAAGAAGATCGACTTCCTCCCCGTTGACCTCGATACCACACGGAATCTCAAGCTCACGCTCGACATTGACGAAGACGTGCGCCAGCAGATCCGCCGCGATTCGCGTGGCAAGCTGCGGTCACTCGGGCTGCTCGGCGACAAGGTATTCGACATTACGCCGGGAACGCCGCGAACTACGGCGCTCGCGGCAGGCGATACGATCACGACCGTGGCCACACTCGACTACGAGGCGGTCATCGCGCAGGCGAGTAGCGCGGTCACGGACATGGTTTCGCTCACGAAGGATCTTCGTGCGATCACTGGTGGTATTGTTCGCGGTGAAGGATCGCTCGGTCAGCTCGTTACGAACCGCGCGCTATACGACCAGTTGAACGGAACGCTCGCCCGGGCGAACACGATGCTCGCCAGCTTCCAGAACCCGAATGGAACGATTGGCCGGATGCTGAACGATCCGGCGTTGTACAACAAGCTTACAGGTGTGATCAGTTCCACCGACTCACTTGTGATCTCGATCAACTCGAGTAAGGGGACCGCGGGGTTACTTCTTCGTGACACCACGTTGTATCGCAGCCTTGTAGGTATCACCAAGGGTGCCGACTCGCTGATGAAGTCGCTTGCGGGAGGGCAGGGCACAGCGGGCAAGCTCCTTACGGATCAGACGTTGTACGATCAGTTGAACAAGCTTGTAACGGACCTCAGTGCAATCCTCGCGGATATTCGCAAAGATCCGAGCAAGTACATGAAGGGAGTCGTCAAGGTCTTCTAATGGACCAACCTTTGCGAAGGAGTGCTCCGATGACGGAGTGCGGCGTAGAAGGGACGAAAAAGCGATGCGGAGAACTATGCTCGAGCTTGCCGAAGTGGTTGGCCTTGAAGAACACCTTACGGTTCCCTCGCGGAATCAACCGCTGTTAGTCGATCTCTGGATTGCGATCAAGCGAAGCTCTGTCGGCTTGGAGTGGGAAAGACAATTCCTCAAGGTGGCGCAGAACTCGAATTCGACGCTCTCGACGACCGGTGCATTTGAGGCAGTGCCCTTTACGGAACGTCGCGGATGGATCGTCGCGCGATGTGTCGACGGCAGTGCAATGACGCCGACTGCTGTGGAGAAGCTGACGCGAGCGCTGGTTGCTGAAGCGAACGAACGCGTCGCAACGCCTACCGTCAATACGATGACGGCTCACCCGCAGACTGCACCGCAGGAGTCCTGGGCCAAGAGAGTCGGCACTGTCATCGCGGACGGCACTGGCCTCACGCTTGGCTCCTGGCTGGCACCACGAGCGAGCAGGGACATCGATATCGCGAGCGGTTGAAGCGTTTGCCGTCGCGTCACACTTGCCACACAAGTTTCCGCGGACTAAAATCAGGATTCCGGCGCCGAGCTCAGCTCGGGTCGGCCTGGTCGCGTAGCTCAGCTGGTTAGAGCGCTGCTTTCACACAGCAGAGGTCCACGGTTCGAGTCCGTGCGTGACCATTTTCGCATTGTCATTCCCTGAGCGAGCGAATGGGCGTCATCCTGAGCAAGCGCAGCGAGTCGAAGGCTCCGCACCTGCACTTTCACTTGCACCTCGCGTTGTACCACCTGCAGGCGAAACCATGCGATTGAAGTTCCCGCTGCGGTCACTGTTGGTGACCGCTTCATTTTTTCTGCCCGGTGTGTTGACGGCGCAACTGCCAACCACCAAACCGACCCCCGCCGAGGCGCAGGCGCTCCTCAGTACGCGGCCCGATCTGGTGGCGCAGCTTCGTCAGCGTTTCGTCACGGCAGGAATGACGAAAGATCAGGTGCACGCGCGGCTGAAGGCCGAGGGCTATCCGGAAGATCTGCTCGACGCGTATCTCCCCGGTGCGAGTGGAACGGCTGACGCACCGTCCGACGACGTGTTCAAGGCTGTGCGGGCACTGGGCATCGCGGACTCGACGGACCTCGCAGTACTGCGCGGTGCGGGCATGTCGAAATCGCTGAACGACACGACCAAGGCCGACACTCTCTACACGCCACAGAATCCCCGGACTCCGCGGAATCTGCCGAGTCCTGCCAGCGACAGCGGCTTCGCCATCTTCGGGCTCAGTCTCTTCAACTCGGCGACGTCGCAGTTCGATCCGAACATCGCCGGCCCCGTCGACGCGAATTACCGGCTCGGACCTGGCGATCGCCTGGTGCTCATCCTCACGGGCGACGTGGAGGCGAGCTATCAGCTCGACATTACGCGCGAAGGATTTGTCGTCGTTCCGCAGGTCGGTCAGATCTATGTCGCGAACCTCACGCTCGGGCAGCTCGAGCGGCTGATGGGCGATCGCCTTGCTCGCGTGTACTCGGGCGTGCGCGGCAACAATGGCGGCACCACGCGATTCTCGATCAGTGTCGCCAGGCTGCGCTCCAACCAGGTCTACGTTGTCGGAGACGTTCTTCGGCCCGGGAGCTATCTCGTCTCCAGCGCCGGCACAGCACTGAGCGCGCTGTACGCAGCTGGTGGTCCATCGGCGAACGGATCACTGCGGCACGTTGAAATTCGTCGCGGCGGTCGTGTCGTCGATTCCCTCGACGTGTACGATTATCTCATTCGTGGCGACGCATCGCACGATGCGCGGCTCGAGACGGGCGACGTCCTGTTCGTACCGGTGCACGGCGCACGCGTCCGCGTCGTCGGCGAGATTGCGCGGCCTGCCACCTACGAGTTGAAGCGCGGCGAAACGCTCGGTGATCTCATTCGCTCATCCGGTGGCTTCAAGGCCACCGCGTCTCGCCAGCGCGTGCTCATCGAGCGCATCGTTCCGCCGGAGCTGCGCGTTGGCAGCGGTGGTGACCGGATCACTCTCGACATCTCGTCCGACATCGTGCTCGCGTCTGCCGGCGCGGGTGTCGCGCTTCAGAATGGCGACGTCGTGCGCGTCTTCCCGATCGCCGAGCGTGTGCGCAACAGGATTGCGGTGAAGGGGAATGTGTATCAGGCGGGCGCCCAGGGTTTTACACCCGGCATGCGTCTCTCGGATGCGCTCCGAAAAGCGGCACTGCAGCCGGACACGTACCTCGGCGAAGTCCTGGTGACTCGTCTGCGCAGCGACTCCACGCGCGAGCAATTGCGTGCAACGCTCGCCGATTCCACGGGTCGTGTCATCAACGATTTTTCACTGCAGGAGGACGACGAGATCAGCGTCTATTCCGTGACGACGTTCCGCCCCGAGCGGTACGTCGCGATCGGAGGCGCCGTGAACCTCGGTGGTCGCTTCCCGTACCACACAGGGATGACGCTCCGCGACCTCGTGCTGCTGGCGAACGGCGTGCAGGAAAGCGCGTATCTCAAGGAGGCCGAGATCGCGCGATTGCCGGTGAGTCGCGATGGTGGCAGAACGGCAACCACGATTCGTGTTCCGCTCGACTCCACGTATCTGTTCGAGCGAAAGGCAAACGGCGATTACCCGGGCGCTCCCGGTCTTCCCGCCAGTGTTGCCGGTGCACCCGACGTCGAGCTCAGGCCATACGACAACGTTCTGATTCTTCGCCAGCCGAACTGGGAGCTGCAGCGCACCGTTACTCTGCAGGGCGAGGTGCGGTTCCCTGGTTCATATGCGCTCACGCACAAGACCGAACGTCTGTCCGACCTCATCGCTCGTGCCGGCGGACTGACTGACGAGGCCTACGGCGACGGAATCGTCTTCGTGCGCGCGGCAAATATCGGACGCGTTGGCGTCGATCTGCAGAACGCGCTGCGACGGTATGAGAGCAGCGACAACCTCATCCTCCGTGACGGCGACAACGTCACGATCCCTCCGCTCAACTCCGTCGTGAGCATCCGCGGCGCGGTCAATCAGCCGTCCACCGTCGCCTACGTGCCAGGCAAAGCCATCGACTATTACGTCAACGCGGCGGGCGGCGCGTCGAAGACAGGCGATGAGGACCATGCCTTCGTGACACAGCCGAGCGGCAAGCTCGAGTCCGTGCGACACCGCTTCTTCGGTGCGACCTCGATGCCGAGGCCCAAAGCCGGCAGCATCGTCACCGTTCCGGAGAAGGATCCTGCGGACAAGAAGGATTACGTCGCGCTGACTGGAACCGTCGCGCAGATTATCGCGAGCACGGTCGCAATCATCGTCGCGCTCAAGCGTTAGCCCCTTTCGGCCAAGCGTCCGGTTATCTTTCGCGCTGGACCTGTTTCGGGGCGTACATGGACCAGCTCTCGCTCGACGTCGTCGTCACTCGCGGTCCGCTGATCGAATCGCGGCACCGCGTGCACGCGGCCGTCGTCAATTCCTCCGGAGAGCTGATCGGCTCGTCGTACGATTCGTCGCTTGTCACGCATTGGCGATCATGCGCCAAGCCATTTCAGATCATGCCGTTGCTCGAGAAACGCGGCTTCGACACCATCGGGTGGGGCGACGATCAGCTGGCACTCGCCTGCGCGTCGCACGGCGGAGAGCCTGAGCACGTGGCACTCGCAGGCGCGATGCTCTCGTCCATTGGAATGGAGGAGGGCGATCTTGCGTGCGGCCCGCACGAGCCGCTCTCTGCGCGGGGACAGAAGGCGCTTCGAGAATCCGGCGCGCGTCCGACGCGGCTGCATAACAACTGCTCCGGCAAGCACGCCGCGATGCTTGCGCGCGCACACACCGCTGGCTGGACGCCCGTGGGGTACGAGCGTGAGGAGCATCCGGTGCAGCAGGAGTGTCTCGACGAAGTCGCTCGGTGGACTGGCGTCGATGCAGCCGACATTCCGCGCGCGATCGATGGCTGCGGCGTCGTCGTCTTCGCACTCGCATTGCGTCCGATGGCGCGCGCGTACGCGCGACTTGCCGACGAAGCACGGCGCTCACATGAGATTCCCTCGCGCATCGTGCATGCAATGCAGACGCGGCCGTTCATCGTCGGCGGAAGCGATCGTTTCGATTCGGCCCTCATCGAGGCGACAGAAGGGCGCGTAATCTCGAAAATCGGCGCCGAAGGCGTGCACTCCGTCGCGATCGTCGACGAAGGCATTGGCATCGCCATCAAGGTCGAAGATGGTGCGCAACGCGCGCAGTTTCCCGCCGTCATCTCAGCGTTGCAACACTACGGGGCGTTACCGCGTGATTTGCCGCCGCGCCTCGCCGAATTTTCGCGGCGCGTGCTGCGCAACACCCGCGGCGAGGCCGTCGGCGAAGTGCGGCCGATGTCAGCGCAGGATGCGAGGATGAAGGGAACAGCCGAGTCGTGACGCAGACAGAGACAGCTTCCAGGCTCTCGATTCTCGACGAACCGACCATCACGCTGACCCGCCTCGCCGCCATCATCGCCGGCTCGGACGAGTCGGACGTGCGCGACGCGTTTGCGGCGAGCGTCAATCAGGTCCCCGTCGAATGGATCGAGGAGCTCGTCATCCAGAGCTATCTCTTCAGCGGCTTTCCGCGCGCTCTCAACGCCGCGCGCGAATGGCGGCGTGTGGCGCCGCAGCCAGCGCCGCTCACCGACGAGGGCGACGACGTCACCCACGTCGACGAATGGCGCCAGCACGGCGAGGCGACCTGCGCAGCGGTCTACGGTTCGATGTACGAGAAGCTTCGCGTCAACGTCCGCCAGCTTCATCCCGCTCTCGATGCAGCGATGGTCGTCGAAGGCTACGGAAAGATCCTGAGCCGCCCCGGCCTCGATCTTCAGCGCCGAGAGTTGTGTATTGTCGCTGCGTGTGCGATTACGCGGCAGGATCGGCAGCTCCACTCGCATCTGCACGGTGCGCTCAATGTCGGCGTATCGCCGGACGTCCTTGCCTCCGCAATCGACGCACTGCTTCCGCTCCTTGGCCCCGAACGGACGAGATCGGTCCGGCTCCTGCTCGCGCGGGTCGTCGGCAAGTAGCTTTCGACGTGCGCGCATTTGATGCGCGCTGCGGCAGAGTGATCACGCTCGCCGACGCTGGTTCCTCTACCTTCGCCAGACCATCAGGATGTTCATCGATCGTGTAACTGTCCGCGTCACCGCCGGCTCCGGCGGGTCGGGGATTGCCAGCTTCCGTCGCGAAAAATTCGCCCCCATGGGCGGTCCCGATGGCGGCGACGGAGGAAAAGGAGGAGACGTGATCGTTCGCGCCGACAGCAACCTCGCAACACTGCTCGATTTCACCTACCGCGACCATTGGGAAGCGGAGCGTGGAGATCATGGCAGTGGTTCCAACAAGACCGGCCACTCCGGCGCTGACATCACGCTGCCCGTGCCGCCAGGCACAGTCATCCGCAACAAGGAGACGAACGAGATAATCGGCGAAGTGCTCGCTGACGGTGACAGCTTTGTCCTCGCCAAGGGCGGCAGAGGCGGGAAGGGCAACAGCTGGTTCGCGACGTCGGTGCACCGTAGTCCGCGCGAATGGCAGCCCGGTGAAGACGGCGAGCTGCTCACGCTCGAGTTCGAGCTCAAGCTCATCGCCGACATCGGACTCGTCGGGCAGCCCAATGCGGGGAAGTCCACGCTCCTCTCGGTCATCAGTGCCGCCACCCCCAAAATCGGCGACTACCCATTCACCACCCTCGCACCAAACCTCGGCGTCGTTCAAATGAGCGACAGCCGCACGTTCGTCGTCGCGGACATTCCGGGCATCATCGAAGGCGCGCACGAAGGCAAAGGGCTGGGGCTTCAGTTTCTTCGGCATATCGAACGCACGCGGCTGCTCGCGTTCCTCATTCCCATCGATTCGCTCGACTGGCAGGCAGAGTACGATCAGCTGCGGAATGAAATAGCGCAGTACTCCGCGGAGCTGGCAGAAAAACCACACTGTGTCGTCTTCACAAAGATGGACCTGTTGGGCGACGACGAACCCGCGCCACTCGACGCGCCGGATGCATTCGGTGTGTTCGCGATTTCCGCCGCCGGCCGACAGGGACTCGAGGAGCTGAAGCTCGCGTGGTGGCGTCGCCTCCTCGACATGCGAAAGGCATCGCTGCAGCCGATCAAGGACGTGGTACTCCCCTGATCGCTGCACCTTCCATCGCCATTCGAGTCGGCGATTCGCGCTATCCCGCATCGCTGCTCGAGCTGGGGCATCCGCCCGATCCGCTCTGGGCGCGCGGGAATCTCTCCGTTCTCGACCGGCCATGTGTCGCCATCGTCGGCACGCGTCGAGCGACTGCGTATTCGGAGCGGGTAACGCGCGAGCTCGCACGCACGCTGGCCATCGCCGGCGCTTGTGTGGTCAGTGGCCTCGCTCGCGGTGTGGACGCGGCCGCGCACCGCGGCGCACTCGACGTCGGCGGCGCTACATGCGCCGTGCTCGGAACAGGTCTCGATGTCGTCTATCCCAAGGCGCATGCTGCGCTGCAATCCGACGTCGCTACACGAGGCTTGCTGCTCTCGGAGCTCGAGCCATCGGACGCCGCGCACCGCGGATCGTTTCCTGAGCGAAACCGTATCATCGCCGCGCTCGCAAAAGTCAC
The DNA here is from genome assembly GCA_040003345.1 of bacterium. Classification (GTDB taxonomy): domain Bacteria; phylum Gemmatimonadota; class Gemmatimonadetes; order Gemmatimonadales; family Gemmatimonadaceae; genus AG11. The sequence goes on from JBDUCR010000075.1 coordinate 28,174, forward strand.
CATCGTCGTCGAAGCAGGGCTCAAGAGCGGTGCCCTGATCACGGCTCGGTGCGCCGAGGAGCTCGGACGCACGATCGCCGCGGTGCCTGGGCCGATCGATGTGCCGCAATCGGAAGGGAGCAATCTGTTGATTCGAGACGGAGCGCAGATCATCACGAGCATGGCCGATGCCGTTTCGCTCATGGGTCTCACGGCTGCCATTCGACTGGTGGATATCCCAGCTGGCTCTGGCGAACGGCTGCTCTGGGACGCGCTCGCCGATGGTGCAGCGGACATCGACACCTTGTCTACGCGCTCTGGTCTCCCCGCGCATGAAACAATGGCGGCTGTGAGCGGTCTCGAGATGCGCGGATTTATCGAGTGCGCGCTGTCTGGAGAGATTCGGCGGCTCTGAGCCGTGCCTTCACATCCCGGCTGCGAGTGACGTTGAAGCTCGGCAGCTCCCGTTGCGTCGAAATTCACAGAGCGTTCAACTGCAATCTTACGCAGAGGGTAGCAGAGGTCGCAGAGCACGCAGAGGAAACCAGAAAAGCATTTCATAGTTTGAAGTGCGCGAATTATGTGTCAAGCGGGGTCGCAGCGGGCATTGCATGCTGTATGGGGGCGGTTGTCGTTGCGCAGTCCTCTGCGGCCTCTGTGAACCTCCGCTGCCCTCTGCGTAAAATTGCAGTTGCTGTTCCCAAAAAGCAGTTGCCGTTTGCTGTTCCCATAAAAGCAATTGCTGTTTGCTGTTCCCAA
>JBDUCR010000193.1:0-8997 GCA_040003345.1 bacterium
CTGGCGTCCCTCCCAGTTTCGAAAGAACGCGTGCTCGACGACGAAGGTGACCACGTGGTCCGTCTCGCTCACGCTGTACGTGCCGAAATGCGTGTTGGCGCTCTTCACAGCCGCCTGATTCTCCTTGGGCGTCCCCTTGTTGCGGTCGTTGGCGGCAAGCTTCGGCCGGTCGGCGCGCAGGATCTGCATGGAGTAGTGCCCGCTCCCGTCGAGGTGAGGATGCCCTGCGGGTTGTCGCCGAAGAGGTGCACCCGGCTGCCGTCGGGCGCGACGTTGTCCGCGCTCGTGAGCGCCCACGTGCCGACGAGCGACGCACCACGCTTCTCGCGGTGCCACACCGAGATGGGAATATTTCCGTCGGCATGCGCCGGCACACGGTAACTCAACTCGTCGCCGTCGAGCACGTACGTCCGCTTCTGCTGCGTGCCCTCTTGGTTCGGAAAGGATGCTCCATCGATAGTCACCGTGAGCACGTGCGCCGCAGGGTCGACTTCCAAGCTGCCGAAGTGCGTGCTGGAGCCTAGCGTGGACGCCGCGAATTCGGCCGGCGTACCCTTCGTCTTGTCCTCCGACGCGAAGCGCGGCCGCTCCGACTTGAAGATCTGGAGCGAGTAGCGGCCGACCGCATCCACGATGAGCCGCCCCCTCGGCGCCGCGCCGTAGTCGCGTGTGCGGCTCCCGTCGGGGTGAAGCAGGTCGGCGGCGACCAGCGTCCATGTACCCGCGAGTGGTGATGGCTCGGTCGCGCGCTGCTGCGCGACGGCGTCGGTAGGCATGCCAGCGCAGGCCGCGAGCAGGAACGCCAGTGGCACGGTGGTGGGTCTCCTTCGGTCGTTCATCTTTGCCTCGGACATCATGTGGGCCTCGGTAATCTTTCCGCGTCATGTCACCTGTCGGACGCAGGGCGCGAGACACGGTCGGCTTGACAGGCGCTGTGTGAAGGAGAACCATACTGGTGAGCAAAGCTCACGACAATTTGAATGAAATCATCAAATACATGAGCGCTAATCAACTGTGAATTTCACCACCCTGGACCTCGACACGCTGCGCACGCTCGCGGTCGCGCGCGACCTCGGTGGGTATGGCGAGGCGGGCGCTCGGCTCGGGCGGACTCCGTCGGCTATCAGCCTGCAGATGAAGCGACTGCAGCGAGACGTGGGCGCGCGGCTGTTCCGGAAGCAGGGCCGAGGCGTCGCGCTCACAGAGGCCGGGGAGCTGGTGCTCGGCTATGCGCGTCGCATGCTCGCGCTCAATGACGAACTGCTGGACACGGTGCGCGGCGCGGCGCTTGTGGGGAATGTGCGGCTCGGCTTCTCGCAGGACTTCGCCGACATCATCCTGCCGGTGGTGCTTGCACGGTTCGCCGCACTGTATCCGCTCGTGATGGTGGAGGTGCGCATCGAAGGGAATGACGCCCTAGTGGAGGCGGTCGTGAAGGATCAGCTCGATGTGGCGCTCGCGGTGGGCCATGCGGATCAGGCAACCGCGGAATCGGTGGGCACGCTGGATCTTGTGTGGATCGCGGGCGAGCGTTTCGTCTCGCGTCCCGATCAGTCGTTGCCACTCGTGCTCCTCGGTCCGCAGTGCGCGTTTCGAAAGGAGGCGATCCGATCGCTGGACGCTGCGGGAATCTCGTGGCGCGTGGCGGCCGTGAGCCCGAGTGTCGCGGGAGTGTGGGCCGCAGCGATCGGAGGGTTGGGCATCACGATGCGCAGCGCACTGGGCCTTCCGCAGGCACTCTCATCTGGCAAGGCGATGTTCAACCTCCCGCGGCTCGGAGAATTTCCCGTCACGATGCACGCCCGCATCGGCAGGCAGAGCGAGGCGGTGGAGCGGCTGCGGGCGATCGTTCGAGAGGCAGTGCGGGAGGGGCTACCGAGAGCGGGCGCCGGCACCGCGCCAACTCGGCGACGGACGCGAGCGACGACACGCGGTAAGGCTGCGTCCGACGATGGGTAGCACTATGGCTGCCCAATTTCGTCCCGATACTCGCGCCGGCAATACGACGCCGCACGCATCGCAGAATATCCATCCGAGCACGGCCAACGAGTGCGATCGACGCGCGAATGATCTTTACGCGGGAACGACGTCCGCTAAGACAAACGCGAACTCGTCGAAGAGGAATGGCCTTGAAGTGCGATCCATCGTTCGCGCTACTTCGTGTCGAAGCTTCCCCTGACTTGCATCGTGTTGGTACGGGGGCCGCCTTCATTCTGAACGAATTTCGCCCAGAACTCGCCCTTGAGTGCGTCTCCACCGATCGGGTCCCTCTCGATACGCAACTCGCCATCCACGCCGGACCAAGCAATCGGCTCGTCCGCTCTGCCGCCAAACGATACCCTCGGCATGCTTACGCGTTCGTCCTTCTTCAGGCTGATGGTTCCTGCTTTAGGCTTCTCGGCAAGGACAAAAATAAGAAAAAAGCCGGTGGCCGCAGGTGACTTGCCCCGGGGTATATCGAGAGGCATGACAATCTTATAGTGGTATCCGGCGCCTGAGAGCGGGTGAGTGTATTGAGCACTGGCGATGCCCGAAAAGTGGCCCTCGAAATTGCCAGTGGCGTCGAAGGTATAGGCACCATGCAACGGCTTCTTATCATCACTATTACATCCAATCATCAGTACAATGGTTAAGAGACAGAGACCGACTATGGTGCGAGAATTGTTTACACGCGCCCGCAATTCCGAGTAAAGAGACATCTAAGATACGCCCATGACGGTGAGACGAGTGGCTTGCGATGCGAATAACATGTGTTTACATTCCCATCCTCTCCGAGGGCGCCGACGCTCTCGTGACACCGTTGCCTCCTTCCTTACAACGGTCTTTCCCTTGTTCGCACACAGTCGTGCGGTCGCGCATCGATTCGCTTCGAGCGCACTCTTGGGCGTCGCAATACCACACAGGAAGTAATGTACTACAGTAAGAGACGCGCCTCCCTCGCGATAGCTGCGGCTGTTGCGTCGGGAATCGTTCTGCTCGCGTGCCGTGATGTCACTCAGCCCCTTCGCGCCGGAGGTGCCGCGGCTAGAAGTGTCGGAAATCCTGTCGTCGGGTTGGTCGTCGTCGCGCCGATGAGCATGAATGGCTGGGCATTCTACAACGACCAGGCAAGTGTGCTGTGCACGGACCCTGCGTTGTGCGCTCTTGTCGACGGTCCCGTTGGAACACCGCTTGGAAGCGGCAGTGCTGAGTTGACTGCGTCCTCCTCAGCCCAGGGAAATGCACTCATTCTGCCTGGTTACAACGGAATTCGATTTGATCGCATTACGCAACTGCGCTATTCCACCTATCGCCAGTCTGCTGACAACGGAAATAACCTCGCTATCGCTCTACAGTTTGCCGTAGACTATGACTTGGCGGACCAGTTCGTCGGCTATCAAGGACGAATCGTCTTCGAACCATATCAAGGGAATAGCGGCAATGTCCTACAGGGCGCATGGCAGAACTGGAACGCAATGGCCGGTAAGTGGTGGGGTACCAAAGCCACAGTCACAAGGGCTGGTCTCCAGGTGGCCAACCCGTGCGTACAGGCGACGCCGTGCACCTGGGGCAATCTGCTCGCAACGTTTCCTGATATGGGCGTTCACTCCACCTATGGCGCCGTCGTTCTTAAGGCGGGATCAGGTTGGACTGGGTTTCGCGGAAACGTCGATGACCTCGCGATCGGCGTTGATGGACAGACGACGACCTTTGACTTCGAGCGAGTAGCGCCGTCGGTGCGGTTTCCGCTCACTATTCTAGCGCCCCTGGAATTGACGAACGGCCCGTTGCCAAAAGACAGCTTGTACACTGCGGGCACCACCGTTGAGTATTCTTTTCATAGGACGAATGACGGACGGGCATTGCGCGTTTATCTGGACAGCATCCCGGTTTCCGATTCCGGCACCATCGTGATGAATGGGGAGCATGTGATCGTCGCGTTTCTTGAGGACACGATGCCGCTCACGGGAAGCGATCTTTCGCTCTACAATTCACTGCGATCGGTCATCACTTCATCCGATCCTGTGTTGGCGTTTCAGTCGGCAATTGATGCGATGGCCATCTATCGTTCGCAGAATCAGCATTCAGATGAGCGGATTGCCGTTATCAGAAGACGCGCGATCGATTGGGTTAGCGATAGTACGGATCTCGTGCGGATCGATCACGCATTGGGCGGACATGTGTTTCACGTGACTGCGCCACCTGTCGAGGAATTTGCGCGAATGGCGCGGCCGACACAGCTCAGCCGAAGCCGAATTCCTGGGCGAGCAACATCAAGCATAGACCCGCCGCGGGCGCCGCGAGCGGACTCGACGGCGATCATATATGTAAACGGAGCTGGGAACACACCCGACGACGCTTTGGACACATACATCAAGCTCGCAGAGGTGCTGCGAACCCAGCGGTATTTGAATGAGCCGGAGATTAAGGTCGACTATGTCTACAACGAGTCGATTGCGAATTATTTGTCTGACAGCGTCAGTGTCACCGCGCGATGCATTCGTGCTGCGCGCCCCACGAACGACACGTATGAGTCCGTCGTAAAGTGGGCGTCCTGCCTTCATTTACCCTTTCGGAAGGCACTGCTCATCGCCGATTTCTGGGAAGCATTTCAGCAGCTGCATCAGCTGAATAACTTGGGCCAAGTTCTCCAAGATCGCGATGTGACAGTTCTCGGGGACGTTATGCGAGCGTACCAAGACGCTGGTAGAAACGTGGTAGTCGTGCCACATTCTCAAGGCAATCTCGTCACCAATGGTGCGATAAACTATTTGGCGAGCAGCGGCTTGTTGAGGTTGCGGGGCAATCAGGGCTGTGTTGCGGTCGTTCCGCTTGCATCCATGATCACGGACTATAGCCCAGTGGATCCGCTGTATCTCAAGCCGATCCTGCTCGACGGAGACGGGATCCTTAGAACTCCCGACGGGACTTTCTCTACTCCGTGGCGCACCGCGCTCAACGATAGCCTCAAAAATGATCGCGCAAATATCTTCCTGTTGAGTCCCGAGAGAGCATTCCGAGTTATCACCGATGCGGTGAAGATGCACTCCATGAATTCATACCTCGACGATCGGGGCGGAAAGAGTCTCGTCGTAGGTGCCATCACAAAGGCGTACCAAGCCTGCGCCGTTGGTACCGTAGATGTCCAACCATTGACGCCCTTTGATTCGCTGAAGTGGGGAACATCGGCCGCATTTCATGAGACGACCACCAACGGTGCCGGCGACACACTCACCAAGGCGCCCTTTTGGTTTGGCTATGGAGATGGCATCACTGTGTCGTCGACTGGAACCGCAACAGCGATCAGCTCGATCTATTCGGGTGTAATCGTGGCTCGGGTCGGTGCGCAGGAAGGCTACTACTCTATTCGCACTTGGGGTGACGGGCCAACCGTAGCCTCAGTGACTGCGACAACGGCCATAATGTCGGTAGAACAAAACTGGGTGAACTACCGCACGCTCATCACCGCCAACATCGCAGCAGGAGCAGGTCCAATTCACCACTGTAACTTCGGGACGCACGACGAGGTACATCCAGAGCTCATGGGAGAACCGTCGATCGCGGACGGCTACAGTGGACCTCCCGGCAATGGTGAGTACCAGTTTAGCCAGACTACGTGCAGCTATCCTTATTACTATAGACTCCAGCGTAGCGTCTACGGCCCGCTATATACCCAGCTCAGGCCTGCGAGCTTTTACGTGATCGCGGTGGACGCGGGCGGCAAAACTGGAATGAAGTTCGGCAAGTTTCCGGAATCGCCCGAGCCATAATGTTCTTGAGTCCGTAAATCGCATCAATCATATGGGGAGGGCATTCAACCAACATGGCTTGAATGCCCTTGTCATTTTTGGATCTTTACGCCGTTCAAAATGGATGCGCGCCTTCTCGACAACCGCGCTGGAGGTGCCAGTCACACTTCACGATCGCGTTTGTTATTGATGGCCCGTTTCAGGGACGCCAGATATCGCACTCGAACAGCGGCGTCAGTTCGCCGACTCACGCATCGAATCAACGCGTTCCTGCGGAGATCCCATGAAGAAAGATGACGCCGACTACGGACACGTCGAGCGCACGTACGACGAAGGCTCCGCCGACTACGGAGACTTCTTCACGCAGCCGCACAGCTTCATCGATGTCGAGCGGAAGCAATTCATCGATCTGCTTCCCGTCGGGTCGAAGATTCTCGACTGCGGCTGCGGCCCAGGCATCGATACCGAACGATTCACCGATCTCGGTTACAACGTGACCGCGATCGATCTGTCCGATCGCTTCGTGGAATTCACGAAAAGACGCGTTCCCGCAGCGTCTGTGCACAAGATGGACATGAGGACCTTAGTCTATCCCGATGGGACGTTCGATGGCCTCTGGTCTTCATTCAGCCTGCTGCACGTGCACGCCGCCGATATGAAGTCGACGCTCGACGGTTTTCGATCCGTGCTGCGACGGGGTGGGATCTTCTTCGCCGCCTTGCATCGCGCCCCCCAATCGGCGTGGGTGATGCGACTCATCTCCGGCATGGAGCGAGAGACGCACGTGCAAGAGTGGAAGCAACTCGACTTCGAGGCCCTGCTAAGCGCAGCCGGCTTCACATTGATCTCGAGCCGCGCGTTCGAGCGAGACGGGGGACGATACCCGTTGCTCAGCATTCTCGCGACTGCGCGCTGATGGCGATCTCTACGGAATGAAGTGGATCGATTGCGCGTTCGCCGCACGCACGTTGCGTCGTTCTCTGCGGCCTCCGCGTTCCTCTCCGTGCATCCCTCTGTGTAAAAATTCACTCGCATCGAGAGGTCGTCGTGATTCGGATCATCGTCGCCGCGCTATTGTCCGCCCCGGCGCCTCGTCGCTCCTACCGAACCCGCGCAAATCGTACGTCGAGCACGCGACCAGCAAAGAATGCCAAGCGGTTCACTCTGGCCGTCGCATCGCGCGAGAAGCGGACCGCGCCAAGACCGTCCGCCTCGAACGCATCAGCGTACGTCGCCTTCAACTCGATGTCGTCAATGCCGCGTCGCTGGAGGAGCAATTTCCCCGAGCGCACCACGATCGAAAGTGAGTAATCCAACTCGTCACTCCGGTACGTGCCGACATAGTCGCTGATCGTCACCGACGAGGACGCGGCCTTCACTGATTGGAACACTGATGTGTCGCCACTGAACCGCGCGAGCGTGAATTGCTTCCGTTCGCCGCTCTGCGAAAACACGACAGTACCGGTGGCCGCGCGAAACGTATTCGCTCCGGTCGGGATGAGCGTGGTTCCGCTGCCCTTCAGCACAGAGTCTTCGGATGACAGTGCGATGAACTGCCCGGTAACCGAATCAACGTACCCGCCCGCCCAGTGAGACAGATCGGCAGCCGTCATCCGAACCATCGGCGAGACCGCTGTTGCCGCACGGGCCGGCTTCACGAGCACGAGGTCAGCCACCTTGTGCGCAAGCGCATCGGGATTTGCGCCGGCATTGCTGCACCACACCGCTACGGACACATGCTGATCCGGATAGCGGGCGAGAAATGTGCGATAGCCTGCCGTCGCACCATTGTGGCTCACCTCGCGCACGCCATCGTAATCGCCGACGCTCACTCCCAGTGCGTAGCTGATCATCCGACCGCTGGTGAGCACCATCCGTGTCTGCATGGTCGTCGTGAACGACGGCCCACCGACTATCGGGTGGTCCAGGTTCTCGTTCCACTTGAGCAGATCAGCCATCGTAGTGAGCAACCCGCCGTTACCGATCATGTTCGTGAACGGCATGTTCATGAAATACTTTCCGGAGTCCGCGGCGTACGCCGTTGCGCGATTCGGGACAACGCGCGTGAAATCATCACGCCATTGCGTATGCGTCATGCCGAGCGGAACGAAGAGCCGGTCTCTGCTGAACGCGCTGAATGACATTCCACTCACGCGTTCCACAATGATCGACACCAGCGCATAGCCCGTGTTGCTGTAGAGGTACCGTGATCCGGGCGGGAAGTTGAGAGACGTCTGGTGCGCGACGAGATCCAGGGTGGTCATGGGGCTGTGGACCTGCGTGCCTGGTCCGCGCCCCTGAATCTCGAGCAGACCCCATTGGTCGCGCAGTCCACTCGTATGCGTGAGCAAGTGGCGGATCGTGATGGTCTGACCGAAATTCGGCACCTCAGGCAAGTACTTCCGGATGTCGTCGTCCAGCGAAAGCTTGCCATCGTTCTGAAGAAGCACTACCGCCGCAGCCGTGAACTGCTTGGCTACGGAACCGCTTTCCATCACGGTCGAGTCAGTGAGCGGGACGCCGTACTCGAGATTCGCGGAGCCATATCCGTGCGTGTAGAGCGTCTGGCCCTCTTTGCCGAGTGCAACGGCGCAACCTGGTGTATTGCGATCGTACTTCGCGAAGATATTGTCGATGTGGGCTATCGAATCCGACTGTTGCGCTGAGAGGGCAGAGCCCGTCGCCAGCGCAACGCAAAGGAGTGGTGCAAGGCGGTTCATTTGGATTCGAAGATGGAGTTGCCGGTCATGCGCTCGCGCCAACAAGGTACTGGCTCGGCAGAATCCGTCAACGAGTCTGAGACACCGCGAGCACTCAGCGCGATCGCTCAGATTCGTGGCGGAATGTTCTGGTTGCGACTGAACAAGTTGGTTGGATCGTACGTCGTCTTGATTCTCGTCAGGCGATCCCACGTCGCGCGCGGATATGCCGAGTGGATGCGCGCCGGCCCGTCGTCTGACAGAAAGCCGACATATGCGCCGTCGTCGTTCGGTTGCAGCGTGTTCGCAAATTCTTTCACCCACTTCGTTCGTACCTCGCGATCAGCATCTCCCTGATAGAATGCAGCGACGTTCACGAGCATCGGTTTCGTTCGATGCGCGTACGCGGTCGCGTCAGCGGGAACACGCGCCATCGCGCCGCCGAGCGCGCGCAACTGCGCTACACGCATTGTTGCGTCTGACTTGGACAGGTACTCGAAGATCGTCTCGGCCGTGGACGCGTCGATCGAGCTGACGAACATCGTCCGGGACACAGCGGTTGGATGGTA
>JBDUCR010000300.1:0-28886 GCA_040003345.1 bacterium
AGCGCGATCAACAATCCGTTCACGACGCGCTTGTCGCCGTTCGAGAGGGCAAATGGAATCGCCGCCGCGCCCGCGGCCACTGCTCCCCACCCCGCACTCAATCCGGCCCTGACGACTCTCGATGCGCGGCACGCAGCGAGGGTATCCGTCGGCCGGTTCCCCAAGGTGCGCAGTTCGCTGGGACAGAGGGGAAGTGGTCGCACCAGAGGTGCGTCTGCAACCAGAATGATCCCGCTCACAGTTCCCGCCACGTCGATCGCGACTGACTCATTGGAGCCGCTGCGGAGCGACAACGGAAACTGCGCGACCTCGCCGATGAGGTAGCCGAGGTAGCCGGCGAGTCCAACCGTCACGGCGCGCGAAACGTGACATCCCGTGAGCTCGAGCGGCGGTGCGTTCGCGACAGCAACACTATCAACCTTCGGCGCGAGAACTCGCACGCCGAGCGTCAGTGCATCGGCGCGTTGCGCCTGTAGCACAGAGTGATCAGCGCTCATGAGGAGCATCAACGCGAGCAGCGTGCGGTACACACACCGCGCATTGGCAAAACCACTCTGCATTCGACCCTCTTCGCTCGGTCGCTTCATGTGATTCGCGGATTTGAGATTGAAGGCCACGCCTTGCTGCCCTGACAAGGCCGCGAAGCCCGCAAAGGGAACGGAGGCGGCGCCGGCTCCGGAGTCACACCGGCGCTGAAGAACGCATTCCACGTGACTCACTTCAGGTGACTCACGTCCGGTGACTCTCTGAATATTGTCGTGGAGCGATGTCTCGCTCAACTCTCACTTTCGTTCATGGCGCTTCCCGGACCTTCATTAAGAGTCGGTTACGACGCACGAAGCACCGTTGCGCGCGCGAAGATGGCGCGGCAACATATACGTCGTCACCACATATGGGGCCGCCATGCTTGGGTCCGACCTGAAGAAAGGCAGTGCCGAATTCCTCGTGCTTTCGCTGCTCGAACACGAGCGACGGCATGGGTATGAGCTCAACAAGCTCATCGAGTCCCGTTCGAAAGGCGTGCTGACGTTTCACATCGCGTCGCTGTACCCGATGCTTTATCGAATGGAAGACCGAGGCTGGATCATCGGACGCTGGGTCGAGAAGACGGGCGAGCGACGTCGTCGATTCTATGCGATCACCGCCGCCGGCCGGCGTGCACTGGAGAAGCTCAGACACGGCTGGCTCGAATTCGCCGCCGCGGTCGCTCAGGTCACCGGGGTGACGTATGGATGAATGGCGCGCGCAACTCCGTGCCGTTGTCGCCGCCTGGGATGTATCACCCGAAGAGCAGGCGGCAATCGTCGACGAGCTCGAGCAACATCTCGAACAGGAGCTCGCCGAATTGTCGCCGCGCATCGGCAGCTCGGCGGCACACGATCGCATCATGTCGCAGATCAGTGATCCGGCGCTACGCGACGCCTCTGTGCGAGCCCGTCATCGTCCGGCCGCGAGCGTGGTAGCATCGCGCGCACGGGCGTTCGGCTGGGCAGGAATCGCGCGCGACTTTCGATATGGCTGGCGTTCACTACTCGGGAATCCCGGCACCACAGCGATGGCGATTATCGCGCTCGCTCTGGGCATTGGTCTGACGACAGTGATGTTTACCATCATCTATGGAACCTTGCTGCGCGGTCTTCCATTCGACGAAGGCGATCGCATCGCGGTCATCATGGAGGCGAACCCCTCCCAGGGTGAGCCTGAGTTGCAACTGTCGACGCACGATTTCTTCGCCTATCGAGACGCGCAGAGCTCGTTCGAGACCTTCGGGGCCTTCACGCCAATCACGGTGAACGTCAGTGGCACCGAGCGTCCGGAGCGGGTTGACGGTGCGCGCGTCACCGCCGCCGCGTTGAGTGTCACGCGCGCACGACCGGCGCTTGGTCGAGCCTTTCGCGCCGATGACGAGATGCCCGGAAGCGAGCTCGTTGTGATTCTCTCGTATCCACTGTGGCGCGACCGATATGCGAACGATTCGAGTGTTGTCGGCCGAGCCATCCGCGTTGATGGACAGGAGGCGATGGTGATTGGCGTGATGCCCGAAGGCTTCGCGTTCCCCTCGTCGAGCCGGCTCTGGCTTCCGCTCCATCTCGATCCGTCCGCGCTTCCCTGGGGCGCGGGTACGAACGTCAGCGGCGTAGGTCGTTTGAAGCCGAGAATGACGTATGCGCACGCGAGGGCCGAACTGTCCCACATCGCGATGCGCATCGAGAAGGACCATCCGCAAGCGAACAAGGGTGTGCGTGTGGTCGTTCAGCCATTCGTGCGTGCGGTGCTGCGGACACAGATTTACGCGCTCCTCTATGCGATGTTCGCGGCTGTTGGTCTGGTGTTTCTCGTCGCCTGTACGAACGTCGCGAATCTGCTCCTCGCGCGCGCGGCAAGCCGTGCGAAAGAAGTCGCTGTCCGCGCCGCGCTCGGCGCATCTCGTACTGCCATCGCGCGACAGTTCCTCGTTGAAGCGCTGATACTCTCGCTCCTTGCCGCGGGCCTTGGCGCGCTGGTCGCGCAGGCAGGCATCGCCGCGTTTCGCGCAGCCACCGTCGATGTAGAATTTCCCTTTTGGTGTGATTTCCATCTTCATCCGCAGGTACTTCTGTTCGTCGCGTTCGCCGCATTGCTCGCGAGCCTGGTGTCTGGAGTGCTTCCGGCGATTACCGCTGCGCGCAGCGACCTCACGGAGGTGCTCAAGGATCAATCACTCGGATCGTCGTCACATCGGAGCGGACGTCTCAGCCGCACGCTCGTCGTGTTCGAGCTGACGCTCTCATCGGCCCTCCTCGTCGGCGCAGCGCTCACGACAAAGAGCATGCTGAACCTTCGCTCCGTGGAGCCAGGCTTTCGCTCGCGTGATATGATGACTGGTCGTATCACGCTGTCGAACGGAGATAGCAGTTCGCAGGCCGCCTTCTTCAATCGGCTGGACGAGCAGGTCGTTCGGCTTTTCGGCGCGACGGCAACGTCAATCACTTCGCGATTGCCCGGCACGGGATGGAACGAGCGCCGAGTGGCTGTCGCGGGACGGAGTTACGCACGTGCATATGATCAGCCGCTTGTTGGACATCTTGCGGTGTCGCCTGGGTTTTTCAAGGCGTTCGAGGTCCGTATGCTGCGCGGTCGACCGATCACGATCCAGGACCGGATGGGCGCTCCGCGCGTTGCCGTTGTCAGTCAGCGATTCAGCGAACAGGTCCTTCCAGGAATGGATCCCATCGGCCTTCGAATCAGTCTCAATGCGCGCGATTCGATGCCAACGTGGGTGACGATCGTGGGAGTGATGCCAACATTGTACGCGAGCTCACCGGGGCTGGATCCGTGGCCAGCGGAGGTCATCACGGCGTTCCATCAGGAGCAGCACAATTCCGCGAGCGTCGCCATCGCCACGCGCGGTGACGGCGCATTCGTGGCGCAGTCGCTCCGCAGTCTCGTGGCGTCACTCGATCGCGATCTTCCGGTGTATTCGCTGCGATCGATGAGTGAGTCACTCTCGCAGGCGACGTGGCCGCTGCGCGTGTTTGGTGGCCTGTTCGTCGCATTCGGGATCGTCGCGCTCGTCATGGCGTCGATCGGTCTCTATGCCGTGATGGCGTTCTCGACGAGCCGCCGCGAGCGAGAGATGGGGATTCGAATGGCGCTTGGCGCCGCAGGCGCAGATGTCGTCCGTCTCGTGCTCCGTGACGCCGCCGTGCAACTCGTCGTGGGCGTGTCACTCGGCGTCGTGCTCGGCGTTGTGGCTGCGCACCTCGGCCGCGCTGCGTTGTATAGAGTTCAACCCACCGATCCCGCGGCGATTGCAGTGGTGGTCGCTACGCTTGCGGCAGCGGGAATGGCCGCGTGCATCGTGCCAGCACTTCGGGCAACGAGGGCAGATCCGACACGCAGCCTGCGAGCAGAATGACGGCGATGTGCGCGCCCCGCCCACTCTGCATCAGTGGGCCAACGAACTCATGCCGCGTTCAACACCGCTCGTACCGCCGTCAACAGCTCGTTCACCGTCCACGGTTTCGGCAGAAACGGCAGATCAGCGTGGCTCGACATGCTGCTCTTCACTTCGACGCCCGTGTATCCGCTCGTGAGCAGGAATCGAATGTCCGGACACTCTTGGCTCATCGCTTCGAAGAGCGCCATTCCACCCATGCGAGGCATGATCGCGTCCGACACGACCAGATCGATCGACTCTGAATTCTCGCGCCACATCTGAAGGCCGACTTCGCCGTCGCCGGCCGACAGCACCTGATAGCCAAACCTGGTGAGCACACGAATCGCTGCGCCGCGCACCGCCTCCTGGTCTTCCACCACGAGTATCGTCTGGCTGATCCTCGCGGGCTTCTCACCAGGCAATGCAACAACGACGGGAATCGCTTCAGCTGTCGTCGGAAAGTACAGCCGCACATCCGTGCCGATGCCGGGCTTGCTGTCCACGAGGACATAGCCGAGATGCTGCTTCATCAGGCCGAACACCATCGCCATACCGAGTCCGCTGCCCTGCTCCGCCGGTTTCGTCGAGAAGTAGGGCTCGAAGATTCGGGACAAGGTCTGTCCGTCCATACCACCGCCGTCGTCCGATACGGACAGCACGACGTAGTATCCTTCGACGCCCCATGGCTGTGCCGCCATGAGCTCATCACTCGGCGTCGCCAGTCGGACGTCGATCTTCAGTCGGCCCCCGAGCGGCATGGCGTCGCGCGCATTGTTCGCGAGGTTGAGCAGTATTTGCTGCACGGCGCCGCCGTCGGCCGCCACTGGCGGTAGCTCATCCTCCTTCGTGACGACGATGTCGATGGACTCCGGGAGCATACGTCGCAACGTCACAGCGAGATCATCGATGAGAGCCTCGAGGCGCAACGGCTTTAGAGCCAGCCGCTCGCGGCGACTGAAGCCGAGCAGCTTGCGGATCATCGCGGCGCCGCGATGTGCCGCGCCTTGCGCCTGTGTGAGGTCCTCGTACACCGCGTCGTCCTTCGCGAGCGTCGTCACCGCAAGATCGACATGGGCCATCACGGCGGTGAGTACGTTGTTGAGATCGTGCGCGATGCCGCCTGCCAGCTGGCCGACCGCTTCCATCTTCTGCGACTGACGAAGACGCTCTTCGAGCGTTCGACGCGCGGTGACATCCGCAGCAACGATGAGAATGGCGGGGCGTCCCATGAAGGTGAAGGTCTTGGCCGCCACCTCCACTTCGATCGCGCTGCCATCCTTCTTCTGATTCTGCCACGTGCTTGTCCCGCCTGATCCATCGCCTGCGGCGCGCAGCCATTCGACCAGCGCCGGTCCTTCGTTCACCGGCTGCAGATCGGTGATGCGCATCGCGAAGAATTCCTCACGGCTGTAGCCATAGTGCCGAGTCGCCGCGTCGTTGACGGCGAGGAACGCGAGCGTGTCGCGGTCGTTCACCCACACCGGTTGTGGATTGGCATCGAACAAGTGGCGATAGCGCTCTTCCGCGCTGCGGCGTTCGGTGACTTCCTCCTGAAGGGCACTCGTTCGTTCGTCGACCAGACCGCGCAGCGTATCGGCGAGTTGGTGCATGCGACGCACACGAAGGCGATATATGCCGACGAGCGATGCTAACGCACTGATGGCGCAGAGCGCGTAGAACCATCGCGTTTCGTACAGATGCAACCCCAACCCGAACGAAAGCGTCGCGCCCGTTTCGTTCCACACGCCGTCGTTGTTCGCCGCGACAACGCGGAAACGATAGTGTCCTCCTGGAACGTGCGTGTAGTAGGCGACGCGCCGGTGCCCTGCATCGATCCAGGCCTCGTCGTAGCCCTCGAGCTTGTAGCGAAACGCGACGCGCGCCGGAATCTGCAGGCTCGTCGCTGTGTAGTGCACCTCGAGACCGCCACCACTCGGTGGAAGCTGCACGTCGTCAGCCATGTCGACCGACCGGCCATCGACCAGCAACCGCTCGATGTGCACTGGCGGTGGCAGTGGATTGCTCGTGATGTGAGCGGGATCAACCATCACGAGTCCCTTTACGCTCGCGAACCAAAGACGACCATCGGCGCTTTTCCAGCCAGCGCTCTGCGAGCCACCGTTGAACTCGATGTGCCCACGTCCATCGAGTGGAACGATCTGTTTGACGTCGACTGTGCTGCGCCGGCCGGCGGCCACGTCGCGCAGCCCTTGCTCGCTCACACGCGCAAGGCCTTCGTTAGAGCTCATCCAGAAGTTTCCGACATCGTCCTTCAGAATCTTGTAGATGTCCGACATCGCATCGCTGCCGAGCGGCAACGCGATGACCTGTCCGTCGTGCAGGAGGTTCAGACCGCGCTGCGTGCCGATCCAGATTCCGTGGTCATCGAGATACAGCGCTTCGATCACGTCGCTCGTCAGGCCCTGCTTGGTGGTGAACGCCGTGAACGTTCCGTTCCGCATACGCAGCAGACCATTGCCGTGCGTTCCGATCCACAGCGTTCCGTCGCGATCCTGCATGATCGTCGTGACCTGCGCATGCGCAACGCCGGACTCCAGAGTGAAGTCGTGAAGCACACCTGCCTTCCAGCGTGCAAGGCCGTCGTAGCCGCCAATCCAGAGTGCACTGTCGCGATCTTCGAAAAGCGCAGCGACGTGCTTCTGCGGAAATGGCGGCGCGAGCACGTCAGTATGTCCGCCATGCAGTCGATTGAGGCCGGGATGCGTGGCGATCCACATGTCGCCATTCGTGGTGAGCAGCGTGGTGTACGCCGAATGACCGGTGATGACGAATGGTGTGAGCTTTCCGTCGCGAAAGCTGTCGACGCCTTCTCCATTTCCGATCAGGAGATTCTGTTGCGCGCCTTCGTCAATCGACCATACCGAATTAGACGAGAGACCCTGGTGCGTTGTGTAGATCGTCAGGATCGGTTCCCGAAACCGATTGACACCACCGAGCCGAGTTCCCACCCAAAGGCTTCCCTCTCGATCTTCGAACAGCGCGCGCACCGCGTCGTCGGTCAGGCCGTCCTTTGTCGTGAACGATTGCAATCGATCACGTTCGAGCCGAGCGATTCCTCCGCCGTCCGTGCCGATCCACAGTTGTCCGTTGCGGGTTCGGAGAATTGCACTGACACCTCCGTCCGGAAGGCCGTCACTCTTCACGTAGCGACGCAATCGTCCATTGGTTGCGTGATAGAGTGCGACGGTAGTGCCCACCCAGACGCCGCCATCGCGATCCGAATAGAGGCACGACACTACCTCGTCGATGCGTCCGCCCGCTGGCTGCCAGCGGCTGACGCGGCCTCGCGTCAGCGCGTTGATGCCATGTTCGGTCGCGAGCAACATCGTGCCGTCGGCCGCTTCGGCGATGTCGTTGATTCGTGTGTCGATACCAGCGACCGACCGAAAGCGTCCGTCTGTCCATAGGGTGAGGCCCGTCTCGCGCGCGCCCCAGATCCTGCCAGCCCGATCCTGGAAGAGCTTGTGCATCCACGAGCCTTCCGCTCCCGGCGCCGCTGATGGCTTGCCATTGCTGATCCGAATCACGCCGCCGACCCACGTTCCGGCCCAGAGGGTCTGTGTTCGATCCATCATCAGCGCGCTGATGAAGTTATCCTTGAGTCCGGCGGTGTTCGCGGTGTTGTAGGTGCTGAAGCTCACACCATCGAAGCGCACAACGCCGGATTCCGTTGCCATCCAGAGGTAGCCGTCATTTCCTTGCGCGATGGCGAGGACGCTGCTCTGGGGAAGCCCGTCGTCAATGGTCCACGCGTCGTGGACGTAGAGGCCGATGGGCTTCCGCGCGTCGAGTCCGGTGACGACCTGTTGCGCAGAGCGAGGCGGCGATGCTGAACAGCAGCATGCAGCCTCGACCGATGTTGATTTTGATAGCGTGGATAGCGTGGCGCTCGCAGCCGTGCGTTCAGGACCGATCGGATGCTGTCAGTATCGGCACGAGCGGATTGAACTACAACACGAACCGCGGGCAACAGCAGCCACAAAGAGCAAGAAGGCAGCGCAGGCAACCAGGACCACGACGGCCTCGAACACCCGGACAACAATGGCGACCAAGGCAGCGACGGACACGAGGGCAACGCGGCGAACCAAGACGACAACCGGCGGCACGAACGGCCCGACGCGCTCAAGGCAGCTGCAGCACGGTGGCGCGACCGCATACAGCGCGGAATCGGGCCGCACTTATACGCTCGACCGTCTCATCGGAAAGGGCGGATTTGGCGAGGTGTATCTCGCAACGGCGACACCAGCGGGCGGATTTCCCGCGCAGGTCTGCATCAAAATCAGTGATCGGCTCACTGGCTGGCTGCGCGAAGCGTACTTCGCCGAGCTGCTCGCGCGTCAGCCGCGCGCATTGCGTGTGTTCGACCGATTCGTCGACGTGCAAGGCGGCGAGATGCGCTATTGCCTCGCGATGGAATACGCCGAGCATGGCGACCTTGGCGCATGGCTCGCGCGTGAGGGCGCGCAATCGGAACGCTTCGTTCGACGCGAGATTGCGGCAATTCTGCGCGCGCTCGACGCGTTGCATCGGGGGCAGGCCATGCACCGCGATCTCACGCCATTCAACGTCTTTGTCTGCGAAGGCGAGCAACTCAAGCTCGGCGATTTCGGCATTGCGGCACATCAGCCCAACGCGCGTGGCGTGACCGCCGATTCGTTCAACCTCTTCCACGTACCGAATGAGATCGCGTGGGGCAAGGTCCGTCGCTGGCAGAAGCGCGATGACGTCTATCAGATCGGCCTCCTTGCGGCGATGCTGCTTCGCGGTGACATCACGCGACCGATGCTCAGCAAGGAGGTGCGCGGTCTTCCGTGCAGCGATCAGCTGAAGGAGATCATTCATCGCTGCCTTGGCTCGCGCGGCAGACGCTACGAAGCGGCGGAAGATCTGATCGCGGCGCTCAAGGAGCGGCCGAAAGGACAGCGACTTGGCCGCGTGAAGAGTCTCGATGGAAAGCGCGTCTCGTTCACTGGGTTTCTCGTTCGTCCGCGCATCGAGGCGATCACCGCGGCGAAGAAGGCGGGAGCGGTCGTGCAATCCAAGCCCGGGCAGACCACCGACATTCTCGTGCGCGGCAAGCCGAATGCACTCCAGATCGCCGGTAAGGATGGCGGGTCGAAGCTGATCGAAGTCCGGCGGCTCGCGGATCAGGGGGTGAAGGTCACCGTTATCGACGAGCGCCAATTCTGGCGGCTCGCGCAGACACGATCACGTGCGGGGTCTACGACGCGGAAGTCCCCGCGGTAAAGCGCGAGCCGTGGGTCGGGCTGAACGACACCTCGCGGTGCGCACGGCCTCTTCCAGGTCGGAAATGGTGTTTCGAAACGCCAGATCATCGCAGCGGCTCAGTCGGTCAATGCGGGACGCGCGCCGGCGAGCCGACTCCCATCGGGTTGTAACGCGTTCCACTCGATCGCCTAGTGGAGGCGCGTTCGGCATGTCTCTGCCATAGCCAAGCCGGGTGTGATCTAGCCCTTGATTCGGCCTTTCTTCGGGTATACCTTCTCCTCGTAGATGAACGGCTGGCGCGCAGTGTGTCACAGCACGGTGCCTTCGTCTGGACAGGCGGTGCCTGCCGATCATCGAGGACGATTCGACGACGATTCGTGTGGCTTAGGCCCGGGTAGCGGGGGCGGCTGTCAATGCGCAAAGCAGGGCCACTGGCGGGGAAAGAAAATCACCGACCAGCGAGAGAGAACACGATCGTATCGGAGGGTTCGCTTCTTCAGGAGAGCGCGCATGCGATCACGGACGTGGATATCGTCGCCGGTATGCGACGGGGCGAATCTGCAGCATTCGAGCAATTCATTCGGCGCTTTCACCGAATGCTGCTCGACTATGCTCACCGCGCCGGACTGCCACACGATGCGTGCGACGAATTCGTCAGCGAACTGCTCGATGATGTCGCCATGCAATTCATGATGCGAAGCGCACAGTTGCCGCGGAGCCCGCGCATGTATCTCCTCAAGGCTTTTCGCAACAAGCTCCTGAATACCAAGCGAGGAAACGGCCGCCGACACCATGTCGTGTCCGAGGCAGCGCGTGATGCGCTTGCCGATTGCGATTTTGCCGACGTCAGAGAAGCGGCCGCCGGCTCCTCCGAAGCAAATGTGCGCGCGAGCCATGCTCCCGATTATGAACGCAGTTCCTTCTCCGCAGCATTGAATCGTCTCGCCTCCACGCTGAGCGAGACGCTCAGCGTGGAGGAACGGCAGCTACTCGTTGCCGTGGCCGAGAGTGTCCCTCAGCGTGAAATCGCAGAGTGGCTCGGTGTTTCATACACCGTCGCGCGGAAGCGGCTCGAGCGGGTGCGAGCGCGACTGATCGACGCGGCGACGCGATACATGAGCACTCTGGAGCCGAGTGACGTCCGGGAGCTCCAGCGCTTCTTTCGTCGTTGCCATACTCCCATCGCTGCAAGCGTACTGTCGGATTCCTCTGTCGACGGGATCCGAGCGACGAGTTAGGTCGATGTCATGCCATTCACAGACAAGACGATGAAACACTTCGGAGACGACCGGGAAGTAGAACGCACCACGGGTATTCGCGCTCGAGATCCGCTGGCCGAGCTGGCGATTCGCGCTGAGATGCAGCGAGCCGATTCGCCACTCTATTCCGACGAACGACTCATCGACTGGGTCGATCGCGAAGCCAACTCGCCTCAGGCAAGAGTGGATGGATGGACGACGGAACGGATACAATCGTCAGCTGCACGCATGCGTGCGAAGGCGGAGGCAGTTCGGCTGAAAGTCCGCATCGTGAATGGAGCTCCACCCATTGAGAGACCCGGAGTCAGAGGCATGATCTCGCAGGTCCTCACCGAGGCAAAGGCAATGCGGTCGGCTCCCCTGCTCGATCTCGGAGCGGCCGCGGGAGCTGGACGTGATCTCTGGGACGAAGCGTGCGACCAGTGGGTGCGAGTGCCGGACGACGTGCCGCATGGTTCGTACATCTCGCTTCGAGTCGTCGGCGAAAGCATGGATCCGTTGCTTCATACGGGCGACTCCGTGCTCGTGCATGTTGGCGACCAGGTGTCGCGCGACACCGTTGTTCTAGCGCGAGTGCCCGATGCCGGCTACGTCGTCAAGCGCGTTGGTAAAGTGACGCCATCGCAACTGGAGCTGTTGTCGCTCAACGCGGCCTTCTCGCCGATTACCGTGTCGCGCGAGGCGCATACGATCGTGGGCACAGTGATTCTGAGGTGGTGTCCGCATGGCGTAACGGTCTAAGATCGCCGTGTCACACTCCGGTGCTTTCTGTGTGAGAGCATGAACGAGACGCTCGCCACGCGCGATCTCGCGCAACAGCCGGAGCACCATGATGAGACGGTTTTCCATCGACAGAATCGCGCGGAGTGTCCTGCACAGGGTGCATCCATCGCGTGTTTCGACTTCCAGAGAACTCGGCAGCACTTCGATCGGGGCAAGAGCAGGCGGTGTGAGTAAGACCATCGCCGGAATCGTACTCATGATCGGCGCGGGCAAGGCAGGTCTTGCGTACGACTCCAACTCATTCCTGCGCGACGCGGCGACAATCGCTCGTGCAGTCGGCATGGAGCACTCCGAGTTTGCGGCTCAACTGTCAATCGACTCGCGCCTGCCGGGAGCGCTCTCGCACCGCATCACGTTCGTTCTTGTCGTGGCTCGGTCTGTGGCGGATGACGACGGGATCAAATCGTCAGGGCACGATGCTTCGGGCTCTGTCCAGCCAGTACCTCAGTGCGCTGACCGTTGATCCAGTCCCCGTGGCGATGCCGTGTCGCGCCAGGACTCTGGCGCGCATCGGGCGCAGGCAGGCGATGACCTGTGAGGTCATGGACCTCACGGGGTCGCACTGTATTCTTTGCACATGAGATTCTCTGCTTCGCACTCGCCACCGCCGCCTGCACCGAGCGCGCATGTCGGCGTCCTGCTTCGTGAATGGCGCGCAGCGCGACGCGTGAGTCAACTGCAGCTCGCGCTCGAGACGGGAATGTCAGCGCGTCATCTCAGTTGCGTCGAAACGGGCAAGGCACAACCGAGTCGCGATCTGATCGTGCGCCTGGCTGATGAGCTGGAGATGCCGCTTCGTGAGCGCAACGCGCTGCTGCTGGCTGCCGGATATGCGCCGAGGTACCCCGAAACGTCGCTCAACACGCCGGAGCTCGCGCAGGTACGGAGGGCGATCAACTTCATACTCGAACAGCAGGAACCGTATCCGGCATTCGTGCTCAACCGATATTGGGACGTGCTGTTGGCGAATCGTGCTGCCATGCGTGTCGCCGACTTTCTGATTGGAGGCAGCGCACATCCGAACATGGTGCGACAGTTCTTTGATCCGAACGATCTGCGCAAGGTCGTGGTGAACTGGGAGGAAGTGGCGGGCGATCTCATTCGCCACGTCCACGACGAAGTCGCGGCGACGCCAAATGACGCGAAGGCGCGCGCGCTGCTGGACGACGTGCTCCGCTATCCTGACGTGCCGTCGCGATGGCACACGCGCGACGTTGGTGCCGCTCCGCCGCCACTGCTCACGGTGGTGTTTCGCAAGGACGAGCAGGAGCTTCGCTTCTTCTCGACCATCACGACATTCGGAACGCCGCGCGATGTGACCATCGACGATATACGCATCGAGTGCACTTTTCCGGCGGACGACGCAACGGCCGAGTTCTGTCGTACACTCGCGCGCGAAGAGTGAACGCCGGATGACGCGCCTCGAGTGGCGATTCGCAGCGCGGGATAAATCGTGGCGCGATGACGTCTGATCAGAAGCTGGACGCGATTCTCGATGCGCTGGAGCGTGGTCGACAGCGCGCGACCTATGGCGCGGTCGCGTCCCGTGTGAATCGGCCACAGCGGTTCCTCATGCGCGGACGACCGTGCGATCACCGGCATTCATGGATTGTGAGCAAGGCGACCGGATTGCCGACGGGATACGGCCCGCACGACATGCATCCCGACCTTCTGCTACGCCCGGAAGTTCTCTCGACGAGCCAGCAGCTGGAGGACTGGCTAGCGCATGGGCGCTCGTAGCTCCGCTCGGTTGACCTAGCCGTCGTCACAAAGATGTCGATTCGGCCTTAGATGAGCGCGGCGATCATTTTGGCCCGGATGTCGCAGTTGAAGATGCTCTCAGTCCCGGGCCGACATGCGATACGGTAAACCGTTCCTCTGCGTTGTTCCACCAATTGGCGGACCAGAGGTGATGTCGGCGCACATGCTCTCGAGGACGCAGCTCCAGCTTGGCGTCACGCACCAGCGAAGCTTCGGTCTCTACAAGCTGTCGGGCTTTCGACAGGTCGTTGGGATCATCTTTCGGGGCCGCGAGCTATCGATCGGTGACTTCAGAGAGATCATGAACCTCGCCGAGAGCAGCTTCGTAGAGAGAATACGACGCGTAGACGATCCGCAGTACCTCGCTGAGTACGAAGCGGAAGCGAGCGGCTCATTGTTTCGCCGCGCTACTCTCTCGGATCCAGGGCCATGAGCAAGCCTTTTAGGACGCGGAGCGGGGTCAGTCGTCAATAGAGACAGCTGTGCTTGCGATCCCACATCGCCACCGTGTCTCGACCATGCCTTTCGACGCCGCTTCGGGTCGCGCTCAGAGCTCCGACTTCGTGGAGCAACCCAAGGCGCCCCCCGCGATGCCCTGCGCTGAATGCAAGACGATTCTGCGCACCACGTACTTCTCCCTCGACGGGCGTCCCCTTTGCCCGAGGTGCAGTCAGGAATATCGCAGACGCATCGACCGAGGCACGGGCCCAGCGGCACTGGGTCGCGCCATCCTGTACGGTGGCGGAGCCGCGCTGGCGGGAATGATCGGCGTCAGTCTCCTGTTGATGGTCTTCAGCGGATTCCGGATCATCTCGTCGATCGGTGTCGCGTATCTCGTGGCAAAGGCCATCGGCAAAGCGACGGCGAACTATGGCGGTCGCCAATACCAGTGGCTCGCCATCTCGCTCACCTATGCCGCGCTCGGATTGGCGATGTTGATGCCGGTGTTTCGTGCCGCACATCAACTCAGCGTCGCGAAGGCACCGCCAAAGCGCGAAGCGCGATTCGGCCCCGCCGGTGAAGCCGCTGACATTCGCGATGAGGTGCGCGCGCTCAACGCGCAGAGAGCACCGGTTGTTCAGGAGGATAGTGCGACCATCGCTGCGCGCGAGGATTCGCTGGCTGTCGCGGATTCTCTCGAGCGATTGCAGAAGACGCGCGACAACATCAAGAAGATGGACAGCAATGCGGCGTTCGCGGATCGTCTCGCCGGCAGTGCGGGTGCGATGTTCATCGGAGCCATCGCACTGATCTTCCTCCTCCCGATCCTTTCCTCATTTGCATCGTACGGGATCTACACTGGAGTGATATCGATCTTCGCACTCGGGTTCGCGCTGCGTCGCGCATGGCAGATGACGGAGCTGGTCACCGACTACGAGCTGTCAGGACCATACCGTGTGGGATCCGGGCCAATCGCCGCGACGATCGGCGGATAATGCGCATTTGTCTCTACGCAGTGGCAACGGACGAGACGTCCGATCACGACTTCTCCAGCTCGTCCAGAATGACACCGAGGTTCTCGGACCATCCATCGGCGAAGCCGTAGGCGGGAAACGCATCGTTGGGAAGCTTGAGGATCTCTTCACGCGTGCGTCCTTCGCGACGCGCACGCTCAACTGTGTCACGGAGGCGTGAGAAGTAATCGCGCTGCTCGTCGAGCGCCGCGCGACGTCCAATCGCCCCGTGGCCGGCAATGACGGTCGTGTTCCCGTCACACTTCGTTCCGACGTCGTCCAGCGCGCGCTGCCAACCAGGCGTGTTGCCCCCAGCCGACACATCGATGAACGGATGCATCCGGTGAAAGAGTAGATCGCCCGCATGCAGCAGATTCCGGCGCCGATCCCGCACGATGATATCGTTGTCGGTGTGCGCTGGCCCGGCGTGCGCGAGCTCGAGCACCGTTTCGCCGATGCGCAATTCGGACCGATCGGTCAGCGACTCCGCCGGCACCATGCCGTCGGGCGCCGCCGCCGCAAACGAAGCAATCTCTTGGCTCACCACGCGCTCCGATTCCGTCGTTCGAGGAACGTCAAAGTCGGAGTTGAGCGACTTGAGAATGCCATCCGCGAGCTGCGCGGGCTCACGCCGCGCGCGCTCGATCACACGCGCTGCCTTCGCGCGAATCCTCGGCAGCGCCGAGCCGTGCGCAATGCCGCGCACGTTCGTGAAGGCACCGTAGCCACCGGAGTGGTCTTCGTGATGGTGCGTGATCACCACGGCGGCAATGCGGCCATGGCGCGCGACGATTTCGTCATGAAGCGACTGCCCCATGCCAAGCTCCTTGCTGTCGATGACGATTGCACCGGAAGGATCTGCAATCACGAGGACGTTCCCGCCGCCGTTGAAGACCACCCATGCATCGTCGTGTACCCGTTCCCACCGAAAGAACGACGCGGTGCGGACGTGAGGCTGGGGAATATTCGAAACGGCGAGTGGTGCCAGCCGCGCGACTGCCGCCATTCGGACGGCGTCGATGAGAAAGTGGCGTCTGGAGATCATCAGCGAACGAACCTCGTGTTGTGGACCGCGTGCGCCGAATCTACCAGGGCGTCAGCACACGCGTTGCGAGTCGGCGCGGCGAACGGCGCTCATCGGGCGGACATGCACGCCGTTCAGTATGATTGAACGATAGCCGAAACTGAATCGAAGCTGGATATCGTCGCGCGCGGCAAGGCTCGACCATGCGACAAGGCTTCGTGACGCTTTGTTACACGACCGCTCGATACCGAGGGAATGTGACCACACAACTTCCGGCAATTGTCGACCTGGCAGTGGAGTCATCGTCCGCGCTCAGCTATGACAACCACCCAGTAGCCACTCTCAACGATCATGTCGTCCGAATCGGCGTGATGACAGAACCCTATCATTGGCACTACCATCCCAATTCCGACGAGACGTTTCTCGTCGTGGAGGGCCGTCTCGAGATCGAGTTCGAGGCAGGCGCGCTCCAGCTGGGTCCGGGTCAGATGGTAACGGTTGCCCGCGGAGTGCGGCATCGAACACGGCCGGTCGGCGAGCGCTCGGTGAACCTTACTTTCGAATCCGCGACAACGGAAACCGTGGCAATCTAAACCTTCACATTGCGTCGCTGGCGCGCGAGCCTTCCGATCGTGTACCATCAAGCTTCTCGCCCACCGGACAAACGTGCAATTCCTGGGTCGGCTGCGGAGTCTCTGCTTCGCACGAGCATTCGCAGGCTGGTCGGTCATCCCTGCGCTCGCGCTGCTCTTGGTCGCGTCGACCTGCTCCGGGAAGCCGTATCGCATTGCCTTTGTCGGATCGGAGTCATCGGTGACTGCGCGCATGGCAGTCGAGGACGTGAACGCCACGGGTGGAATCGGTGGCAGAACGCTCGAGCTCACGACGGTCGACGAAAAGTATTTCACGCCTCCAAGCAAAGCCATTACCATCGCGGAGCGTCTCTGCGCAAATGACAGCGTACTTGCCGTCGTTGGCCACGGCGGGAGCGGAACGAGTCTCGTTGCGTCGCAGGTCTACAACGCGAAGGGAATGCCGCAGATCGCGCCGAACTCGTCGAGCCCACTGTTCGCCGATGCGGGCCCCTACAGCTTCCGTCTGGTCGCAAGCGATAACCATCAGGCGCACTTCATCGCGACGCAAATCAACGCGATGAAGCCGATGCCGCGTGTTGCGATGCTGTACGTGACGGGCGACTACGGCCGTGCGCTGTCGCATGCTTTGCAGCACGAGCTCCAGACAGCGGCGGTGCCGCTCGTATACGAGGCGGCCTACATCGAGGGAAGTGGTTTTGCGCAGGGAGCGAGTGAGCTGGCGAGTGCGCTCGCACACACGCGCCCCGACCTGCTCGTCTGGATCGGGCGCCCCGAGGAGTTCGCGACGCTCGAGCCTTTCCTCGCGACGCTGTTACCGAGCCTTCACGTGCTTGGCAGCGACGCATTGGGTGCATTCCGCGAGTTGCCGGACCTCAAGCCGTTCGAGGGCATCTCGTTCGTGAGCTACGTGGATCTCACGGCAAATCGTCCGGCGCTCGTGAGCGTAGCGCGACGCTATCGCGCGCGCACAGGTCACTCTCTCACCGACAGTGGCGCGCTCACATACGATGCCATCGGGATGATCGCCGGCGCACTGCGAGCGGGCGCGACTACCCGCGAAGCCATACGCAGGAAGCTGGACGAATTCGCCGTGAAGGGCCGCCACTACGATGGAATCACCGGCAGTATTTCCTTCGACAGCAATGGCGACGCTCAGCCGTCGTTCCTGGTGTTCAAGGTTACCAACGGCGACCTGCATCTCATCGCAAAGTGACAGCGGGCCAAGCTGTCAGTCCGTGACGGTCGTTCGGCGTACGTGCGACACAGCCATTGAATCGACCAGCCGACGTCGGTAATGTGGATGTCATGCCACCTGTCATTCCCATCCCTGCGAAGATCAAGAGCTTCCGCACCGAAGCCGCGTTCGAGAAGTGGTTGGCGGTGAACCACGATCGCGAGACTGAAGTATGGCTGAAGATTCACCGGAAAAACTCCGGCTTGCCGACAGTGTCTATCGCGGAGGCCCTGGACGTGGTGTTGTGCTGGGGATGGATCGACGGCATTCGGAAATCGCTGGACGAAACGTCGTACCTGCAGCGGTACACGCCGCGCACCGCGCGTAGCATCTGGAGCCAGGTCAACCGCGACAACGTTGCCCGACTCACCGCCGCCGGCCGCATGACACCGCATGGCCAGCGCCAGGTCGACGCGGCGCGCGCCGACGGCCGCTGGGATGCCGCGTATGCCCCGATGCGCAACGCGAGCGTTGCGACCATCCCCGACGATCTTCGCGCAGCGATCGACGCAAGCCCACAGGCGCGAAAGACGTTCAAGACACTCGGAAAGGCGAATCTCTTCTCGCTGGCGTTTCGCACGAACACTATGAAGACGCCAGCAGGACGCGCGAAGAAGATCGCCGCGCTCGTGGCAATGCTCGAGCGCGGCGAGAGGATCGTGCCGGAGCCGCGCACTCCACGATGAATATGCATCGATCTTCCACAGCGCTTTCTCGCGCGCTGGTGCCTGCCCTGCTCACCCTCGTCGGATGTGCGCACGGCGCGTCATCGTCATCGTCGCCTTCGTTGGAGCAAGGTCGGCTCCCGGCGAGCTGGTATGCCGGCGCCAGCAATTGCGCCGGAGTGCCGCCGTTTCAGGTGCACGCCTACAACGCCGACTTTTTCATTCTGCGTCAGGCCGCGTGCACGAATTTCGAGAAGCCCTTTCTATACCTGATCTTCGGCCGCGATCGCGCACTTCTGCTGGACACCGGCGCTGGCCACGTGGACGTCGCGACACCCGTCGACACGCTCATTCGTGCGTGGCTGGCTCGCAATGGTCGCGCGTCACTCGAGTTGGTCGTCGCACACAGCCATGCGCATGGCGATCATGTCGCCGGTGACACGCAGTTCGTGCGGCGACAAGGCATCACTGTGGTTGGCCGAGACACGGCCTCCGTGCGCGCGTTCTTTGGCATCAAGCGATGGCCGTACGACTCCGGATCGATCAACCTCGGCGATCGCGTGTTGGACGTGCTCCCCATTCCGGGACATCAGCCGGCAAGCATCGCGGTGTATGATCGTCGCACGGGAATTTTGTTGACGGGCGATACGTTCTATCCCGGCCGCCTCTATGTGCGTGACACCGCTGCGTACGCGCAGAGCATCGAGCGCCTGGCAGAATTCACGAGGCATCATGAGGTCACGCACTTCCTCGGCGCACACGTCGAACAGTCACGACGCCCATATGTGGACTATCCGGTAGGAACGGTCGACCAGCCGGATGAACACGCACTCGAGCTCGGACGTGAGCAGCTGTTCGAGCTCGAAGCAACGGTGCGCGCCATGCGCGGACGCATCGCGCGCACGGCGCTGCGAGATCTTACCGTATGGCCGGTGCCTTAGCGTCCGCTATTCCACAAACACTGTTCCGCCGCGAAGGTCGATGGTGACGCGCGTCGCTCCGGCAAATGCGTCCAGGCCCAGGTTGCCGAATACGCGACGTGCGCTCGTCGTCGGCCCGACGCGAAGAACGGTCATCTGCGGCACGGTGATCGTCCCCTTGCCAAGCATCAGCTGCACGTCTCGCATGTGGTAGCCGCTCACTTTGGTTCCCCCACCGGCGCTTCCGAGCCCCTCGGTTTCCAGCACGCCAGCGGCGCGCACCGCTTCCCCATGCCGTGCGAGGAACCGTGGATACGCAATCGTCGCCTGCGCTCCGGTATCCAGCGTCCACGCCGAGAGGCGATGGGCGAACCCCACCTCGACCAAGGGAGCGAGTCCGTCCACCGCCACATTTCGCGCTGCGAGTGGAATCGGTGCCGCCTGCACTCCTGACCGTAGCCAGAGATCTCGGCTGACGGTCATCCGCCCCATGGCCGCAAGAACGGGATAGCCAATGATTCCGTGGATCGCGTAGTTCGCTTCCGGGAAACTCAGGTCCGCATCGCGCATGACGAGAACCACCACGTGTTCAACCGTCACACTCCCGAGCGACAGCCGCGGAATCTCACCCAACGCCGAACGAACCTGTATTCCGGTGGCGGCCTCGACGTCGACGCTATCGCCGGTGAAGCGCACGCCGAGCCGTGACGCTGTAGTGGTGGTAACGACCGTGAGGCCCGCGCCCGTGTCGAAGATCATCTGAACGCTGTCACGAGTGCCCGAATCGCCAGAGGCATTTCGGGCGAACAAGGTGAGTAACCCAGCTCGGTCCCGCGCGAGATGCGTTGGAGTCGTGTCCGTCACGACGACGCGTTGTTCGGCCACCGCGCGAAGGCCGCGCCATACGGCGAGATCGCGCGACCAGTCATCCACCGTCGCGGAATCGGCGGTACTTCGGCGCGAGCTGAGGGCGCTCGCCAACCACTCGGCGGCGCGGGCGTAGTGCCCGTTGCGCGCCGCAACCTCCGCACGCAGCACTTCCGCATCGGCGGTGTGGGTGGTGTCGGCACCGAACCGACCGCTGCGCGCGTGGTCGAGATAACGCGACAGAATCTCATTCGCGCTCTCGTCAAGTTCGAAGCCGGCGGCCACGGCGCCGAGGTAGAACTGGCGAGCGGTGGTGTCCGGGCCGAGCACGCCGTCAGGGGCGACCGCGTTGCGGAGGTCGAACAGTTGTCGATTCGCCCACATGGAGTCGAGCGCCTCCGTCGTCACTTCAACTGCGGAGTGAGCGGCGTACGATTCGCGTTGGGCAGGCGGAGTATATTGTGCGGAGCGGCACGCGATCGGAGCGATGCACGCGAGTAGAGTGAGCACGCTCGTGAGGCGCCTCATCGCTGCTCGTATCGTCATGCCCGCGCTGCTTCGCGAAACCCCTGCGTTGTGGAATTGTGCCGCCATTGTGAGCATGGTGTGAAGAGAGTGAGGACCAACAGGTACGTGGCGCATGTGGCGCGATCGGAGCAGACTGTGTCCACGCCAACGGGCCGCACAACGGCGAATGTCATGGATGGGAGGTATGGTGTCATGAGTCGGCAGGTTCAGTTGGTGGCCCGTGATGCCATTGAGCGCGCAAGGCGCACGGGACTTTTTCCGGCAAGTCCGCGTTCGCAGTCGGGCATCGTGCTGCTTGTCACGGCAGTACTCGCTGTGACTGCGGGTACTGTATCGATCGACCGTAGTCCACACAGTCTCAGTCTCGGACTGGATCTTCCCGGTTGGACCGGCATTCTCGTGGTCTTGCCAGCAGTTCTGGCGCAATGGATTCGCCGGCGACGTCAGCGCGCTCGCGCCGGTGGCAACGAACTTCAGCCTTCAGACGTTGGGACGGCTGAGAGCGAAGTTGCGTCCGGCGGCGTTCCCGCGGTCGTGAGCCAGCCGCTGCATCATCTGCTCGTCAAGTCGGGACGTACGACGACCGTAGTGAACGCGGCTCAAGTCGCGCGCATCGAGGCGGACGGTCGGTACGTGCGCCTGGTGTTGACCACGGGCCGCACGCATTTGGCGCAGTACACGCTCGCCGAGCTCGAGGAACGGCTCGATGCAAATGCGTTTGTTCGCGTTCATCGCTCCACGATCGTGGCGCTGGCGCGCGTACGGAGACTGCGCAGTATCGACTACAGAGACTACGAGGTTGTGCTCGATGACGGGAGCTCCGTGCGCATGTCGCGCACGTATCGCGCACGAATGGAAACGGCGCTCGGCGCGCTCACGTAGCTCAGCGCCGTGAGCGTCGTGTCGATCTCAAAAGCGCGTTTGCGACGCGAGGCCGTCTAAGGCTGGATACCACGACACGCGTTCACAACCGCGGTTTGCGGTTGTGCGTGAAACTCGATGAGCATTCCGAGATCGTCTTGCGTCGGCGCGAGAAATGAATCTCCCAGTGTTCCCTTGTAGCGCTCGAGCTGTCGCTCATATCCGCGCTCGACCAGGCGCTTCGTGCGCTCGAGATCGGAGACGGCAATGCTGACACCAAGCACCTGCGGACCTCCGCTGCGCAGCGCGGCGGCGGCCATTCCCTGACCGTCTGGCTCGAGCGCAAGAATGCTGTTCGGCCCAACCGGTACGCAGAAGCCCCGTGCATTGATCTGCGGAATGCGAACGGGTAGCGCACCGGGAAACCCCATTCGCTCGAGCTGCCTCCTGTCGGCATCGGCATTCGACGACAGCAGCCAGTACGCGGACAGCTCTCGTGCGCCGTTCGGATGCTCGCGTGCGAGCCTGTCGTCTGCGACATTCGCTGGGCCCGTCTTGTCGACAGCGTAGTCAATGAAGAACACGTTGCTCGACAGCGGCGCGCGATCGAAGGCAAACAAGCGCCAGCGCGGAGGCTTCGATGGACCACCGCCATCGGGATCAGTGCGTGACGCCGTGAAGATTTGCGTCACCCCGTATCCCTGGCTCTTGAGTGACGCATACACCTGATCGAGTGCCGACGAATGCACACCGAATGATCGCGTTCCCGGTCCACCTTTCAGTGCCGTCCGATCCGCGAGCATGCCCGGATCCAGGTCAGCGTTCGGCCGCGTGATACCGAGCAGCTCGATGTAGCTCTGGTCGGGCATCCGTACGAATCTGTTGGCGACGCCGCCGGGATTGCGTCCTGGCTTGACCTGAAAGCCGAGCTTCGCCGCCATGACTGCCGTGACCTGATCGATATCGCGCCCCCACAGCAGCACGTGATCGAGCTTGTTCGTCGACGCAACGTCATCCAGCCGGCCGATGCCGAGGGCGAGAATCAGGGCGGACAGTAGAGCGAGTGGTTGCACAGCTGATCTACTCCGTTGCAAATGAAGGAGGCATGCGATGACGGAGGCAATCTTGATCAGCGGTCTCTTCGCGACAATAACCTCTGACGTTAGGGTCTTGTGCGGAAGACAAAACACATCGACCGCTTCGCCGCGGCCCTCACGCGCTCTTTGATCTCGTCTGCGAACGAACCCGGCGTGTCGCTGGCGCCGACGTGTTGAGCGCAACGGCGGCGCGAACGAGTGTCTTGAATGCCTTTTCGTCAATCGTATCGCCATCATGGAAATCGATGGCGCGCCTGGTGTTGCCCTCGAGGCTGGAGTTGAAGAGTTCTGAAGGATCTTCCAACGACGCGCCTTTGGCGAAGGTCATCTTCACGACCTTCTTGTACGTCTCGCCGGTACCGATTATTCCGGCGTGCGACCACACCGGCACGCCCCACTTCCACTCTTCAACGACTTCGGGGTCGGCCTGTTTGATGAGCTTTCGGACCCGAGCAAGCATGTCGCCGCGCCAATCATCGAGCTCCCTGATTCTCGCATCGATCAGCTGAGAGGGCGAGTCTGCTTTTTTTCCTTTCGTGGAGCCGCTCTTTGTCGGCTTCCTGGCAGCGGTGGCTTTCTTCATTGATGTACCGGGTCGCGTTTGACGTAATTCACTTCACTGCCGGATGATTGCGCGCTGATTCTCACTCTGCTCGCGTCAGACTTACTGCGGCTCTGCGTTGAGCGTAACGCGCATGAGAATATTCGGGAAGATCACAGCGCACTCGCCGGTGGTCTATTCGCTTGTACTGGCGACCATCGCGATCTCGCGCCATCCGCACCAGCGTCAACGCAGGTGTCAGCGCAATCGCCAGCGACGTTCGACGCGCTCACGTCGATTGAAACGATAGCCGGTGCACTGTCCGACGCGGCTCCGGACGAGACAATGCAGAAGCTGGCGGCGCTCTTTACGTCCGGCGACGAAAGCGATGCGAGCCTGGCACGCATTGGCTTGCAGCGGATGCCAATGACTGCCCTATAAGAGCGCGGTCATCACCTACAACACGACGAACCGGCACTACTACACGTATTCCGACTGGTCGTTCAGCGTCTATCCAGACGGCATGCCCAGCGTGACGACGCGCTGCTGTCGAGCTGTTGGCTGGGGCTCTATCTCGATCAACGGCTTTTCGATCGGACCGTACAGCATCGGCGTGCAGTGGACGGACGTCACGACGCACTCCACGTGGGAGAAAGCGTCCGGTGGCGGCACCCCGAAGTGCTAAGGGCGGTAAGTCGGCTTGGGCGCGCCGGCCACGGAAGCGTTCATGCGGCGCGCGGCCTGCTCAGCACTTCACCGCAGGATTCCAGTCGGCGAACAACCCCGCTCGGTTTTTCCGCCACGCCCATACGTGCAACTCCCAGTACGTCCCGGCCTTCCTGAATTCCTGGCCAAACAGGCGAGGCGCGGTTTCCGTCGCCGCCCGAGCCCTGTACGGCACGGCGTATTCGACGGCGACGAGTTCGACCTTGCCACCCTCGACTGGTGCGTACACCAGCATTTCCGGATGCTCTAGCTCCAGCTTGTCATCCCACACCTTTGAATCGACGAAGTGATAGCCCATTCCACCCATCGTCGAATCGGCGACGCACTTCGTCAGCTTGGTGGGATAGCCGGCCGCCTCGACGACACTGAGATCGTTATAGGAGCTCATCGTGCGACGAAGGGTCTCCACATCTCTGCGGACGCTGGCATCGAAACCATCGGTCAGCTCCGACACGGGGTCGAGCGTCGGCGTCGTCGAGTGGCCGGCGCAGCTCGCGGAGGCGAGCGTGAACGCGATGATCGCAAGACGTGAATTGGTGCGCATGACTCGTTGGGCGAGGATGAGAACGGTATTCGGTGACGTTACGGTACCGGGTGCGGGCACAGGTCGCACGCGTGAGCATTGCGGCTGCTCGTGCGTCGACTGCGTCATCGTGCCTCCACGGGTACTGGTCACGATGTCGGCGGACTCATCGCGTGCGCAAGCACAGAGTGACGAACGGCGCCATGCCGTGCTGAGTCGCATGCGGACTGCAGCCGAACGCGATCACGACTCGCCGTTATTCACGGCACTCACGGAGCGGGTAAGGCATCCTTCCAGCGCAGATAGGTCTTCCCCATTCCGTTCTCGATCCGCACGAGTCCACCGATTCTCTGCACGCGGTCACCCGCTGAAAAGCTGATCGGACCCGTAACGCCCTGAACAGGTGCCGTCTGCATCGACGCCAACGCGTCGCGCACGCGAGTGCGATCCGTTCCCGCGCTGCGAATCGCGGCAATGATCGCCAGCATGGCGTCATAGCTCGTCGCGGCGAACATGTCGGGCTCGTGCCCAAAGCGTGCTTTGAACTTCACGCGAAAGCGGCTCGCGACAGTATCGCGCGAATCATCCAGAAACGACGACGGAATGTAGACGCCATCGGCTGCCGGATCCGCCGCGAAGGGGTCGACTGGCCATCCATCGCTCCCGATGATCGGGATATGCAGCTTGCTCGCCGATGTTTCGCGGAGGAACCTCATTCCAATCAGAGGGTCGGTCACGAGAACGATGGCGTCGGGACGACGCGTAAAATACGTCCGGATAAACACGCCGAATTCCATGAACCTTCCCTGTTGGGACTCCAGCGCATCGATCGTCACCACCTCTCCGCCGCTCGCCTCGAACGCCTTCGTGAACGCCGTGGACAGCGCTCGGCCATATGCGTCGTTCTGATAGAGAACGGCGATCCGAAGCCATTTCCGGCTCAGCGCGAAGCGCGCAAGGTCCTTCGCGAGCGCCGCGTCGCTGCTCGCGATCCGAAACACCCACGGTGAGACGTTGGTGAGCTCGGGCGATGTCGCCATGGTCGCCACCGCCGCGAGGCGGCCGTCATACAGTTGCGCCGCCGCGAGCATCGCCCCTGACGACATGTGGCCCGCAACGGCGACGACTCTCTGATCCTGCACGAAGTTCGCCGCAACGGTCACCGCACTCACCGCACGTCCGCTATCGTCACCGCGCAGGATTGCCAGCGGACGTCCATTGATACCGCCACGTGCATTCGCCTCATCCACCGCTAACTCGGCGCCGTGCCGGTGATCCGCCAGCATGCGGGAGGTCATTGGACCCGCCACTCCGATGTAAATCGGTATCCGCTCGTCCGCACAGCTCGTCCCGAACACGAGCGCGAATGCCAGGCAGAGTCGTCGCGAGACTCCGCGCGCGTGTCGTGGTTTACGGTGTGACATTCGGCAGCAACTCGCGCTGCCGTGTCTCAGCCACAGTGGCCACACGAAGCAGTTCCTTGATGTCCAACGGCTTCTCCATGACGGTGCACGATGTGCGGCGAACGAATTCCGCGACGTCGGGCGACGCGAGGTCACCCGACGTGATCGTCAAATGCCGCAACGTTGCCGGGTGCTGCTCGGCCAGATTGTCATGCAGCTCGATGCCGGACATCGTCGGCATTCGCAAGTCGCTGAGTATCATCGCATAGTCGTCGCCGGCGCGAACCGCCGCATCGATGAACTCAAAGCCCGCGGCGCCGTCGCTTGCTTCGTCGACGCGCCAACCTGCTCGCATCAGAATTCGCGTGAGCACTTTTCGCACGCTCGGCTCGTCGTCCACGACGAGCGCACGAGGCTTTCCATCATGCTCTGGCGCGGGCGCGTGAGCTAGCGCGGTCGCTGCGTCTGGCGTTTGCGCGGGCACTGCACGTGGCGCTTTTAGCGGCGCAGCGGGACGCGGAACAGCTCGCGGAATTCGCACGATAAAACGAGCGCCGTTTCCGTCCGTTCGATTTTCCGCCACGATTGCGCCACGGTGTCCTTCGGCGATGCCCTGTGCGACGGTGAGTCCGAGGCCGGAACCTTCGCCGACCGGTTTGGTCGTGAAGAATGGCTCGAACAGGCGCGATAGCACTTCGTCCGTCAATCCGGAGCCCTGATCCTCAACGACAATGCAGCATCCCTCTTCGTCGGCGTCAGCACGCATCACGACGCTGCCTCCCGCACCCGACGCATATGCCGCATTCGAAACAAGAATGCCGAGCAGTCGCGTGAGGTCGTCTCGATCGGCTTCGATGTTCGGCAGCGAATACGACGGCAGCTCGATTGTCAGATGCGCCTTATGCATCGCAGCGAGCCGGGTCAGCTCAGTCTCGGCGCGGCGCACGATGGAATCGGCTGGTACCACCTCGCGCAGACCGACGCTCGGCCGTGCTGCGGCGAGCAGGTCGCGCACGATCTCACGGGCGCGAGCCGCCTGTACACGCATCGCGTCCAGCTCTCGGCGCAGCACGGGATCAGCGGCGTCCTCCTGCAGTAAGCCGATTGTCAGAAGAATGGTGTGCAGCGGATTGTTCAATTCATGAGCGACGCCCGAGACAATGCGGCCAATGAGCGCCAGTCGTTGATTCTTGTTCGCGATCTCCTCTGCGCTCGCAACGCGGACGAGCGATTCACTTGCCTCATTCATTGCGTTGGCGAGTGCTGCGAATTCTCCCGGCACGCTGTCAACCGGAGTGTGCGCGTCTCCCTTCCTGTCGGCGATCGCACTCGCGTGTGCAACCAGACGTGTGAGCGGACGCGCAACCGTTCGCGAAAGCCATCGGGCGATCAGCGTACCGACGATGGCCGCAATCGCAAAGACGGTGATGAATACGAATCCCTGATATCGCGTGGCGTATTGCATCGCATCGGTAGCCGCCGCGAGATGGCGGGCTTCCGCGTTGCCAAGCTGACCGACCGAACGCAGCATTGCCGCCTGAAACGGCGCCGAGACTTCAAGCTCGTGCCGCGCTGGCGCATACTCCGCCAAGTCCACGTGACGATGAGCGCGCGCAAGATGACTCTCGAGATCGGCAAGCTGCTGATTGAGCCGCGCAACGACGCTCACCACATCTGCTGACGCGGTGACATCGTGGCTAAGCGCTTGCGCGATATCGTGGGCCTCTTGTCCCTTTTGGTGGAATTCGCGCTCGAGCTTGGGTGACGGCGTCAGAACGTATCCCTGACCGGTGTGGGCGGTCTCCATGGCCGCCGCGACGAAGCTGGCAGAGAGCCGCTGCGCGGCGATCGCTTTCTGCACGGCGCTTTGAGCACGCGTCGCAAGGGCGTGCATGGTCCACCAACCGCTCATCGCCGGGATGAGAAGCGCGAGAGCGAGCGCTGTCGCGGCGAGTTGGAAGCGGCCACGGATGGTAGCGGGCGCGGCGGTCAAGCCGGGGTGCGTCGTGGGAACAGCCGCGACGATCGCGACACTCTCGCTGCCAGGATTCGACCGGTGGGGCGCAAGCATGCGCGGCCTCCTCGGGCGGCAGTTTGGCTGGTGTCGATCAGTGCGGCTTGAGTCCAGGGTGCGAGAAGCGGGCCATACCACTCGAGGCTGCGTGCACGCGTAGCCGCGGTTCTCGGCTCATCGCACAATCTGCGGCCAAGACACTTTCGCGTCGTCATGTATATGAAGGCGTCTCACTGGAGGACAGCAGGTGCAGATCGACGTTCCAACGAAGCTCGCAGCAACCGCCGTCGCGACTGATGCTCCATTCGTCGTATCGGCAGACGTGAATTGCATCGAGGTGGAGGCACGTCCAACGCGTCGCGCGTTTTTCGCGACAGTTGCCGCGTTATGCACTGGACTCCTGGCGCCGAAGAGTGCGAGCGCGCAAAAGATCCATCGGCCTAAGGGGCGGCCGTCGACTCCAGCAGTGTCCTCACTCTCGAAGGACATCCTGGCGGCACCATCCGAATGGTCCAGTGCTGTTACGCGGCTCTTGCGGCGCATATCCTATAGCCCAAGCGCCAATGACGTTGCGACAGCAAGAACACTCGGTTTCCACGAGTACGTCGAACAACAGCTGAACTACGGCGCGATCGACGATTCCGCGGTCGAGACATTCGTTGCCGCCAACTATCCGCTGTTAGGCCAGACAACGGATCAGCTTTTCGGCGCGAAAGCAGCTGTGGTGCAGGCGCAGCTCCAGGAGGCGACACTCTACCGCGCCGCGATGTCCAACCGGCAGCTATACGAGCGGACAGTGGAGCTCTGGTCCCAGCACTTCAACATCTATTTCCTCAAGGTCGGCTACCTCAGAGCGATCGACCTTCGTGACGTCATTCGTGCAAACGCGATGGGGAGCTTTCGCGACCTGCTGTACGCGAGTGCACAGGGAGGCGCCATGATCGCTTATCACGACCAGCACATCAGTCGCAGCGGAGCGCCAAACGAGAATTACGCTCGCGAGATCATGGAGCTGCACACCCTCGGCGTGTCGGGCGGATACACGCAGACCGACGTTGCCGAGATGTCGCGCGTGCTCACCGGGTGGACGATCGCGGGTCGGGGCGACTTTGCGTTCAACCCGGACATTCATGATTGGGGAGAGAAAAGCGTGCTCGGGGTCGCTATCCCTGCAGGATCGCCGGCGATCGGCGCCGCTGGCATCAAGGAAGGCGAGCGCATGCTGGATGTTTTGCTCGCCCATCCGAGCACTGCGACATTCATCGCGACGAAGATGTTGCGATGGTTCATCGCCTATGACCCATCGCCCGAGCAGATCGCAGCCGTGGCTGCGACGTACACCGCCACATCTGGCGACATCAAGGCGATGCTCCGCACGACGCTCAATCCGGAATGGCTCGTCGCTGCGCCGATGAAGCACAAGCGTCCCTTCCACTTCGTGGCATCGTGTCTTCGCGCCAC
>JBDUCR010000348.1:0-8976 GCA_040003345.1 bacterium
TCCTGCGGGATGACAGTGCGATCCTGCGCGATGACGACGGGTGCTCACGCAGATGATGCGTGGATTGCTCGCGCCGATTCTCAGAGTTCCATTGCTCGCCAAGCTGGCGGGCGCGAACCTGCTCATCGTGCTCTCGGCGCTCGTTGGAGTTGCCATCGAGAAGCGGCTCCATGTGCCGGGCAGCGTCGTCTCGATCTTAGGGCTGGCCCTCGCTGCGAGTCTCGTCGTCAACCTCGTGTTGGTGTATGTCGCACTGCGTCCGTTGTCCGATCTCGAGCGTACGGCCACACATCTATCTGCTGGCGACATGGAAGCGCGTGTGCCGAGCAGCATTCTCGCTGATCGCGACATGGCGCGGGTGGGCACGATGCTCAACCAGTTGCTCGACCGTCTCACTGAAGATCGCGCGCGCGAACGACGTCTCGCTGCGCAGGTGATCAGCGCGCAGGATGAGGAGCGCGCGCGCGTTGCGCGCGAGTTGCACGACTCCACCGCGCAGATTCTCACCGCAGTGATGCTGCAGCTCGGCGCGGCGGCGCGGGAGAGCACGTCGCCTGCGCTCGACGCGCGGATTGCGACGTTGCGCGAGCTGGCGTCCGAGGCGCTCGAGGAGGTGCGATCGCTGTCGCATACGATGCATCCGCGTGTGCTCGACGATCTCGGTCTCGCCGCGGCGTTGGAGTGGCTGGCGCGACAGACGCAGGCGCAGGAAACGCTCGACGTGCAGGTTGTCGCGGCGGAATTCACGCCGCCCATTCCTGCGCCGCTTGCTGCGGCGTTGTATCGTGTGGCGCAGGAGACGTTGCGCAATGCCGTGCGTCATGCGTCGGCGCGACATGTGGACGTCTGCCTTCGTCGCGATGGATTTGCAGCGGTGCTGGAGATCGTTGACGATGGCCGCGGCTTCGATGTCGAGCGTGCGGAGCAGCGGCGGCCGGGCATGGGATTGTTCTCGATGCGTGAACGCGTGGGGCTCGTGAATGGACGGCTCACGGTGAGTAGTGCGCCAGGACGTGGCACGCAGATCGTGGCCACCGTGCCGCTGGTGAATTGACAAAGGTGCAGATCCTTCGACTCGCTGCGCTCGCTCAGAATGACAAAGGGCTCATCAAATGACCATTCGAGTTGTGCTCGTCGACGACCACGCGATTGTGCGCACGGGCCTCAAGGCGGTGCTTGGTGCTGCGCCGGAGATTGACGTCGTTGGCGAAGCGGCGGGAGGACACGAAGCCGTCGCGTTGCTCGAGCGCACGGAAGCGGATGTCGTCGTGATGGATCTTTCCATGGCGGACGGCGACGGCATTTCGGCGACGCGGACGATCACGCACGACAAGCAGCAGCGCGCGCGCGTGCTCGTGCTCACGATGCATTCCGAAGAAGCGTATCTCGAGGCGGTGCTCGAGGCTGGTGCGTCGGGGTATCTCGTCAAGAGCACGGCCGATCGCGAGCTCGTAGATGCGGTGCGTGCTGTTGCGCGCGGCGATGTATGGGTGCAGCCCGCTGCGGCGCGCGTGCTTGCGCAGGGCGCGCGGCGGCGCGAGGAGCGCGCAACGGATCAGGCGCGCTACGAGCGGCTCACTGATCGTGAGCGTGCCGTGATGCGGTTGATCGCTGAGGGATATACGGCGCCGGAGATCGGTGAGCAGCTGGCGATCAGTCCGAAGACGGTTGATACGTACAAACAGCGTGTCAACGACAAGCTGGGGCTGACACATCGCGCGGACTATGTGAAGCTGGCGCTCAAGCTGGGGCTATTGCGCACGGCGGTCTGATCCGATGTGACGAGGCGACGTCAGCTCCAGTCAGCCTCTGTGATGAGACAACTGCATCGGTATGCGCTGTTAACGCTCGGGCTGCAGTCTGCTCTGTTCGCAGCCGTGACGGCGCATGCGCAGGACTCGCTGCGTGTGTTACGCATTCAGCCGGCGGTTGCGGCGAGTCCAGTCGAGCCGTTCGTCATCACGTTCGATCATCCGGTTGCGCCGCGGCTCGATGAGTCCATCGATGCATCGCGCGTGCTGCACATCGTGCCAGCCGTTGGCGCGCGCATCTACTGGCGCGATCCGAGCACGATCGTCGCCGACTTCGACACGCTGTGGGCTGCGGGCGCGAGCTATCAAGTGCGCATCGATCCATCGCTGCGGAGTGCCGCTGGGCTGGCGCTGGCGAGCCCACAGACATTCGTCGTGAATGTTCGCATGCCACGCATGCTCGTCGTCTTCCCGTCTGGAGAATCGTACAGTGAGGCGGATACGGTCTCGCATCCGGTCGCTGTGTTCGACGGCATCTTCAATCTTGCGGCGATTGCAGGTCGGGTGTGGTTCGTGCCGCACAGCAATTGTCGGACGACCGACTCGATTCCGCTTCAGGCACTGCGGTTTCGCCGCCTTTCCAAGTCGGCCGATTCGTATTATGTGAGCGAGGCCGGCGGCTACGAGCGTGATCATCGGCTCGACTCGCTGCGACGCGTTGTCGAGTTCGACCTTCCCGCGACGTTGGCGAGAGGATGTCGCGGAGAGCTTCGCCTGCCGGCGGTAGTTGGTGAGCCGGCGGTGCATCGGGCGCAGTTCGTCGTGCGAGAACCGTTCGGACTCCGCGGCAATCCGTGCGGTAGTGAGCCGCTACGCCGTGCCGGAGAGCCACTCCAATACCATTGCGGTCGCCGTCGAATCACGCTCGGGTTCACGAATGAGGTGACGTCCGACGAGGTGCGTGCGCATGTGC
Source organism: bacterium (assembly GCA_040003345.1). Taxonomy (GTDB): domain Bacteria; phylum Gemmatimonadota; class Gemmatimonadetes; order Gemmatimonadales; family Gemmatimonadaceae; genus AG11. The sequence goes on from JBDUCR010000348.1 coordinate 2,725, forward strand.
TGATAGACGGGCAGCCAGCAACCGTGGGTGACGACGAAACTTCGTTGTACATCCATCTTGTCGACTCGATTCGTCCGCGGCAAACAACTCGCCTCACCTATCAGGGCACGTTGCGCAACACGTCCGGCGACCAGCTCGGGCGCGATACCACCATCATCATCGTTGGTGATCCACTTCCACCGTTGGTGGGCGTCGCAACCGGACAGGTGTTCGTTCCGCGCGACGCGTCTGCGTTGCTGCGCGTTCGCCATGTGAACACCGACTCGGTCACGGTCGTCATCGGCAGGCTGCCGGATTCGCTTCGCAGCAAGGCGCTGAACCTCACCGACTTCTACGATAACCCGGTTCGCTGGGGTCATCTCGTGCGCGACACAGTCGTTCACGCGATGAGGGTGGTCGCGCCGGTAGACAGCGAACGCGTGGTGGACATTCCTTCGTCGTGGATCCCACCCGCCTGGAGGAATGATCCGCTCCTGCTCGTTCGCGTCTTCCCCCACGAACGACACAAGTTGATCGCGAAAGCCGATACGAATGTCGACGTGCAGGCGAGCGCGAGGCGCAATGGTCGCGCGCACGCGTTGCCGAGGGTCGATGTCATCGGCTACTACGGTGAAACAACGCCGTACTTCGCCGTTGTGCGCCGGTCCAACATTGCTGTGCATGTGCTGGGGACGAGCGGCAATGCAGAGGTCTGGGTGACATCGGTGCGTGGTGCGCTGCAGCGCTCCGGGGTCACCGTACGCCTGCTCGACGACTCCATGCAGGTGTATGCGCGCGCAACCACCGACATGCGCGGACGAGCACAACTCCGCTACTCACTGCCGGGCGACTTTCATCGGCCACTTCACGTCGAGGCTGCAGATGGATCGGATCGCGCGCTGATCCAGCTTTCGTCCCGGCTCGAGCTCTCCAACCCTGGCATCGACGAGGATTCTCTCACCAGCAGATGGTGGTCGGGCTCGACAACGATGAGCGGCGGGAAATGGCTGCACGGCAGCGCCTACACGGAACGCGGCATCTACCGCCCGGGAGAACGAGTCTATCTCGGCGGAGTGGTACGAACCTTCGCCGCCGATTCCGGATATCGGACGCCTGGTGGCGATTCGGCGCGCTGGAGCATCTCGTACGCGAGCCCGGGCGGCGGAGTAGAGCGCCTGTGGTCGCACGTGGGACGACTGAGCGAGTTCGGCACACTGGCGGACAGTTTTTCGTTGAGTCGCACAGCACAACTCGGAAACTACGTTGCGTCGCTCGCGCTGCGTGTCGCGGGCAGATGGCGAAGCGCTGCGCGAGTCGACTTCGTACTCGCGGAATATCGTGCGCCGGAATTTGCGGTGCGGCTCGATGCGGATACCGTAACGCAGTTGTTCGGCGGTGACACGACACGTCTTCGCGTCGATGCGCGCTATCTGTTCGGTCTTCCAATGGACGGCGGCACCGTGCATTGGTGGTGGAGTGAATCGGAAACGGATCAATGGGCGCTGAATGTGCCCGGTCTCGAGCGGTACACGGTAGGGCGTTCGGATTGGCGCTACTCCGAAGAAGAGCAGCGCCGAGATCCGCCAGCGACGGAAGGAGATGCTGTGCTGTCCGTCGACGGAACGTACACCTTGACGGTGCCCACTCGTGCGGTCGACCGGCCGAGTGCACTTCAGATTGACGTCACGGTCAAGGACGCCAATCGGCAGGCTGTTACGTCGTCAACGTCGATACGTCTGCACGCGGCGAACGCCTACATCGGCATGCGCACGCGCGAGCGACGCTGGGTCTGGCGCACGCAGGACACCGTCGCTGTGGAGATGCGCGTTGTCCGCCCTGATGGCGCCGTACGCGCAGGCGACGAGATAACGATCGTCGCGCAGCGCGATCGGTGGATCAACAACAAGATCGTGCGTGACACCGTCTGGCGGACGTCACTCACGTCTGCTGTAGAACCGGTGACGGCGCGCTTCCATCCTGGAGTGGGCGGCAGCTATGAGCTCATCGCGTCCGTCGTCGACGAACGCGGCAAGCGCGCCGTCACCGGCTTCAACGTCTGGGTCGCTGGTAGCGACAACCGCTGGGCGCAACGAGATCCACGCGCGCTAACGCTCAGAGCCGATCGCGCGACATACGCACCGGGGGATCAAGTCTCACTCGTCGTGGAATCGCCCGGCGAGCAGCGCGCGTGGGTCTCACTTCGACGTGAAGGAATTCTGCACGAACAGTTCGTCGATCTGCATGCTGGCGCCAATGAAGTGCATGTACCTGTGCCGGTGACCGCGGCGCCGAGCGCGGAGATTCGTGTGATGGCCGTTCGTCCGTACGGTGCGACAGGCAACGATCGCGCGGGCATCTACTCTCGCGACGGCTCGCTCCAGATCTCGGTTGATACGACCGCTCGCGCGCTCCGGGTTGCGGTCGCAACCGGGCACGCGCGCTATCGTCCCGGCGACACTGTGCACGTCGACGTCACAGTGCGGGATATCGCGGGAATGGGCAGACGATCTGAGGCGACGTTGTGGGCTGTCGACGAAGGCGTGGTGTCGCTGACAGACTTCCAGCGGCCGCCGATCCTCCAGATGCTGATGGCCGGCAGCGGTGGCTACGCGTGGACGACCTCTTCGCTCGTCGCATGGATGATGTCCAGTCCACCTGCCGCCGGGCCAGCGTACTTCAACCTCGACTACGGCAGCCTGACGATGAGCAGTTCCGCGACGGTAAGCGCACTGTCGTCGGCGACGCCAGCCGTGCTTGCCTCGACGACCGACGCGGTGCGCAGAAAGTTTGCGACGACGCCATTCTTTACCGGCGGCGTTCGTACAGACAGCGCGGGCCGCGGAACGGTCGCGTTCAAGCTGCCCGACAACGTGACGACGTTCCGCATCTACGCTGCCGCCGTTGGCGATGACGTCTTTGCCGGGAGTGGCGATACGAGCATCATCGTCACGCAACCGTTGATCGTGCGCGCCGCATTACCACGCATCGTGCGCACAGGCGACACGCTTTTCGCGGGCGCGGTGATCACACAGGAAGCCACGACGCGCACGCCAGTGTCGCTCAGCATCACCACGACAAACGTCGCGGTCAGTGGCCCCGCGACGCTCTCCGACACGCTGTACGCGCAGCGCTCTCGTGAGGTGCGATTCCCGATGGGCATTACTGGAGGTGATTCGGTCACCTTCCTGTTCCGCGGAAAAACACTCGACGCATCGTCAGCGACCGACGCGACCGAGGTGCGTCTTCCCATCAGTCCACCGGGCCGCGCACGCGCTCACGTCGTGACAGGACAGCTCGATCACGCGGGCGAGGTCTCGCTTGCAATCCCCGAAGGCACCGACACGCTGCGCTCGCACGTCGAGCTGCAACTCGGCGCCTCGGCATTGCCGCTCGTGCGCCAGTACAGCGCGGCGCTACGCATCTATCCGTACCATTGCACGGAGCAGGTGGCCAGCGCCGGACGTGCGCTGCTTGCGCGCATCGCACTGCAGCGCTCAATCGGCGATAGTACCGCGTTGACGACACGCGATCGCGCGCAGCTCGAGCTGGCAGTCAATGTGCTGCTCAGCAGACAACGCGAGAACGGCGGCTTCGGCTACTGGACCCAGTACGACTCGACCGATCCCTGGCTCACCGCCTACACGCTCGAATTTCTTCTCGGCGCCCGCAATGCGGGAATTGCCGTTTCCGCGAGCGCGCTGGAGCACGCAAAGAAGTATCTGGTCGCCGTCTTCCCTGTGAAGATGCGCCCTATCGACGATCCCTGGATCGCGTACCGCGACTCCGTGGAGTGGCCACACTACGCAGTCTGGACGGCCAACATGCTACGTCGCATCGGTGCTCCCGACACCACTCTGGAGCGCGACGTCTGGAAGATCCGACACCAGCTCGGCTTCGAGGAACGGCTTACGCTTGCCGCACTGTTCGCCGCACGATCTGATAGCGCGAAGTCGAATGAGCTTGTGAATCAGGCCTGGCAGAGCGCCCATGTCGAGGGCCGTCGCGTTACGCTCGACGATTCCGCCGCGTCGCGCCATTGGATCTTCCGCTCGCCAGCACGCCCGATCGCGCTACTGCTCGCAACCACAGCGCGTCTGCAGCCCACGCATCCGCTACTCGGCGCATTGTTCGAGTCGGTCGTACAAACCGGACGCAGCGAGAAAGCAAACTGGTGGAACACGCTCGACCTCGCGGCCGTTGCTGAAGCGCTCACTGCGGCCGGACAGGCGATGGAATTGTCGACAGCCCGAACCGTCGCTGTGTCGGGGCCACGAGGCGCTATTGCGAGTGTCATCGTCGCGCCACAAGGCGCGGAGTCGCTGCACGTCGCGATGAGTGCACTGTCGGTGCGTGAGAAAAACGGCAGCTCACTGCGGCTCGGTCTCACGTCCACGTCGAGTGCGCACACATACTTCGCGATGACGCTGTTCGAGGTTCCACTCGCGCGGCCCGTACGCGCTGACGACGCCGGCATCGGCGTCGAGCGCTGGTACGAGAGCTACGTGGGCGGTAAACCGATCACCGAAGTGCGCGAGGGTGAGCTGGTGCGCGTGCGACTTCGCATTACCGCACCCGCTGACCGCGAGTTCGTGGTGATCGACGACGCGCTGCCCGCGGGTCTCGAGGCGGTGGACCTGTCACTGCGCACCTCGGCGTCGCTGCCGCCATTTCCCGGCGCTCCGCGTCAGCGCGGCGACATGGATGAGGGACCGCCCGGCCAACGATGGTTGTATGGAAGTTGGGACGCGGGCTGGTGGACACCGTGGGATCACAAGGAGATCCGCGACGACCGCGTGTTGTACTTCGCTCGACAGCTGTGGAAAGGCAGCTATCAGGCGTCGTACGTCGCGCGCGCAACGACGGCGGGCGTCTTCGTGCGACCTCCCGCACAGGCGGAGGAGATGTACAATCCTGCCGTACACGGGCGCAGCGATGGCGGAACGTTCACCGTCACTCGCGCACCGCGCTAACCATCCACACCATCACAGATCAGCGCAACTCTTCACGATGGCGTGACAGTTCTTGCAAAGCAGCTTGCAATTGCGCCACCAGAGATCGGAAGATCTGCACAAATCGCACACATCTTCAGGCGGCTTCGCAGGTTTCGTCTCGGTCATGATGGAAGTATAGTAATGCCCGAGGCGGCACTTCGAACACCATCGTGATCACTCCGCAATGGCAAACGCCGATCGCATATTGAACGCCGGTGTGATTGGTTACGGCCTCGGCGGCGCGACGTTCCACGCGCCGTTCATCGCCATTACGCCGGGAATGCGCCTGAGCGCAATCATGACGAGCGACCCGGCGCGCCGTGCAGCGGCTGCCGAACGGTATCCGGATACGCGTATCGCGAGCTCGTTCGACGAGCTCGTTGGCGGTCCGACGAAGCTCGATCTCATCGCCATCTCGACGCCCAACGCCACGCACGTTCCGCTCGCACGCGCTGCGCTCGAGGCGGGTGCGCACGTCGTCGTGGACAAACCCTTCGCGACATCCGCGAAAGAGGCGCGCGAGATCGAAGCACTCGCTGCGCGCGTTGGTCGCAGCGCGTTTCCGTTTCAGAATCGCCGCTGGGATGGTGACTTCCTCACACTCATTCAACTCATCAGCAACGGATCGCTCGGCGATGTGCAGCGCTTCGAGTCGCGCTTCGATCGGTGGCGCCCAATCGCCAAGCCAGGCTGGACTCGGCCTGACGCGAGAGAGCGGGCCGAGGATGTGCTGTATGATCTCGGGACGCATCTGATCGATCAGGCACTGGTGTTGTTCGGGCCAGTCGTGAGTGTGTACGCAGAGCTCGAATGCCGGAACAAGGACGTCGTCACCTTCGACGACATGTTCCTCGCGCTGACGCACGTGAGCGGCGTGCGGACGCATCTGCACTCGACGATGACTGCCGGCATCGCTCGGCCGCGGATGAATGTGTTTGGGTCGAAAGCGGCGTATGTGAAGTACGGCGTCGACATACAGGAAGAAGTGTTGCGCGCAGGCGCTCGGCCCGGCACACCTAACTGGGGCGAGGAGCCCGAGGACCGTTGGGGTACGCTCGGCTCAGGTGGTGCGGTGGAGCGTGTGCCCACGTTGCCGGGGGCGTACCAGGAGTTTTACGCGGGAGTCGCCCGAGCAATTTTCGACGGCGCTCCGCCGCCGGTGCCGATTGCAGATGTGGCCGCGGGGCTCGCGATCATCGAAGCGGCCTATCTCTCGGCGGCGCAGCGGGAGGTCGTGACGCTCTGAAATTTGCCGTCATCCCGCAGGAGCGAGCGAAGCGAG
>JBDUCR010000405.1:0-2680 GCA_040003345.1 bacterium
CACTGCATTCACCGTCGCAGAGGGCCGACATGTCGAACAAGGTGACGACGGAAGGTACGCGAGCATCGCCACGACGGCCTGACTACGGCATAATTTTGCCGAGCTTCTTGAGATGGTCCGCGGCGTTCGTGCTGCCGGGTTTGAGCTGTAGCACGCGCGTGTAATTCCGGATGGCGGCCGTGGTATCCCCGAGCATCTCATAGGTTTCTGCGAGACTGTCGTACACGTTCGCGCTTCCTGGATGGTTCGCCACATTGAGCCGAAATACTTCCAGCGCCTTTGCCATCTCGCCCTGCTTGAGCAACGCGTAGCCCCATATGTTGATGTCGCGCTCCGAAATCCTGCGCGCACTTTCCGGCACGTTTTGCTCATTGGCGACTCGCTGCGTCCAGGCGTGACTGCGCGCGTAAAGCGCCGTACGCTCCTTCTCGTTGAGGAGCGCCGCGTACTGGTCGACGATAGCGCCAATCACCAATGCCTGCTGATCGAGGAAGATATAATGTCCACTCCCATACGCCCGAACGCCTCGCCTGTTCGAAGCTGCTGCCGCGAATTCCTGGTGACACCGTTTCCAGCGCGCGTCGTCCGTTGAATCCGGAAACGGCGTCCGCTCCGAAACGAAGTCCGTAAGCGGAACGCTCTTCGGAAATGCGACGGAGCGCATGGTGGTCACCGTGGTCTTCTGGTCCGCATAAATGTAGTACAGGCCCATGCGCCCGCTCCTCCTGAACTGCTCCATCTGCGCGAGATCCGCGGAGCGATTCTTCGCGAGATAGTCGTCAGTGGCAAAGCAGGAGAGATTGCCGTCTATCAACACGGCTGCCTTCACGCGGTCCAAATGCCTGGACGCGAAGTACGTCGCGTAGAATCCACCCAACGAGTGCGCAACAAGCATGATGTCGCCGCTGTAGCCCAGGCGTTTCAGCGCGGCGTCCAGCTTGTCTTCGCCCGCGACGAGATCATGTCGTAAACTATCGACGTCGCTGCGCCCGAAACCTGCACGGTCATACATGATCAGAGTGGTCCCCGTGATCGCCGCCACCACCGGCGCTTCGAGAGCGCTCCAAACCGACGCCCCGTCTCCGCCACCCGACTCGAAAAGAATCGGGATGCCTTTCCCCCTGACAATGTGAAAGTGCAGCCGAGACCCGCCGGCCTCGACGAGGGTATCGAGCGCCTGGCCGTTCGCCGCTTGCGATGCGAAGAGGAGCGCGGCGATCACGCGCAGTAGGGTGCGTAGAGTCATGCGTCGTTTGACAACATCCCGGTACCGAACGTTGAAACGGCCGATCACCGTGCTGCGAGCACGTTTGCCAATTCGGGAACTTTGTACGCAGCTCGTCTTGGTTGGGGACAATTGGGGACCGTTGAGGCTTGAATTTGCGCCCAATCGTTTACGCGTACAAAACCAGCTGGCCATATCACGTTGAGAGTTTGCGACGCACGCAACGACCGCATTGGTTTCGTTCAGCTTCGCACGACAACGGAGTGTCACGTGCCACGCGACGCGTGCACCCAGTCCAGACGCTCGTATCATGAGGAGCAACTCGATGCGCGTTCACCAGTGTTTGGAACTGATTGCAGTCACCGCGGCGTGCTCGGCCAAGGATCGAGTCGACGATGGCCATCTATCTAGATGCGAAGCCGGGAACGGGGACGCCAGCATATGCGGCGAAGTGGGACGACGAGTTCGGTGGCGAGTCGCTGGAAACCATCCATACCAATGCCCATGGCGTATCGCTCCTCGCGCTCGGCGGCAGTTACGGTGATTACGACTCGCAGGTGTTCCTGCTCGTTCAGCGGGGACAGGTGCGCGAGGAAATCGAGACTGGACAGGATTACGGTCGCGGACGCATCGATGTGAAGAATGAAAACGACGGCATCACCATCGACGCGTCCATAATGCATCTCCTACTGCGAGGCAGACCGATCGACTCCGGCGTGGTATGCGGAAAAGACAGCGACGATGGTGGAGGTCGAGCGAGCTCTCATTTGGCAGGACGGTAGTGCCTGACGCACATTGTCCAGCGCCAATTACACATCGCAGACTGTCACGCGGGACACGCGCCTATGGACGAAGATTCGCAGCGAAACGCGTTGATCAGTGCATTGACCACTGAACACTTCGTGCTTCAGACAGCGGCGAGTGCAACGATCGCCGAGGCGGGCGCGCGCAGCACACTCTATGTGATGGCGTTGTCCAGCACTCTGATCGCGATGGGCTTTCTGTCGGCCTCTCACGAATTGTTCGTGCTCTTTGGCGCGATCGTTTTGCCGGTGGTGTATCTGCTGGGAATGATCACCGTGATGCGACTCGTCGATACGGCGATCGAGAACATGCAATATCTCACCGGCATTGCGCGCATTCGGAGTTTTTACCGCACGCTCGGACCAGAGGCCGCAGTGCAGTTTTCACCCGAGTCGGGGCGGTGGCCCGAAGCGAAGGCTCCCTCGTTGTTTCTCGGTACGCTGCTCGCGTTCATGGGAACGACTGCGGCCCTGATTGCACTGGTGAACAGCATCGTTGCAGGAGGGGCGGCGGCGATGCTCACGGGAGTAATCGCCGCACCGGAGTATCGATGGATCGGCCTGCCGCTCGCGATTTGCGTCGCACTCCTCTCGGCACTTGCGTTCTTCGTGTATCAGCGGTGGCGGTTCGAAGCGTTCGAAAATGCGAATG
>JBDUCR010000273.1:0-2678 GCA_040003345.1 bacterium
TAGCCCGGCGAGACGAATAACGTTCCGCCAGCCACCGCTACGCCGCCGACGTCGAGCGATCCGCTGAGCGCGGATCGTGAGCAGGGCGCGTGCTTGCGCTCACAACAGGACGCCGGTACCCGTGAGCCGTCGCTGCGCAAGGGCACTCCTCCGCGGCGCTTCCTGTGACGACGACCGGCATCGCACTACCATTGATCATGACTCGCGTCGGCGGCAACGCACTGCATGAATGCAGTGGGAATGCCGTCCGGCTCATGCGGGACGCTCATGACGCCAATGACCGCCAACAACCACATCGTACCCACGTCGCTCCTCGAGTTGACGCCGGAGATCGCGTCAAAGTTCGCGCAGCTCGTGCTCGCACACGTCGAGCGAGAGTTCCCCAACAAGCCCGATCACGTTCTCAATGACGCTGACGACGTACGCGGCCCGCGCTCGCTGCATCCGATCTTCTATGGCAGCTTCGACTGGCACTCGTGTGTGCACGGCTACTGGCTGCTCGCAACGCTGCTGCGTCTCCATCCAACGTTGCCGGAAGCACCGGCGATTCGTGCATTGTTCGATCGGCAGCTCACGATCACGAACGTCGCCGCCGAGGTTGCCTATCTCAGTCAGCCGTTGCGTGGCGGTTTCGAGCGGCCGTACGGCTGGGCGTGGCTGCTGATGCTCTGTGCCGAGCTTGCCCGACACACCTCGACGGAAAGTCGGGTGTGGAGCACGACGCTCAAGCCGCTCGCGAGCGCGTTCGTCACGCTGTTCACTGGATATCTCCCGAAGGCGACCTACCCAATTCGCGTCGGCACACACTTCAACTCGGCGTTTGCGATCGCGCTTGCGCTCGAGTATGCGGACGAGACACACGACAAGCGCTTCGGTCGGCTTTTGCGCGGACGCGCTGTTGCGTGGTATTCGAATGATGCCGATTGCCAGGCGTGGGAACCTTCCGGCGACGACTTTCTTTCGTCCGCCTTGATCGAGGCGGAGTGCATGCGTCGCGCGCTCGACACCGACCAGTTCTCGGCGTGGCTGGCGCGTTTTCTGCCACGCTTATCAGAGCAAGATCCCGCTACGCTGTTCACGCCAGTAGTCGTGAGTGATCGCGCAGACGGCAAGATCGCGCATCTCGATGGGCTGAACCTGAGTCGTGCGTGGTGTTGGCGCTCGATCGGCCAAACGTTCGGCGGCGACGATGCTCGTCGCGCGTTCGCGCTCGATGCGGCGTCAGTGCACCTGCGGGCGAGCATGCCGCACGTCGCTGATGAGTATGCGGGCGAGCATTGGCTCGCGAGTTTCGCTCTGCTCGCACTTCTGGCGTAACACGGTTGTCATCCCGAACACAACGAGGTGTATGCAACTCCGATGATCATGAACATGGCACTTCCGATTGCCCCAATAGTTCTGCTGCCGTTCATCATTCTCTTTTTCATCATCGTCTTTCCGCTGTGGATCGTCGCCGTCGCTGTGCTGGGCGTGTTGCTCGGGCTGACGCGTGGTATCGACTGGTTACTTCACGCCGCTGGAGTGCAGGGCGGAATCTCGGCGCCTGTGTCGAGTGCGTTTCACTGGACACTGAGCTGGGGTGGTCTCGCGCAGCGGCGCGATCGTCCAGGCGTTGACGCGCCGGAATGACCGTTTAGCGTTCATCGTGTGTATATCCCGCGACTGAACGCAGAGCATGACACTGGCGCCCTCCACGCCTTCATCGAGGCGCATCCGTTCGCGACGCTCGTCACGTCGAGCGGCGGACTGTTCGCCACGCATCTGCCGCTGATCCTTCGTCCGAGCGATGGAGCGCTCGGAACACTCGAGGGGCATATTGCGCGCGCGAACAAGCATCATGAGTTGGCGTTCGGTGCCGTGGACGCCATGGTGATCTTCGCTGGTCCGCATGCGCACGTAACGCCGACGTGGTACCCGTCGAAGAGCGAGGATGGTCGGGTAGTGCCGACGTGGAACTACGTCGCCGTTCATGCGTATGGCGTGGTTCGCTTCACCGACGATGCCTCGTTTCTGCGAGCGCATGTCACTCGACTCACCGCACGACACGAGTCGGCACGCGCGAGTGAGTGGAGGACATCGGACGTGCCCGAGGATTATTTCGCGCAGCAGCTGCGCGCGATCGTCGGCGTGGAGCTCGAGATTACTCGGCTCGAAGGCAAGTGGAAGATGAGCCAGAACCGATCGGCAGCGGATACTGACGGCGTCGTCAACGGACTGCTGAAGACTGGCGATGCCGGCGATGTCGAGGTTGCGGAGATCGTCGAGGCACGGAGACGGCCTTAGGGATTCCGATAGTGCTCACGCCGAGCATGCGCTGTATTCGCGACAGGCTTTTGATCAACTGAATGCACGGAAACGGCGGATCGTGGGGAAACTGCAGATCGATCTCGAGCGATCGAGGAATCGATCCGCTGGTTCCAAATGATCCGCTGTTTCCGTGCATGCTGTTTGACCCTCGCTACGTCACTTCGGAGTCGTAACCGCCGGCACTGCCGGAACCGCTGGCGCGGCGGGCGCGGCGTCGAGAAACGCGTTCGTCATCGACACGAGCCAATCTGTCCGCGCAACGATCAGCTGATGATTGGTGCCTGGAAGCACCGCGAGCTGTGACTGCGGCATCGGCTGGAGGTCGCCGGCCACGCCGCCACCGAGGAGGTGGAAGAATTCGACGACGTGCT
>JBDUCR010000425.1:0-8964 GCA_040003345.1 bacterium
GAGAGAAAAGGTGCTCGCGGGGCCGCGCAATCTGCTGGACGTGCAGCCTGGTGCGTTGCGCTTGCTCGCGGCGGATCTGCTCCGTCTCGACGGCGCGCCAGCCAGCGCAGCCTCGGGTGACATTGGCACGCGCAGTATTGCTGCCTGGCGAGCGTATCAAGAGGGGCAGCGCGCATTGACCAGCTGGCGTGTGGTCGCCGCGATCGATGCGTTCGAGCGCGCGGTCGCCGCGGACCCAGAGTACGCGCATGCACAGACATGGCTGGCTCAGTTGCTTGTTTGGCGCGGTGAGCCAGGTCCGCGCTGGACCTCACATGTAAGCACCGCACTCCGCAATCGCGCTGCCCTCGGCGCGAGAGAAAGCTCTATTATCGATGCGTTACAGAGTATTCAGCAGGGCAATTTCAGCGAGGCGTGCACTGCGTATGGCCTCCTTCGCGGAAGGGATTCGCTTGACGCCGCGGCGTGGCTTGGCTTGGCGCATTGTCAGGGTTTGGATCGCGCTGTTGTTCGCAGCACTTCCAGTAAGAGCGGATGGGTTTTTCGCGGGAGTATGGCTGGCGCTCAACGCGCATATGCTCGCGCGCTTCAGATCTCTCCCTCCGCTTTCTGTGCTTTTCCTTTCGATCTGGTGACGCGGCTCTTCGCTGTGGAGACGAACAGCCATCGATACGGAGCAAGTCCAGACAGTTCGAGATATTTTGGCGTGCAGGATATCGTCGGCGACACGCTCGCTTACGTAGCGCGACCCTTTGAAGATCTTAAGGGAACGCCGTACGAGGTACTTGCACCGGCATACGATCGTGCGTTACAAAGGAATCGTGACGCACTCCTCAATATTCTGTCGTCGCTTACTCAAAGGCTCCCCGACAACGCGGACGCGTTCGAGTCGCTGGCGCGAGTGCTCGAGACGCGTGATGAGATTACAGGAACTCCAAACGGGGGTTACTCCGCGCTCACTGCACTCGACCGCGCGAAGTTGCTTGCGAAGGATTCCGCGCAGCGCGCCAGATTGGGCGCAACTGACGTGCGTCTCCACTTGAAGCTCGGTGACTTTAGTCGAGCCGTCGCGATTGGAGATTCAGTGTTGACCGCGAACCCGTCACCATCGGCGAAAGCGGCCGGGTATCTTGCAGGCATCGCCTCGCTGCTGGGGCATGAGCAGACGGCGGTCCGGCATCTCCGCACGTCGGGCTTTTCGGTCTCAATGGCGGGCGCGCCCGCTGTACCTATCCTTGAGGACGTCTCTACCGCTCTCTTCATGCGCGCCGCGCTCGGAGTGTGCGACGACTCGCTCCGTGTGTTGTACAAGCGCCTGGACATACTACTGGAGAGCTACGTTAATCCAGCCCAGCGCGGCACCGCACGAAGAGGCATGCTTATGCGTCCTGCGCAATTCTCGCTGGGTTGCCTTGGACCGGCGTCTACGACGAACTTAGGGGACTCGGTAACCTCCATCATACGAGCAATTCAGGCGCTCGGTGTGTCGGATGCCCGGACGAGCCGCTTGCTTCTCGACTCCTTGCAGCGCTCGCGCAAGCTGCTCCGGCCGGGGGAGATGTCGCTCGACTACACGCTTACCGAGGCTTGGCTCACGGCTACGTTGGGCGATACGACTGCCGCAACACACCAACTCGATCTATCGCTTACGGCTCTGCCCACGCTCAGCTCATACGTCGTGTATGAGCCGGGAATGGCGGCCGCGGTCGGTCGCAGCATGGTCTATCGGGCTGACCTCGCGGCCGCTCGCGGTGATGTCGTCACCGCTGCGCTTTGGGCCAGTCGCGTCATCACGCTGTGGGCTCACAGCGATCCCTCCCTTGCTCCGACGATTCAGCGTATGAAGGCGCTCGCAGCACACCGCGCTTGACCGTTCGCGTCGTACCCGCCACGACCTGTGGCCACACATTCAACTTTTGTGAGGAGGTTCCGTGAGTCGGTTCCAGCTTTGTCGTGCCCACATTGCGCTCGTATCGGCATCCGTCCTCGTTGCGCTCGCCTGCTCCAAGTCAGATGCCCCAAAGACTGATACGACCGTCAAGGCCGTAGCTGCCATCGCACCGGATTCGTTGCGCGCCTCTCCGCAGGCTCGAGCGTTCGCTCAGGCGCGCAAGAATCGCAAGACGATGCCGGGAGATCTGTCCAAGCCCATCGATGACTACAGCGGCGATGAGTTCTACGACTTCGTGCACAAGCTCTCATACACCGGTGGTCATGAGCGCACGCGTCGATGCCGGAAGGATCCGGGATGCAGCGGCATTAAGCCCACGCGGCATACGCAGGTGCTTGTTGATGCCGTCGCGACGCAGGATTCGATCGGGCCTTCCAACACGCCCCAGTTCGGCGTCGTATACGTCCGCGCCCTCAACAAAGGCAACGCGCCCGAGGAGCGATACGGCATGCTTCCAGGCAAACAGTACGCGTACTATATGATCGTCAGTACGGACTCCGCGGGCACGGGCATGCAGTGGCGCCTCGAGCAGCTGGATACGACACCGAACGCGCGGAAGCACTCGAGCTTTGGCACCGGCCAGTTTGTGAGTTGCAATCACGCTTGGGTCAACGGCGCTCGCGCGGACTTCAAGACCTGCGCTGCGGCCGCAGCCGCTAAGGACTCGACGGTCAAGCTCGGTCTCGCGCTTCAGGGAATACAGGGAGATCCCATCTGGGCGGCATGTGCGGGGGGGTGCTGCATCGTGCAGTAGTTCCCGCTGTCGTAGTCGAACTATCCACGCGATCTACAAGACGAGGGACGTGCTCTTCAGTGAGCACGTCCCTCGTGATATCTCCGCCTTGGCATAAGGGATCCGCAGAAACGATGCAGGGTTTCCTGCCGCTCCCGCGCACGTGAGCGAGCCTCGATTCGTGAGATATTTCTTATTATGTGAAAGGCTTCTTATGTTTCTTTGTTCTGTAAATCATCGTATGCTAATGCTGCCTCTTATCGATCTTCCCCATGCTGTTTGAATTGCCTAGGTTAATGCGCCTTTAGGATTCCTCGTTCATTCACTTAGGAGGCGTATGACCAAGATGTCGAAGATTTTGAGCATCGGAGGACTAGTCGCAGGAGTCGCCGTCATCGGGGCGGCGGTGCACCACACACCGTCTGCATCAGCCGCCGGCGTATCGCATTTGTTTGCTGGACAGTTGCCGAAGAACCTCGATGTGACCACCGCCGCCGACCTGAGTGAGCTTGCGGCACGCCTCACGTTCACTGGCGGTGCCGAGCGCGCTCGTCTGTGCTCGGGCACCCCGGCGTGCGACGCAGGAACAGCACGCACGAGTGCGCACATCGAGGCGGTCGATCAACTGCCGGTCAGCGCCTCGAACCTTCCCGTTGAAGGTGTTGTGCTCAACCGCATCGTAAACACCGGACAATTCACCGAGCGTCTCTACGGCATGGCACCGGGCGCGGTGAGCTACACGATCGCGCTTCCGCGCACTGATTCAAGCGCGGTGGGTCGTTGGGTGTTGGTGGAGGTCAATGGCAGCGACAGGAAAGTCTTGGCGTCGGGGCCGCTCGCGTCATGCGGGCACGGCACGTATGTCGGTACGCCACAAGCGGATTTCCGCAGCTGCACTTCGGCGACTACCATGCATCGCGACGGCGTGACGCAGTCAGCGAGCGCAAGTACGGGCGATAGCGATCCGATTTGGGCGTCCTGTGCAGTGGGTTGCTGCATCGGGCAGCTTCGCCCGGGCCAGAATCCGCCGCCGGGCCAGATACCGCCCGGACAGACCCCGCCCAGCCGTACCAACTAGCGTCGCGAACTGCGCGATCGCGCGCTCAACCGCCGACGCCGTACCTCTCGCGCAACACACCAAGGTGGTGTCGTGCGTGCCCGACCGTGATATACGCCAGGGCACGCACACTCACCGGCGCATTGTTCACCAGCCCGCGCCTCACCCACGCATCGTCGGGAAACGATTCGAACAAACGGATCGTCGCCGCGCGAATGTCCAGCATCTCCGCCGCGAGATCAGCCACCGTACGCGCATCAGACCCCGCACTCTGCGCGTACGAGTCCTCGTCAAAGCCCGGCAACGGCGTCGCATCACCGCGCGCGAGCCGCAACGCGCGATACGTGAAGATGCGCTCCGCATCGACCATGTGGCCGAGCAGCGTCTTCACCGTCCACTTACCCTCGGCGTAGCGGAACGCACCCTTCGATTCCGGAATTCCCCCGAGCGACGAGGCGAGCTCCTCGCGCGCCTCGCGCATGAGCACGAGGATGTCGCCGTCGGACACCTTCGACACATAGCCCGCATAAAACGCCGGAAACTCGCCAGCCTCAGGACGCCCGCGCAACGATGTCGTCATGACTGTGATAGATGTGCCGGGAAAGAATGAATCAACGCGCCGGCGCGAGTGATGGAGTCGCCGACTGACGCCACGTCATGAGGCCGACACCCGCAACCGTGACGAGCAACGCGACGAGCTGCGCCGACGTGACGGGCCCCACCATGTCGCTCTTCGCGCGAAAAAACTCGACGACGAACCGCTCAGTTCCCGCCAGCACGCAGTACACGCCGAACAACCATCCCGCGCCATGATTGTGCCGGCGCAGACGCCACAGGATCGCGAACATCACGAAGCCGAGCAACACTTCGAGCAACTGCGTCGGATAGACGCTCATGATGGTCTCAGGCGGAATCGATGACGGCAAATTCGCATGATACTCGGAGTTCATGATCGCCGCAGTCGTGCGCGGAAGGCCCTGCGGAAATGCCACCGCGAGCGGTCCATTGTAGATGCGTCCATAGTCATCGCCTACCGCCCAGCAACCTGTGCGCCCGATGGAATAGCCGGCTGCAATGCCCACAGCCGCGGCATCGGCAACGCGCAGGAATGATTTCCTGCGCCAGCGAATCACGATGGCGCACAGGAGTACAGCACCGATGAAGCCGCCCCAGAAGACAAATCCGGCACGACCCCACAGCGCGCTCAGGCGTCCCTGTAGTATCGCGTAGTAGACCTTCGCGCCGACGATCGTGCCGACCAGCGCGCCGAAGGTGACGTCGTTCATGATCTCGGGATCATCGCCGCGCTGCTCGAGCACGTTCTGCGATACCCAGTGCGCGACGCCGAAGGCCGCCATCATCGCGATGCCGAAGCCAGTGATCTTGATCGGACCCAGCGCGAACTCGAACGGATGATGGACGATGGGCAGGAACATCAATGCTTCCTCGTTTCGACGCGCAGCTTGGTCCACACGACGACCGCTGCGCAGTTCTGCGCCGCCGTCACGAATTGCGGCGGCGTAGCGGGCCCGTTGTAGACCTCGATCGCGGAGACTTCATCGGGACGGATGAACGAATCGAGATCGCCGGGGTCGAGCGACTGCCACTGCGCGTTGTCTACCCAGAACGTCACGCAACCACCGCCGGTCGCCGAGCGTGTCGACGAGATCGTCGCTTGCCCATTCTGCGACGACACGCGAAGACCCGGCACGGTGCGCAGCAGATCGGAGAAGATCATGGCCTTTCGCTTCTCGAGCTGGTCGGGGTCGAGGAAGTAGCCGCCAGCTGATGAGCGTTTGCGATCACTGAAGCCGACCTTGTGCAAACCTTCGTCGCGGGCCGAGATGACCTCGACAGGAGAGAGCTCCGGTACAAAGACGCCGAGCTTCACGGTGACGCGCGCAGGCGCACGCGCCGAGAGCTCGACGGGCACTTCCGTCGGCCTGTAGCCAAGTTGACGCACGACGATCGCTTGCGTTCCCGATGGCAGCGAGTCGAGCACGAAATCACCATTCGCGCGCGTGAGTGTTGCCGAGCTGATCCCCATGAGCCCGACGCGTGCGCCGACGACCGGTGCGCCGTTCGCATTGAGCACCTTGCCGAACACACGAGCGCTACCACGCTGTGCTGCGGCCTGTGCGCCGCTATCGGTGCCGGCGATCTTCGGCAGCGCGGCGACGCTCATGCTGCGAAGCGCGAGCACGCCCTCGCTCTGGGACACCGTCACTTCAGCCGTCGCGCCGCCATCCTTGCGCTGCGCCTGCAGCTTGCCCTCGAAGCTCGCGGGAAGTCCGCACAGCCGGTACGTGCCATCGGCTCCAACAGTCGTCTCTCGCACACGAGGGACTTTCTTGACCTTGATACTCGACGGAAGACCCGGCGGATCGGGATCGTACCAGACGAACGACACGCGCGCCCCGACGGCTGCCTCTTCCGTGTCCGGCTCGCGCACGCGTCCGATGAGCGCGCCAGGTCCGAGCGCGCGTCGAGCTGCAGGACAGAACAGCGCCGCGAGATACTCCGCGCCAGGGATGGCCATCGTCGTACGCGTCAACTCGCCGAGCTCGAATTTCATTGCGGGCGTAACGAGCGTGATGCCCAGCGTATCGAGCAGCGGGTGGTCGACGAGCAGCCGATAGGTTCCTGGCGGGATGCTGTCGATGAGAAAGCGGCCCAGCGAATCGGTCGGACCGATACGCGCGGTGCCTTCGACCTGAACGAGCGCCCCCACGAGCGGCTCGCCGTGCACGCTGTCCATGGCCACGCCCTGGAGGTAGGCGAACTTCGGCACGTCGGGTACCTTGGCCGCTGGCTTCGCGGTGGTATCCTTGGACGTCGGAGTCTTGACCGGCTGGCGAGATGGCGGAGTCTTCTGAGCCGCGAGCGGCATGGCGAAGACGAGCGCCCCAAGGAGAGGCGCAGAAAGAGAAAGCAGACGCATGGTCAGGAATATAGGGCGGGAGACTCTCGGCTCTACCCGTGAATCCGGGTTCGGGGTCCTTCCGTATTGAAGACCAACCTTACAGGAGCCCCGTCAACAGATGCGTGTCAGCCCTTCCAGCCTGCTTGTTGCGCTGCTCATCGCCCTCCCGGCCGTGACGTCCGCGCAGGCGACGCCAGCATCCGCGCCTCCGATGCACCCCAAGCCGGCGCAGCTGCCAGCTGACTCGTTGGAGCGAGCCCGCAAGTGGACGATGTGGCTCTACACCTCACAGAACGACAGCCTGTTCGCGCAGCTGGATTCGGGCTTCAAGGCCGGAGTCGAAACGCCGAAGGGCATGGATGACTTCGCGATTCAGCTTGCCACCGACGCCGGCAGTGAGATCAAAGTCATCGGCGAAAAGTTCATCACGCGGAACGGCAAAAGGCAGTATTGGCGAACGGCGACGTTCACCAGTCTCTCGGAGCCACTCGTCGTCCGATTGGTCATGAGCGCCAAGGGTGAGCTCGTGGGAATCGGCATGAACCCGCTGAGTCAGGTGCCCCCGATCGACCCCTGACGCAGCTCAGGACGCGGCGCGCTTTCTGCCTTGTTGGTCCGCATCACATTCACGGAGCCACACATGGGCGGAAAGGCCAGCAACAATATGCAGAGCGATCGTCCGGAATCGGGCGGGGCGGACAAGGACATGCAGCGTGAGAAATCAGGGCTGCTCGATCGCGAGAAGGAAAAGTTCGCCGAGGAAGAGGTCGAAAAGCGCGGGGACGCTCCCGAGCAGCACTCGGAGCAGCACGAGCCATTCTCCGTTGGCACTCCAGCGAGTCCGGTCAAGAAGCATTAACGCCGTGTGCTGAGCTCGGAACGGCATTCCTGATCTAGCCGCGCGGTTTACCGTCTCCGCGCGGCGCAGCGAAGCCGCTGAAATGCCCCGTATGGCGGAAGCTCTGCGTATGACGCAGATCGTCTTCGTCTACCACATCCTCGATGTCGCTCAACTTCGAGACGTCGATACTGATCGTGCCATCGGGGCCGACGGGATTGTACATGTTCGCGAACTTTTTTCCGACGACGATCTCGTTGGGCTTGTAGCTCGAGCGCGCGTGCACCGTCTGCGCAAACGTCTCGTCGATACCACTGATGAGAATCAGAAACTCGGCGTCGGTGCGAACGAGCTCCTCATGTGACACGCCGAACATCGGGCTCGTGTCGTCGATCGGGTGCACGATGGTCCAGCTCAGCGGAAAGAACACGACCTTCGTGCGCTCGAGCTTGAGCTGGGTATAGCGGCGACCTGATCCATCGAGGCGCGTGAACTGCACCTTGGCCTCGAGCTCCATGAGCTGATTGCTCCGCGCATTCGTGATGCGGAACATGAATCCCGTCATGCCCTGATACGGCGCAATGACGGCGACGTCGCTGAACAGCAGTGCCGCGGTGGGCCGCGCGAACCGTGCGAAGACGAGCCCTGTCAGCAGCGCGATGGCGAAGATGCTGACGATCGACTCGATGGTCATCACCCAGTTCGCCGCGGGGCCCGACGGATAGACGTTCCCGTAGCCGATCGTCGCGAACGTCTCGACGCTGAAGAAGAACGCGCGGAGGAATTGTCCGCCGAGGCTGTTCGCGCTCATTCCGCCGAGCGCGCTCGATCCGCACGCGACGTACAGCGCGGCGAAGAGCGCGTTGAGCCCCATGTACATCAGGGTCGCGACGGAAAGGAATACAGGCCACGTCATCGACAGCATGGCGTGGTACATGTTGAGATAGGACAGCGGCGGAAATCCCTCGCGCCGCGAGGTAAAGCGTCCGTCGCGCTCGATGAGGCGACGCTCGTTCCTTCCGCCGACGATTGACCCGAAGCCGAGATCCCTGGGTTCTTCACCCGCCGGTACGACGGGGGCGGAGTCGATCAGCGCGGCCTGATTGAGGAGGGGATCGTCGGTCACGAATACTGAGGGAGGATAGGATGATAGGATGATAGGATGATAGGATGATAGGACGACGGGGTTTCTATCCTCCTATCGTCCTATCCTCCTATCATCCTACGGTACTGGCGCCGGCTTCGGCTCCACCTTCACGATCCAGAGCCCGTTGTTGAAGTCGTTCACGTACGCCAATCCGTCTTTCGGATTCACCACGACGCCCCACGTGAACGCAGCGTTCTTCGTGTTGCCCTGCATGTCGGCTGTGTTGAGCTGTCCGATCTCGCGGCCCTGTGCGCGCAGATCGCCACGCAATTCACCCGAGATGTCGAACACGTGGAACCCGCCATCGTATGCGCC
>JBDUCR010000367.1:0-2668 GCA_040003345.1 bacterium
GCAGGACAGCGGCCTTTGGAGCCGCGAATCTTGGTTCGAATCCAAGAGGGGCAATTGCGGGTGTTCGGTTGATCAAGTTGCTATGCCACCTTATCTTACAAGGCTCTGAATGGACGGGCTCGCGGTTCCTTCGCACGGATTCAAGCTGCTGTCGGGCACGGGCAACCGTCCGCTGGCAGAAGAAATCGCGAAGCAGCTGGGAATAGATCTCACCAAGCTCACCTGCAACCGGTTCGCCGACGGTGAGATCTTCGTTCGCATCGATGAGAACGTCCGCGGCAATGACGTCTTCATCGTGCAGAGCACCAATCCGCCCGCCGAGAACATCATGGAGCTCCTGCTCCTGATCGATGCGGCGAAGCGGGCGAGTGCGGCACGGGTCACGGTCGTGATGCCCTATTACGGGTACGCTCGGCAAGACCGCAAGGATCAGCCGCGCGTGGCGATCGGAGCCAAGCTCATGGCGAACATGATCGTGGGCGCCGGTGCCGATCGCGTACTGGGAATCGATTTTCATCAGCACCAGCTGCAAGGGTTCTTCGACATACCCGTCGATCATCTCTACGCGATGCCGGTGCTCACGACGCACTTCCGCAAGAAGCAGTTGAAGGACACGGTCGTCGTCGCGCCGGATGTCGGCTCGGCGAAGATGGCGAGAGGTTTCGCAAAGCGGCTCGACGCATCGCTCGCCATCATCGACAAGCGGCGGCCGCGCGCAAACGTAAGTGAGGTAGTGAACGTCGTTGGCGAGGTCGAGGGGCGCGATTGCATCCTCGCTGACGACATGATCGATACGGCGGGCACGATTACGGAAGCGGCGCACGCGTTGATGCGACTGGGTGCAAACTCGGTCTATGCCTGCGCGACGCATGCTCTCCTGAGCGGGCCCGCCATTCAGCGGCTCAAGGATTCACCGATTGTCGAGTTGGTCGTGACGGACACGATCAAGCTGCCGCCGGAACGGATGTACGACTGTCTGACTATCCTTTCGGTGGGCGAGCTGTTGAGCAAGGCAATTCGATACACGCATGCGGAGCAGTCGGTCAGCTCCCTGTTCGATTGACGCTTTTGTTGTTCCCGTAGTTCCCGCGTTGACGCTGGGTTTCCGGCACCGGCATGGTAGGGCGGACGCAGCCGCCTGAGAGTAGCACCGGCATCGCGGTTCGCTGCAGTCGAAGAACTTGATCATCAGGATGTTTCACATGGCAGCATCACTTAGCGCCGAAATGCGCACCGAATCAGGCAAGGGCGTCGCCCGCAAGCTCCGTGCGGCTGGCCGCGTCCCCGGCATCGTGTATGGTCACGCCCGCGAGGCGCAGTCGCTTTCACTCGTCGCGCGCGACCTCGATAAGCTCCTGTCGCAGATCGCCGTGAGCAGCACCGTCGTCGAGCTCACGCTCGCCGGCACGACCACGCGTACGCTGATCCGCGAGATCCAGCGTCACCCGTTCAAGAAGGTGGTGCTCCATATCGACTTCCAGGAGCTCGTCGCTGGCGAGAAGGTCGTCGTGAGCGTGCCGCTGGTGTACGTCGGCATTCCCGAGGGCGTGCGCCTCAGCGGCGCGCTGCTCGAACAGATCATGCACAGCGTCGAGGTGTTCGCCGATCCGGCGCACATCCCGAACCATATCGACGTCGACGTCACGCATCTCGCGATGGGACATTCGCTCCACGTTCGCGACCTCAAGCTGGCGGAAGGTATCGAGGTCCTGTCTGACACAGATGCGACGATGTGCGCCGTCATCGCGCCGCGCGCTGTGGTCGAAGCCGCAGCCGAGGAGCCGGGCGCTGCCGAGCCGGAGCTGATCCGCAAGGCGAAGGAAGAAGAGGACGCGAAGTAATTCGCGCACTTCTCGCAGCACTCATTCGGCGGCTCCGCCCTTTCGGGGCGGAGCCGTCGTTGTGTACAGACCACGAGCCAACGCACATGAAGGTGATCCTGGGCCTCGGAAATCCGGGGAAGGAATACGAGAATACCCGGCACAATGTCGGCTGGTGGCTGGTGGACCATCTCGCCGAACGCTGGGGCTTCGATGGCTGGAAGAAGGATGGCCAGGCTCGCGTGGCACAGGGTCATCTCCCCGGCACGCGCGAAATCGTGCGACTCGTCAAGCCACAGACGTTCATGAACCTCTCGGGCGCCGTGCTGGTGCAGTATGCGCGTCGTCCCTTCTGGTCTGCGGCGAATGATCTCATGGTGCTCGTGGACGAAGTCGCAATTCCCGCGGGGATATGGCGCGTGCGCGCTGAAGGGGGGACGTCAGGCCACAACGGGCTGAAGTCCGTCAGGGGAGCTCTCGGCACGGACACGTATCCGCGGCTACGAATCGGCATCGGTGATCCAGAGCGCGCGCCGGGCGGCCCCCTCTCCGACTACGTGCTTGGCGCGGTCGGAAAGCGCGACGCTGATGCGATCCGCGCGTTGTTTCCGATCATGCAGGAGGCGATCGAGGCATGGGTGCGCACCGGCATGAAGGGCGCCCTCGATGTGCAATCGCGCGGCGACAAGTCGTAGCGCCTCTGTCATCCTGAGCGCAGCGAAGGATCTGCACCCTTTCGATTACCTTCCGTCATTCGCGTCATCAAGTCTTTCCTCAGATAGCCAATGCTCAGACTCGGCATCGTCGGTCTTCCCAACGTCGGTAAATCGACGCTGTTCAACGCGCTC
>JBDUCR010000401.1:0-8930 GCA_040003345.1 bacterium
AGATCCCGACACTCGTTCGCTTCGCTCACTCCTGCGGGATGACAACGGGTTCAGCGGTTGGGAAGGCGCTCACCAGATGTCGCCGACCGTGAACCCCTCCGGGAACGGATCGTCGGCGTCGAGGACGTACGTCGCCATGCCGGTGATCCACGCCTGCCCTCCGAGCGTCGGAACCACAGCGGGGTATTTCCCAACACGCGTCTCCTCGACGAGACACCCCGTAAACACGGTGCCGAGCACGCCAGCGTGCCTGAAGTCCTGGTGGAGCGGAAGTTTTCCCTTTGCGTGAAGCGTCGCCATCTTCGCGCACGTGCCGGTGCCACATGGCGATCGATCGATCGCGCCCGTCCACGTGCTCGGCTTGTTCCAATCCAGTTCGCCGGTCGAGACGACGACGCAATTCTGCCAATCGGCATCTGCGTTAAGCGGCGGACCCGAGAGCTGGGCGATCGTCACGCCGTCGAAACCAGGTTGCTCCGGGTGCACGACGGGACACTGCTCCCTCGCCGCGGCCTTGATCATCTCGCCAATGCGCACGATGTCTCGGCCTTCGTCCGGCGTGAGTCGCAGTCCGAACTGCGTTGCATCGGCGATGACGTAGAACATTCCACCATAGGCGACGTCAACCGCGACGGTGCCGAGCTTCGGCACTTCGATGCTCGTGTCGAGGTAGGCTGCGAATGACGGAACGTTCCGGAAGGTCACGCGCGTGACCTTGCCATTCGCACAGTCCGCGCGCACACGAATCAGCCCCGCCGGTGACTCGAGCGTGAGCTCTGTAACGGGCTCGATCATTGGGAGCATCCCTGTCTCGAGCAGCACGGTCGTGACGCAGATGGTGTTCGTGCCCGACATGCCGGGATACTCCACCTGCTCCATGATGACGTAGCCTGCGTCGGCCGCCGGATTGGACGATGGGAGAATCAGGTTGCAGTTCGCGGCGGGGTAGCCGCGCGGCTCGCGAAGCATGCGCTTGCGCAGTCCGTCGGCGTGATCGCGCAGATGGCACATCTTGTCGTACATCGTTGCGCCGGGTACGTCGAGCACGCCACCGACGATGACGCGTCCGGGCTCTCCACATGCATGTGCATCGACCGCGTGGACCATGTTCGACACGCGCATCAGCGTCCTCTCGAGTGAGACATGCGGGAAGCAGATACGGCACGCGTACGCGGAAGGCAATCCCGAAGGATGCGTACGTGAATCCGATTGGCGTGAAAGACGCCGGCGCAAGCGGGAGCTGCCGTCCGACACCCGCTTTAGATTGGGAGACATGCGCACTCATCTGCTTTCCCTTGCACTGCTTCTGACCGCAGTCGATGCGGCGGCACAATCGACGACTGACACCGTGCGGATGATCAATCCGCCCACGTTGTCCACGCCGCGCGGCTACTCGCACATCGCCGATGTACCGGCAGGCAGCCACATGATCTTCATCGCCGGGCAGGTACCGCTCGACTCCACCGGCACGCTGATTGGCGCGGGCGACCTTCGCGCGCAGACGACGCAGGTGTTCGAGAATCTCCGTCGAGCACTCGCTGCTGTGGGCGCGACGTTCAATGATGTCGTCAAGGTGAACTACTATCTGCTCGATGCGTCGCAGCTTGGCGCCGTGCGCGAAGTGCGCGATCGCTACATCAACACGGCGGCGCCGCCGGCGAGCACACTCGTTGAAGTGCGGCGTCTGTTTCGCGACGACGTCATGCTGGAAGTGGAGGCCGTCGCCGTGATACGACGACATTAGACGCTCGCCTGAGCATGAGCATGATTATTAGGGCGCGCGGAAAACGGCGCCGCTCATGGCGCGCGGGTTTCGCTCGGGCTCACATGCACCACGAGTGTCCCGAGTAACGTGCCGACGCTGAGGTGTGCGGTCAGTCGCTGATCTCCGGCTCGTTCGGGTATGAGCTCGACGTCTGCTGTTTCGCCAATACTTACGTTCTGGCGCGACGCACGCATCACTTGACGCTCGAGGGGCAACTCCGCGCCATCCTTCGCGAGAGGACGCCAGTGCATGAGCGCACCATCCTGTGACAGGTCGAAGCGGAGCCCAGGAAATCCCGTCGACATGTTGATGAACCGCAGACGATAGCGCACACCTGCGACGAGATTGAGCGGCGTTGGTTGCACTCTGCCATTCAACAACACCACGTATCCGATTCTGCCAGTGGGATCGATGCGCGTGGGTTGGCTGCTCGCGACGATAGAAATATCCGTGAGCGGATCGTAGGTCGCTCCTTTCTCGAGCACGATGATCGGACCGGCCAATCCCGCGGGCTGCTGACGTTCTTCGTCGACATGACTGTGATAGATGAACGTGCCTGCGCGCGGCGGTGTGAAGCGCGCGACGAATGAGTCGCCAGGCGCGATTACGGGGGAGACTCGCTGCGCATCTCCGCTGAAGCCGGCAACGCCATCGTAGTAGCTCTCCAGCTCGATACCATGCCAGTGAATTGCGGTTGGCTCCGTGAGCGTATTCACGACCGTGATGCTCACCGGCTCGCCGCGCGTGAGCACGATGGGCGGCGCTGGCCCGCGCTCGGCCGCCGACGACGGCAGCGGCTGGTGTCCGTCGTTGAGAGCAAACTCGAAATCCGGAGCGATCGCAGAGTCACGCCCGCTTGCGCGAATCACGAGCCGAACCTGTCGTGATACTCCACCGACCGACGATGCGGGCGTGATCCGACCGGCTCGCGGCCGGACCGTTATGCCCATCACGAGCCCACTCATGCCGTCGAGCGCGTGGTTCATCGCTCCGTGCTCGTGGGCAGTACTGCGGATGGCTACGGTGCCGAGCGGGCCACGACGTCCAAAGTGCTCCGGGAGGTGGCAGTGGAAGAGCCAGTTCCCGGGCCGGTCGGGGGACCATGTCATTCGCATCGTGGTGCCGGGCTTCATGAGATCAGTGACCACCTTGTCGCGCGCGTCCTTTGCATAAATGGAGTCGATGTCGCCATCACCGCGGCTGTCCACGCGATAGTAGAACCCGTGCAGGTGCATCGGATGCATGTCTGCCGTCGCATTGATTAGGCGCCAGCTCATCGTGTCGCCAACCACTGCACTGAATCGCTCCGTGCGTGGCCACGAGCGCCCATTGATCACCGTGAGCACGCGCTTTCGAACCATGTTCACGCGTCCCATCGTGTCGGCCCACATGCCGAGCACCAGCACACGATCGGTCGGCTTCGGCGCATCAGCCGGGTCGACGACGATCGCGCCCGTCAACTGCGCATCGACACCAACGCGATCGCCAAGGGCGCGGCCCGTGGTGCTGCCCCAGTAGTAGTACGTGCCGGGCGCGTCGAGGCGAGCGCGCACCGTGGTCGTAGCGCCAAACCGGAGTTGAACGCTGTCTTTTGCCGTTGGTGTGGTCGCGCTTCGCGAGACCAGCCCGTGCACGACCAGCGTTGTCGCGGGAATGTCATTTCGCAGCGTGACGATCACTTCAGTTCCGGCACGAACACGGATGAGCGGCCCGGGAATGAACGATGCGCGCCCTTCTTCAGCAAAAGCCTCGGTTGGTGCGCCTGTCGCCGAATCGCCATCGGGGTGCCACATGCCCACGCGCGCGACCAGACGGAGTGTAAGCACGTTGCCGCGCAGCACTCCCGCGGGAGATCGGTTGTCGTTGATCGAGATTCGTGCTGGCGTCACGGCGCGCGAACCGGGATACACGCGCGTCGTCCCATGAGTGGCGCTGCTCCCAGCCAGGGCGAGCAGAAGTGCAATCGGGTGCGCGCGCATGGCACTCTCGGAGAAGTTGTGACCGGCAATCGACCACTCATCTACGACCACCCGCGAACCAATGTCAACGGTGCAACACGTCAATTCACAGGTGCGCGGGCTCGGCCGCTTCTCCTCATAGCGTACCGCAGCGCATGTTTCATGGATGACGAGTGTGCTGGAAGTCGCTCCGATCGTGAAAGTCCCCTCGCCGTCGCAACGCAGCGCGATCGAGGCTGGCGCGCACTCGCTGCTCGTGCTCGCCGGCCCGGGCGCGGGCAAGACATACTGCCTGATCGAGCGCATCAACTTCCTCATCGAGCACCACGGTTTCGATCCCGCACGCATCTGCGCCTTCACATTCACCAACAAAGCGGCCGGCGAGATCACCCACCGCCTCGAAGGCCGACTCGGCGTCAAGGCCGAGATGATCAAGCGCGGCACCATTCACGCATTTTGCGCGGAACTGTTGCGTGAGCTCGGTGCGGAAGTGCTGCTCGAGCCTGGTTTCGGTATCGCCGACGAGGAATACCAGCTCAATGTGCTTCGCCGCATCGAGGGGCCGCGCAAGTGGCACCGCAGCGTGCTCACGCGCTTCTCTGCGCATCGGTTTCGCGGCGATCCGCTGCAGCACAATGATCTGATCCTCTTTCATCAATACGAAAGCTTTCTCACCGATCGCAAGCTGGTGGACTTCGACACTCTCGTCATCAAGGCGGCGGAGCTGCTCGAGAGCGAAGGTCCGGCCGCGGCGGCTCTGCGTAAACGCTGGGACGTCGTGCTCGTGGACGAGTTTCAGGATCTCAATCCGGTGCAGTATCGCGTGATCCGTGCGCTGGCGAAGAATCACCGGCACATCTTCGCGGTCGGCGACGATGAGCAGTCGATCTATTCGT
The DNA here is from genome assembly GCA_040003345.1 of bacterium. Classification (GTDB taxonomy): domain Bacteria; phylum Gemmatimonadota; class Gemmatimonadetes; order Gemmatimonadales; family Gemmatimonadaceae; genus AG11. Next base: position 4,620 of record JBDUCR010000401.1, read on the forward strand.
GGGCCGGTGCCGATCCGAAGGTCTTCCTCAACTTCATGAATGACCTGGAGTTCAAGCCGGCAACGGTCCATCTCGAAGAAAACCGCCGCTGTCCGCAGGATGTGTTTGCGCTCGCACGAAAGCTCATGCTCGCCAACACGCCGATCTTCGCTGACCGCATCGTACCTCGTGCCGACCGAGTGTCCACCTTTCCGGTTCGCACACTCGGGTTTGCGACGGATGACGAGGAGGAGCGATGGATGGTCGAGGACATTCGGCTCGACCATGACGAGCACGACCTCAAGTGGGGCGACGTCGCCGTGCTCTACCGAAAGCACAGCATCGGCGAGGGCCTCGAGACCGCATTCATCAACGCCGGCATTCCCTGTCGGCTCGCACAGGGACGAGCACTCGCCGACGACCCGGTCATCGCCTATGCCATCGCTGCCACACGCGTCATCGCCTTTCCCGAGGACGTGGTGTACCGCGATGGCTTTCTGCGTGTCATCCTGCCCAAGGCATTGTTTCTCGAAGCACAGGCCGAGTCGGAGCGGAATCAGCTCGAGCTGCGTGTGCAACTGCGGCGGATGGCGGTGCAACGACCGAAGAAGGATGGCGTCGGCCGACAGATTCGCCGTGCGCTGGTGGAGTGGAAGAACCTCGAGGCTGTCGGCAAGCAGCACACCTCTCTCACTGCCCTCATCACCGAGCTACTCTCGCGGCGCGTCGGCAAGCTGCGCTCGGTGCTCGACGATCGGCACGACGAGCTCCGCGATCCTGCTGACCTGCCGGACGTCGTCGCGCTTGCGCAGCGGCTGCGTGAGGCTCGAGAACGTCGTGCCCAGGTATGGATTCCGCCAATGAAAGGGATGGACATTCCCATCAAGGCGATGCTCGCGGAGATCGGCGTCCACGCCGTACGAGGCGTGCCGCCACCTGGGGCCGAACGGCTCAACTTCGGTGACGTACCATCGGTCGGAATTGCGCTGGGTGTGTTCAAGGCGGCGCAGCTCGTCGAGATGAACGACATCTCGTCCACGTTCACCAGCTTCACCGCGTTCGACCTCGAGACGACAGACCGTGACACGAGCACGGCGGAGATTGTGGAGATCGCCGCGGTGCGTGTGCGCGACGGCAACATCGTGGATGAGTTCCATGCGCTCGTGAAGCCACGTGTGCCGCTCTCGGCCGCTGCCGCCGCAGTGCACGGAATCACCGATGCCGATCTCGCAGACAAGCCGTATTTCGAGGACGTGTGGCCGGCGTTCCGCGCCTTCTGCGGCAGCGATGTGATCGTCGCGCACAACGGCTACGACTTCGACTTCCGGATCATCAGCCGCATGGCCCGCGAGATCGGCGAGAAATTCGATCTTTGCATGTACGACTCGCTGCCACTTTCGCGCGAGCTGGTGACGACCAGCAACAAGCTGGCAAATCTGGCGCGGCTGTTCGGCATCGATTCCGGGCGTTCGCACAGCGCACTCGACGACACGCGCGCGCTGGCGCAGGTGCTGCTCGCGCTCGGCAACCTGAAGCTCGCCCGCGCGCGAAAGACGGCGCTCGTCGACCTCCTCGGCCACCTCGGCATCGCGCTCGCGCTATGCGACGAGAAGGAGTTGTGCGAGGAGGCGCTGCTCTTCAGGAAGCTCACCGTGTCGTACGCTCTCGGCATCTATAGCCGAGCGCTCGACGGGTACGAGAGCGAAATGGGCGACGACATCACGATTCCGGGCGTGGAGGAAGTCATCGAGCTGCTCGGCGGTGCGGCGTTGATGGTGAAGATCCGCACAGCCAAAACCGCGGACGAGCGCTATCCCGCCGCGATGTTGCGGTTGCGTCGCCTTATCGCGGAAATTCCCGATGGGCCGCTCAGTCATCAGCTCGCGCTCTTTCTCGAGCGCGCTGTACTGTCGCGGCTCGACGGGCAGGAACCAGAGCGAATGCGCGTGAATCTGCTCACGCTGCACTCCACGAAGGGGCTCGAATTCTCGCGTGTGTACGTCGTCGGTGCGGAAGACGACACCGGCACGAAGGCGCCAAAGCCCGAGGAGATCGAGGAGGCGCGACGGTTGTTGTACGTGGGCATGACGCGCACGCAGGACAGATTGGTGATGACGCGCGTTGTGGCACGAGGCGGAAAGCCGACCGGCGGTCACCGCTTTCTCGACGAAATGGAACTCACACCCAAACCACCAACGTCACCATGAGCGCAGAGTGGAAGGTCGCGGTCGGAGCCGATCAGACGTCGGCCGTGTATGAGCCGTCAACGTCGGGCAAGGATTCAGCGTTGTTCGTGTGTGCGCACGGCGCGGGCGGCAGCATCGCCGACAAGGGAACGCTCGCGTCGGCAAACACGATGCGCGCGAACGGCATGGGCGTCGTGCGCTTCAATTTTCTTTACAAAGAGAAAAAACGCGGAAGCCCGGATCCGATGCCGAAATTGATGGCGACGTTTGCTGCGGTCATCGAGCGAGCGCGCGCGGAGCTTCATCCAAAGCGACTCATCATTGGTGGCCGTTCAATGGGTGGACGCTCGGCGTCGATGATGGCCGCTGATGGCTTCGATGCAGACGGGTTGTTGTTGCTCGCGTATCCGTTGCATCCGGCTGGGCAGCCCGCGAAGCTGCGCGATGCACACTTGCCGAAGATCACGATGCCGGTGCTCTGCTTCTGTGGAACGCGCGATCCGCTCTGCACCCGCGAGCTGATGGAAAAGGCGTTGAAGAGTGTGACGGCGCCGTGGCAGATGGAGTGGGTCGACGGCGCGGATCACAGTTTTCACGTGCTCAAATCGTCGGGAACGACGGATGCCGATGTGATGAAGAAGATCGGCGAGGTGAGTGGACGTTGGTTGTAGCTGTCATCCCGCAGGAGCGAGCGGAGCGAGCGAGTGTCGGGATCTACTATCGCGCCAATTATATCCGACCACGTAGCGGCGCACAGTAGATCCCGACACTCGCTTCGCTCCTGCAGGATGACATCCGTGAGCAAAATGTCAAATTGCGCCATCACGCTGACTTGGAGAATTCATGCGCAGTGCGTTCGTCGTCACCGGTCTGACCGCAATCTTCTTTGCCTCCACTCCAGCCCTCGGCCAACGCGGCGGCTCGGTAATTCAGCCTGGAGAATCGTGTCCTCCCGGCACGACGGAGATCCGCCCGCGCAGCTGCATGGCGCCCGAGGCCGCGGCGCCGAGTATCCTCGATTATCGGCCGCATTCGACGCTCGTTGCGCCGATTCACATGGTGAAGACGGCGAAGTATCCAGCCATCGATTTCCACGGCCATCCGAACGATCTGATCGTCTCGAGCCAGGGTCTCGCGAGTCTCACCACGTCGCTCGACAGCTTGAACGTGCGACTCATGGTGTCCGCGGACAATCTTTCCGGCGACCGTCTGCAGCGGACCATCGCTGCCATTCGCGCGACGCCGCAGAAGGATCGCGTGCGTGTGCTCGCCGGAATCAACTTTCAGAATGTCGGGCCTGGCTGGGCGCAGAAGGCCATTGCGCAGCTGGAGGCTGACGTCGCCGCGGGTGCAGTTGGCGTCGGAGAGATCAGCAAGAGTTTCGGGTTGTCGATCCGAAAGCCCGACGGCACGCGACTCAAGCTCGACGACCCCGAGCTCGATCCCATCTGGGACGCCTGCGCCCGACTCAAGCTACCGGTGTTCATCCACACGGCCGATCCGCAGGAATTCTTCAAGCCGATCGACAACACCAACGAACGCTGGCTCGAGCTGTCGCTCTTTCCCAATCGTCGCTATCCGCAGGATCGCTATCCCAGCTTCGAGACGTTGATGACGGAGCGCGACAATCTCTTTCGCAAGCATCCGAAGACGACGTTCGTCGCTGCGCATCTGGGCTGGCACGCCAACGACCTCGGTCGCCTCGCGAAGATGCTCGATGAGATGCCGAACCTGTACTCGGAAGTCGGCGCTGTTCTCTACGACATCGGTCGCCAGCCGCGCGCCGCGCACGACTTCTTCGTCAAGTACCAGGACCGCATCCTCTTCGGCAAGGATTCTTTTCAGCCGGAGGAGTATCCGTATTACTGGCGCGTCTTCGAGACGCACGACGACTACTTCGATTACTATCGCGGCTACCATGCCTTCTGGAAGCTTTACGGAATCGATCTGCCCGATGCCGTGCTGAAGAAAGTGTACTTCCAGAACGCGCTGCGAATCACGCCGGGATTGCCGCAGACTGGCTGGCCGAAATAGCGAAGGGGTGGCGATGCCATCCCGCAGGAGTGAGCAACGCGAACGAGTGTCCGTTGTCATCCCGCAGGAGTGAGCAACGCGAACGAGTGTCCGTTGTCATCCCGCAGGAGTG
>JBDUCR010000470.1:0-8914 GCA_040003345.1 bacterium
GACTGAGATGCGTCGGTCGTTCAATGCCTCGAGCACGGCTATGCTCGTCGCGTCGCGCTCGACAGCATACACGCGGGCCGAGGCGCCGAGCAGCGACAGCAATGCACTTGTGAACGTGCCGTCACCCGCGCCGACGTCTGCCCACGTCGTGCTCGCCTTTGGAATTGCCGGTGCAATAAAGGTTGCCGCTTCAGAGATGAGCATCGTGTATCCGGATAGGTGCCGACACTTGTTGGACTCCCGCGCCGAGCACGCGCGGTCATTCCAGCAAGTTGCACGAAAAAGAATGCACAGAAACGGCGGATCTTTAAAGGAAACAGCGGATCGATCTCGACCGGTCGAGATGGATCCGCTGTTTCCAGTTTCCAATCCGCCCTTCCCGTGCATTCAGTTAGCTGTTCAATGCTGCAGATGCGTCGACTCGCTCCACTCGCTCACGATGTCACTCTCAACGCACCGGCCACACCCCTCCAACCGATTTGTAGACCGCCACCAACGCCGTCGCTGCCGTCGTATGCGCGGACGCAAGCTGCGTCTCCGCATCGAGCTGCGTGCGCTGAGCATCCAGCACCTGAAAGAAATCCGTCAGCCCCGCCTCGAACCGCTGCTGCGCCAACTCGGATGCATGCGTGCTCGCACGAACCGCCTCGGTAAGAAGCATGACACGCGCATGCGCGCGATCGTACGCGACCAAGGCAGTCTCCGCTTCCTCCGTCGCCTGTAGCAAGGTCGCCGTATACTGCACACGCGCTTCATCCGAACGCGCCTCCGCAATATCGACACGCTGCCGCACACGACCAATATCCAGCAACGGGAAGCTGAGCACCGGCCCAATCAACAGCCGGGAGTTGCCGTTTGACGTCAACGACTGAAAACGCGTCGACGAATAGCCAGCACTCGCACCGATCGACAGCCTCGGCATATAGTCCGCGCGCGCTGAGCCAACCAACAACCCATTCGCCGCTACCTGACGCTCCGCCTGCAACACATCTGGACGACGCCGAACCAGCTCGTCAGTCGCACCAACTCGCAGCGAGTCGGGCAGCTTCGGCAGATCGGCCGAGGCGAGCACCGACGCCGGCAACGCACCGGCTGTCCGCCCAATCAACGTCGCAAGACGATGACGGTGCGCGACAATCTGCGATTCAATCGTCGGCATCGCCGCAAGCGTAAGCTGAAGCACGGAACGCGCACGCTCCGTATCGAACGCCGTGCCACGTCCCGCCGTAAGGCGATCCGTCGTCAGCGAAACCGTGCGTTCCTGATTCTCCGCATTCCGACGTGCGACAGCGAGCTGCCGCTCAGCACCACGGAGCTCGAAGTACGTCCGCGCCACCTCCGACGCGAGACTCACCTGCACATCCTCGAGCGCATGCTCGGCGGATGTGACGAACGCACTCTGTGCGCGCACGTTGCGCTGAACGCGACCAAAGACGTCGAGCTCCCAGTTGGCGTCGAAGCCGACATCATACAAATCCTGATGCGGAAGCTGGCTGGTGAGCCCCGGTATCTGCGCGATCGACTGCTGCGATCGAATCGCGCTACCCGTCGCCGTGACCGAGGGCACGAAATCCAGCGCCGCCAACCGTCGCGACGCACGCGCGCCCATGAGCCGCGCCTCCGCACTCTCGGTGCTCGGACTCGACCGCAACGCCTCGTCGACGAGTGTGACGAGCGTCGAGTCGCCGATCTCACGCCAGAAGCTGCCACGCGCCTGCGCATGCACCGGCGCAGCGCACGCGATCAACAGAGCGACCGTGGCAATGTGATACCATAGTTTCCTGTGCATGCCTAACGCGCTATACATGAGCACCTCCTTCTCCAACCGCCAGCATGCGCTCACGATGCAGCAGTGGTGATATATCGTCAGGCGCATCCGCATCGCTCGACTTGCGTCGCTCGACGAGTCCGCGGATGAGCACGTAGAACAGTGGTGTGAAGACCAGCCCGAAGAACGTGACACCAAGCATCCCCGAAAACACGGCGACACCCATCACATGGCGCATCTCGGCGCCCGCGCCACTTGCAAGCACGAGCGGCACGACACCCATGATGAACGCGAATGACGTCATCAGAATCGGGCGCAGACGAATGCGACTCGCCTCGAGTGCGGCGCGCATCGGATCGTAACCCTGCCGCTCGAGATCGCGCGCGAATTCGACAATCAGAATCGCGTTCTTGCACGCGAGCCCCACGAGAACGAGCAGCCCGATCTGCGTGAAGACGTTGTTGTCACCGCGCGTGATCCACACTCCGGCGATAGCCGAGAAGAGGCACATCGGCACGATGAGGATGATGACGAGCGGCAGTGAGAAGCTCTCGTACTGCGCCGCGAGCACCATGAACACGAGCAGCACGCACAGCGGAAAGACGAAGATCGCGGTGTTGCCGGAAAGCTTCTGCTGATACGTGAGCTCCGTCCACTCGTAGCCGATACCGTTGGGCATCGTCTCTGCCGCAAGGCGCTCCATCGTCGCGACAGCCTGGCCCGCACTCGTGCCCGGCGCCGCAGCACCGTTGATGTCGGCCGCCGGATAGCCGTTATAGTGCGTCACCTGATCAGGCCCGTATGACTGACGCACCTTGAGCACGGAGCCGAGCGGCACCATCTCGCCCTGCGCGTTGCGCACCTTGAGCTGCGAAATGTTTTCCGCCGACGAGCGGAACGGCGCATCGGCCTGCGCAATCACCTGATACGTACGACCGAATTTGTTGAAGTCATTCACGTACGCAGAACCGAGATAGATGCGCAGCGTCTGGAACAGATCGTTGAGGGGAATGCCGAGCTGCTTCACCTTGTCACGATCGACATCGGCGAGGAGCTGCGGCACGTTCACCTGAAAGCCGGAATACGAGCCGGCGATCTGCGGTGTCTGATACGTGCGTCCCACGAGCGCCTGTGCCGCAGCGTACAGCGTCGAGTCGCCAAGTCCTGCGCGATCCTCGAGCTGCAGCTTGAATCCACCAACGGCGCCGAGTCCGTTCACCGCCGGTGGCGGAAACACGGCGACGAACGCTTCCTGAATGGAGCCGAATTTCTGATTGAGCGCGGCGAGGATTGCGCCGCTCGACCTGCTCTTGTCCCCGCGCTTGTCGAACGGATCGAGCGAGATGAAAATGACGCCCGCATTCGGCTTGTTTGCGAAGCCGTTGATCGACAGACCGGGGAATGCAATCGCGTGCGCAACGCCCGGCTGGTCCATCGCGATCCTGGACATGCGACGAATCACGGCGTCCGTGCGATCGAGTGAGGCGGCATCCGGCAACTGCGCAATCGCCACCAGATACTGCTTGTCCTGACTCGGCACAAAGCCAGCGGGAACGCGCGCAAAGCCAAGCACGCTGAGCGCGATCAATCCGGCGTAGACAGCGAGAGCGATCGCCGAGCGTCGCGTGATGCTCTGCACGATGGTGCCGTACTTCGTGGACGCCTTCGCGAACACACGATTGAACGGCCGGAACAACCAGCCGAACAGGCGATCGATCGCGCGCGTTGGTGCATCGGCCGGTGCGCCGCGCGGACGCAGCAACAGCGCCGCCAGCGCCGGCGACAGCGTGAGCGAGTTGAACGCGGAGATCAGCGTGGAGAATGCGATCGTCAGCGCGAACTGCCGATAGAACTGTCCCGTAAGTCCGCTGATGAACGCAACCGGAATGAACACCGCGCTGAGTACGAGTGCGATCGCGATGATTGGTCCGCTCACCTCTTCCATGGCGCGATGGCTCGCGTCGAGAGGGGAGAGCCCTTCCTCAATGTGTCGTTCAACGTTCTCGACAACGACGATCGCATCATCGACGACGATGCCGATGGCGAGTACCAGCCCGAACAACGACAGCGTGTTGATGGAGAACCCAGCCGCGAACATCACCGCGAACGTGCCGACGATGGAGATCGGTACCGCCGCGAGCGGAATGATCGACGCACGCCACGTCTGCAGGAACAGCACGACGACGATCACGACCATCAGCGTCGCCTCGAGCAGCGTGCGCACGACCTCCTTGATCGAATCGCGCACGAAGATCGTCGGATCGTAGACCGACGCCCAGCTCACGCCCTGCGGAAAGCGCTGACTCAGCTCGCTCATCTTTTCGCGCACGGCGCTCGACAGCGCGAGTGCGTTCGATCCCGGCGCCTGAAATACCGCGATCGCAACGGCGGACTTGTTATCGAGCATTGCGCGCAGGCCGTAGTTGCTCGCGTTCATCTCGATGCGGGCAATGTCGCGCAGCCGCGTGATCTCGCCGGCAGCGCCCGTCTTGACGATGATGTTGCCGAACTCCGCTTCGTCGACGAGACGCCCGCGTGCGATCACGGTGAGCTGATACGCAACCGGATCCGGCATTGGCTGTGCCCCGACGACACCTGCGGCGACCTGAAGATTCTGCTCCCGAATTGCATTGATGACGTCGGGCGCCGAGAGGCCGCGCGATGCGACGCGGTTGGGGTCGAGCCAGACGCGCATCGCGTAGTCGCCCGCGCCAAACACGAGCACCTGTCCCGCACCCTTGAGTCGAGCGAGATCGTTGCGGACGTTGAGCAGCGCGTAGTTGCGCAGATAGACAGGATCGTAGCGTCCATCCGGCGACACGAGATTCACGACCATCGTGATGTCGGGCGACGACTTCTCCGTCGTCACACCGATGGCGCGCACCTCCTCGGGCAATCGCGCCAGTGCCTGCGACACGCGATTCTGCACCTGCACCTGCGCGAGATCGACGTTCGTGCCGATCTCGAAGGTGACTGTGAGGCTGAGCGCGCCGTCCGCCGTAGCAGACGTGTTCATGTACAGCATTCGCTCCACGCCGTTGAGCGCATCCTCGAGCGGAGTGCCGACGGTCTGTGCGAGCACCGACGGATTTGCGCCTGGATACGCCGCCCGAACGACGATCGTAGGTGGAGCAACTTCAGGATATTCGCTGATCGGTAGCGCGAAGATCGATATCAAACCCGCCGCGAGCACGGCGAGTGACAAGACGACCGCGAAGACCGGGCGATCGATGAAAAACCGCGAGAAGCGCACGTGAAAATCCGGAAAGTGTTGTTGTCGTTACGGAGCAGCCGGCGCGGGCGCCGATGCGGCGACGAGCATTGTTGCGTGCTTGGCGCTGACCTTCATCCCGGGCCGCACACGCAGCTGGCCGTTGATGACGACGTTCTCGCCAGCCTTGAGCCCGGACTCGACGATCCGAAGACCATCGACCACGCGACCCACCGTGATCGGGCGATACTCGACAGTGTTGTCGGCCTTGAGCACGAGCACGAACTTCCTGTCCTGATCGGTGCCGATCGACTGATCCTGAACGAGCGGAACCTGCCGCGACTTTCCGCCCGCGAGTCGCACGCGCGCGAACAATCCCGGCGCGAAGAAATGCGACGGATTCGGAACCACAGCGCGGACGCGAATTGTTCCGGCTGTGCGATCAACCTGGTTGTCGACAAAGTCGAGCGTGCCTTCGTGCGGATAGCCTGACTCATTCGCCAGGCCGACGAACACCGGGCGTGGGGCCGCGCGTGCACCAGGAACGCTGCGCAGCGCCGCGAACGCGGTCGCATTCTTCAGGTAGAGCTGCTCGTCGCTGTCGAAGTAGACGTAGATCGGATCGAGCGACACGATGGTCGTGAGCAGTGATCCCGTCGGCGGACCAGCCTGCACCAGATTCCCGCGCGTGATCTCAGCGCGACCAACCCTGCCGGAAATCGGTGCGCGAACTGTCGTCCACTCGAGATTCAATCGCGCCGTGCGAAGCGCGGCTTCCGCTGCGCGCACCGCGCCGCCGCCCTCCGCCAATCCGCTCGTGCGACCATCGAGCTCCTCGCGCGAGATCGCCTGCGTTGCCACGAGACGCTTCGCGCGGTCGAGCTCCTGCTGCGCGAGGCCCTGGCGCGTGCGCGCCTGTTCGAGCACCGCTTCCGCCCGCGCCACTTCCGCCTCGTAGGGCCGCTGATCAATCTCGAACAACGGATCACCTTGCTTGACCGTTGCACCTTCAGAGAAGATGACGCGCTGTACGAAGCCCGTGACGCGCGGACGTACCTCCACCGATTGCACAGCCTCGAAGTGACCGGTGAACTCGTCCGTCTCGGCCACCGGCTTCTCGATGACGGCGGCTGCCGTCACTTCGGGCACCGGGTTGGCCGGCGGCGGCTGGTTGCATGCTGCCGCCAGGAGGGCGACGACCAGGATCAGGCTGGCGCGTGGCAGCACGGCGTAGGTTATTGGGGATCGGTCCGCTGCATGCGTACGCATCAGGTGACTCCTTCGGGCGGGTTCGGGTCGAACGTGTTGGAAATCGGCTGTCTTGAGCGTCACTTTTGTCGTCGAACGGGGAACGGCTGAATCGACAGGGGGGTATCAACTCATGTTACCGAACGGTAACATCAGGCATGTTACCAATCGGTAACGTCTCAGTCAAGCCACGTATTGAGGAACCCGAAGGAGAGTTCCCGCGATGCCCGCGACCACACCGTTGTCTCTTCACCAGCGCATTCTTGCGGCAGCTGACGACCTCTTCCGTCGGCATGGCGTTGGGGTCGGTGTCGACCTGATCGCATCGGCGGCGGGCACCAACAAGATGACGCTGTATCGTCACTTCGAATCGAAGGACGCGCTCATCGCCGAGTGGATGCGTGGCATCATTGCGCAGAAGGACGTGGCGTGGGATGAGATCATCGCGGAGCATCCTGGCGATCCCAATGCGCAGCTCGTGAGTTGGAGCCGTCGCACAGCAGCGTCTCTCGCGCAGATGGAGGAGCGCGGCTCAGCTATTCTGAACGCGCTCGCGCAGATTCCCGCAACGGACCATCCTGCGCGTCTCGTCATCGACGAGCATCGGCGGCGCGAGCACCAGCGCATCATCGATCTCTGTCGAGAGGCCGGCTTTCCCGAGCCGGAATTCACCGCCGACGAATTCTATTTTCTACTCGAGGGCGCGAAGGCGTGTGTGCAGTGCATCGGCTTGAAGCGCGTGGGTGAGCACCTCATGCGGCTCGTCGACACGATGGTCGCGACGCACGGAAAGCGGATGCAGAACTGATCTCCACCGATCGCTGCGAGTCGAAATTCACGTCCCAATCGCACTCCCCGACTCGCGCGCGTATCCAAGCGTAACGAGCGCGACGCGGATCTCGTCGAGCACGGCTGGATCGTCGATCGTCGCTGGCATCTGATACGACTCGCCATCGGCGATCGTGCGCATCGTTCGTCGCAGCACTTTCCCGGATCGCGTCTTGGGCAGTCGCGCCACGACCGTCACCAGCTTGAAATTTGCTACGGGCCCGACGTCATCGCGAACGCGCTGCACCAGCTCTTTACAGATCGTCGCTGAGTCGCGCGACACACCGGCTTTGAGCACTACCACGCCGAGCGGCACTTGGGTCTTGAGCGGATCCTTTACGCCGAAGACGGCGCATTCCGCCACGTCGGGATGTCCTGCGAGCGATGCTTCGATACTGCCCGTCGACAGATTGTGGCCCGCGCAGATGATGATGTCATCCACTCGGCCCATGATGAACAGGTAGCCGTCTTCGTCGATGTAGCCGCCGTCGCCGGTAAGGTAGTAGCCGTCGTAGCGCGCGAGATACGTGTCGAAGTATCGTGCGTCGTTTTTCCAGAGTGTTGGCGAAGCGCCAGGCGGCATCGGCAGCTTCATCACCACCGCGCCTTCGTGATTCGCTGGCAGCTGGCGTCCTTCGTCGTCGAGAATCTCTACGACCCATCCGGGCACTGGCTTGGTCGGCGAGCCTGGCTTCACGGGCAGCGGCTCGAGTCCCATGCAGTTCGCCGCCACGGGCCAGCCGGTCTCCGTTTGCCACCAGTTGTCGACGACGGGACGATCGATGAGTGCGCGCGCCCAGTGATAGGTGTCGGGATCGAGTCGCTCGCCAGCGAGAAACAGTGTGCGCAGACACGACGCATCGTAGCGCCGAAAGTGTTCGCCGCGCGGATCTTCCTTCTTGATTGCGCGAAATGCTGTCGGCGCGGTGAAGAGCACGCGGACGTTGTACTCCGAGATCACGCGCCAGAATCCGCCGGCGTCCGGAGTGCCGACGGGTTTCCCCTCGTGAATGACCGTCGTGCATCCATAAAGCAGCGGTGCATAGACGATGTATGAATGGCCAACAGCCCACCCGAGATCGGACGCGGCCCAGAATACTTCGCCGGGCTCCATTCCGAACACGGACTTCATCGACCAGTTGAGTGCGACTGCGTGTCCGCCGTTGTCGCGCACGATGCCCTTGGGCATTCCGGTCGTGCCCGATGTGTAGAGGATGTACAGCGGATCCGTTGCGAGCACTGATGTGCAGCCGACCGGCGTCGCCGACGCAGCAAGTGATTTCCAGTCGAGATCGCGATCTGGTACGAGCTCGCATCGCAATTGCTCGCGTTGCAGCACGACGCAATGCGCGGGCTTGTGCGTCGCGATGTCGATTGCCTTGTCGAGCAGCGGTTTGTACGCGACGATGCGCGTAACCTCGATGCCGCAGCTCGCGGTGAGCACGACCTTCGGCGTTGCGTCGTCGATGCGGACGGCGAGCTCCGCGGATGCGAAGCCTCCAAACACTACCGAGTGCACGGCCCCGATGCGCGCGCAGGCATACATGCCGACGAGTGCTTCGACGGTCATCGGCATGTAGATGACGACGCGATCGCCGCGCGAGACGCCGAGTGCCGAAAGCGCGCCCGCGAACCGCGCGACCTCGTCGCGGAGCTCGGCGTAGGTGAGCGTGCGCTTCGTGTTCGTGACGGGGCTGTCGTAGATGACGGCGAGCTGTTCGCCGCGTCCCTGCTCGACGTGGCGGTCGATCGCGTTGTAGCAGGTGTTCAGCTCACCTCCGGCGAACCACCGATAGAAGGGCGCGTCGGTGGTGTCGATGACGCGTTCGTACGGCGTGTTCCAGTGCAGTGACTGCGCA
>JBDUCR010000073.1:0-8903 GCA_040003345.1 bacterium
TTCGGAAGCTTTTCCTTGATCCACGAGATGTCGAGATACACGCCGCCATGCGCTGAGCCTCGGCCTTCCTTCACCTCGCGTACGATCATGCGCGCAACGTGATCGCGCGTGAGCAACTCGGGAGGACGTCTCGCATCTTTGTCGCCCTGCGTGTAGCGCCAGCCTTCCTCCTCGCTGTCGGCGGTTTGCGCTTTGTAGTTGTCCGGAATGTTCTCGAACATGAAGCGCTTGCCGTCGCGATTACGCAGCACACCGCCTTCGCCGCGCACACCTTCCGTCACGAGAATGCCGCGCACGCTCGGCGGCCAGATCATTCCCGTCGGATGGAACTGCACGAACTCCATGTCCTGGAGATCCGCGCCGGCGAGATATGCGAGCGCCTGACCGTCGCCAGTGTACTCCCAGCTGTTGCTCGTGATGTTGTATGCGCGACCGATGCCGCCCGTCGCCATCACCACGGCCTTCGCGCGGAAGATCCTGAAGCGTCCTCGCTCGCGATCGTACGCGAACACTCCGGCGACGCGATCGCCATCGCGCAGCAGTGCGAGCACCGTGCACTCCATGTAGACGTCCATCCCTTCATGGATGCCATGATCCTGCAGCGTGCGGATCATCTCGAGACCCGTGCGATCACCAACGTGCGCGAGTCGAGGATAGCGATGACCGCCAAAGTTGCGCTGTAGAATGCGTCCGTCGGCGGTGCGGTCGAACAGCGCGCCCCACGCCTCGAGCTCATTCACTCGCGCGGGCGCTTCCTGCGCGTGCAACTGCGCCATGCGCCAGTTGTTGACGTACTGTCCGCCGCGCATCGTGTCCGCGAAGTGAACGCGCCAGTTGTCGCGATCGTCGACATTGCCCATCGCCGCCGCGACGCCGCCCTCCGCCATCACCGTATGCGCCTTGCCGAGCAGTGACTTGCACACGACGCCGACTGATACGCCGGCCGATGCCGCTTCGATGGCCGCGCGCAGACCGGCGCCACCGGCGCCGATGACGAGTACGTCGTGATCGACTGTCTGGTATTCTGCCATTTGCCTCGTTCAGCCCGTGATCAGAGAATCCGCAGATCGTGCCAGATGCCCATCGAGCACAGGCGCACGTAGATGTCGGTGAACGCCACCCAGAACAGGCTGGCCCACGCCCAGTTCATGTGGCCGCGATTGAGACAGCTCACGCAGTCGTATGCCTTCTTGCGCGCCGGACGACCCGAAAGTCTGTCGAGGTAGCCACCCACGAGATGCCGCAACGAGTGACAGCCGAGCGTGTATCCGCTGAGCAGGCAAAAATTGATCGTGAGCACGAGCGACCCCACGCCGATGCCGAAATGCTTCACGTTGCTGGCGTCGACGAACCAGTATCCGTGAAATGCGTCGATCGCGAGAAAGACGAGAAAGAGAAGCGCTACGTACAGAAAATAGCGATGCACATTCTGGAGGATCAGCGGAAAGGACTTCTCGCCGAGGTAGCTCTTGCGTGGCTCACCGACCGCGCAGCCGGGTGGATCGGCCCAGAACGCCTTGTAGTATGTGCCGCGATAGTAGTAGCAGGTGAAGCGAAAACCGCCCGGAAACGGGAGGATCAACAGCGCCGGTGAGATGGCGGGGATGAACCAGGGCGCCTGCCGGAACCACGCGTGTGGCGAATCGCCGACGAGGAGCGGCGAATAGAAGGGCGAGATATATGGTCCGTACTCGAAGTGCGCGTTCTGGAACGCGGCCCATGTCGCGTAGACGAGAAACGCTGTGAGCACCACGAGTGCGCCGATCTGCGGCACCCACCAGGCGTCGCGCCGCATCGTTTCGCCGAACTTTCGCCGCGTGAGCTGTACGACTTCCTGAGCCATCGAGCGTGCTACTCCAGTGA
Source organism: bacterium (assembly GCA_040003345.1). Classification (GTDB taxonomy): domain Bacteria; phylum Gemmatimonadota; class Gemmatimonadetes; order Gemmatimonadales; family Gemmatimonadaceae; genus AG11. The sequence goes on from JBDUCR010000073.1 coordinate 1,864, forward strand.
GAGAGTGGCGCTAAGGTACGGGTGAGGTCTACAGGCGGGAAGAGGGATTTGTGGCGATCATTCCGCTCCTTCCGCATCGAGCAACGCTACATATTTCCCTTCCCATGCCCGAGCCGACGCCAACCCTGCCCACCTCGCTCGACGAGCGCTTCACGATCGGGCGCGAGATCGGTCAAGGCGGCATGGCTACCGTCTACCTCGCCGAAGAGCGAAAGCACGGACGCCAGGTCGCCATCAAAGTCCTCCGCGCCGATCTCGCCGCATCACTCGGCGCCGAGCGTTTCCTGCGCGAGATCGGCATCGTCGCTCGACTCGCGCATCCGCACATCGTGCCGCTCATCGACTCGGGCGACGCTGGCGGCGTGCTCTACTATGTCTCGCCATTCGTCGCAGGTGGCTCACTGCGCGACAGGCTCGAGCGCGACGGACACCTGTCCGTCACCGACGCGACGCGCATCGCAACCGAAGTGGGAATGGCGCTCGACTACGCGCATCGCAACGGCTTCGTCCATCGCGATGTGAAGCCGGAGAACATCCTCTTCACCGATGGACACGCGCTACTCGCGGACTTTGGGGTCGCGCGCGCATGGAGCGTCACCGGATCAGACGTCGTCACCGAAGCGGGCATCGCCGTGGGCACACCCGCCTACATGAGTCCCGAACAGGCAGCCGGCGATCCGGATATCGGTACCGCGAGCGACATCTATAGTCTCGCATGCGTCGTGTACGAGATGCTCGCGGGCGAGCCGCCGCTCTCAGCGACATCTGCGCGCGTTCTCCTCATGAAGCAGGTGACGGAAACACCTCGGCCAATTCGCGCACTGCGTCCGGATATTCCATCGTCCGTCGAGCATGCGCTGTTGGTGGCACTGTCCAAGCCTCCAGCCGATCGGTATGCGACCATCACCGACTTCACCGATGCGCTCGCAGCGAAGAGCTCGGAACGCGCGCAGATTCTTCAGACCGTCACGCGCAGCATCGCCGTCCTTCCCTTCGTGAACGCGAGCCCGGACGCCGAGAATGAATATCTCAGCGACGGAATCACCGATGAGCTGATCGACGCGTTATCCAAAGTGGAAGGACTGCGCGTCGCATCGCGAACGTCGGTGTTCGCGCTCAAGGGAAAGCCGCAGGACGTTCGCGCAATCGGTGCACTGCTCGGCGTCTCAGAGGTGCTCGAAGGAACCGTGCGCAAATCGGGCGACAGGCTGCGCGTTACGGCGCAGCTCACCTCGGCGAATGATGGGAGTCTCGTCTGGTCGCAGCGTTACGATCGCACACTGCACGACGTGTTCGACATCCAGGACGAGCTCGCGCGCACGATCGTGGGCACATTGCGCGCGACGTCGCTTGCTGCGCCAGTCGCACCGATCGCGCGTCGTTACACGGAGAACGTCACCGCATACGGTCTCTACCTGCGCGGGCGATACGCGTGGAACAAGCGATCGCAGGAAGGCGTCACCGAGGCGATCGAGTATTTTCGTCTCGCGATCGGTGAGGATCCGGACTATGCACTCGCCTATACGGGTCTTGCTGATGCGTATGCGCTGCATGTGGACTATCGCAGCGTGCCGGTTCACGAAGGGTTCGAGCACGCGAAGGTGTATGCACGCAAAGCGCTCGCGCTCGACGATTCACTTGCGGAAGCGCACGCATCGCTCGCGTGGTGTCTGTTCGCCTACGATTGGGATTGGGAGGGCGCTGGCCGCGAGTTCCGCCGGTCGATCGAGCTCGACGCGCGCTACGCCACCGCCTACCAATGGTATGGGTTTCTACTCGCCTCCAGCGGCCGGATCGAAGAGGCGATCATCAACGGGCACACGGCACAGGAGCTCGATCCATCGTCCGTATCGGTGCGACGAAGCCTGGCATGGATGTACGTCTACGCGCGTCGTTACGAGCAGGCGCGGTATCACCTCACCCGCGCCATCGCGATGAATCCCACGGCGCAGGAGAGCTATCGCGTTCTCGGAGTCGCGCTCGCGCTCGAAGGCCAGCTCGACGAAGCCGAGCGTGTGATGCGTGAGACGGTCGGCATGCATGGCGCCGGCAGCTACGATGTGTCGACGCTGGGATACGTCCTTGCGCGCGCCGGAAAGCGCGACGAGGCGACGGCGCTCATCACGGAGCTCGAGAAACAACGCGAGCACGAGTACGTGTCGCCGGTCGGACTCGCCATTGTCCACATCGGGCTTGGCAACAACGCACGCGCTCTCGACTGGTGCGAGGTCGCGTACGAAGATCGTCGTGGATGGCTCGCTTACTTCCGCGTAAATCCGATACTCGATCCTCTGCGGAACGAGCCACGGTTCAAGGCGCTGCTTGCCCGGATGAATCGCTGACGACGTCGGCGAACAACGCCGTCGAGAGATACCGTGTGCCCGAATCCGGCGCGATGCACGCGACCCGTGAGTCGGGTCCGAGCTCTCGCGCAAGATTGATTGCCGCTCCGACGATGGCGCCGCTCGACATGCCGACGAATAGTCCTTCTTCACGCGCAAGACGTCGCGCGAGAGGAAACGCGTCTTCCTCCCACGCGCGCACGATGCGATCGACGACTGAGCGATCGAAGTTGTCGGGCACGAAGCCCGGACCCATACCCTGAAACTGATGCTGTCCTCGTTCGCCGCCCGAAAGAACCGGCGAGCGCGCCGGCTCGACAGCAACCACGATCACACTCGGCGCGCGCTCCTTCAGAAATCTACCGACGCCGCTGATCGTGCCTCCGGTTCCTGATCCATACACGAAGGCATCGATACGATGATCCATCTGGTCCCACAGCTCGGGGCCAGTCGTCTCGTAATGCACGCGCACGTTAGCCGGATTGCTGAACTGATTCGGCATCCACGCACCAAGCTCATCGCGGATCTGCTCGGCCTTCTCGATCGCTGCGAGCATCCGACGCTCGGGATCAGTGAGCACCAGTTCGGCACCGTATGCGAGCAGTGTGCGCTTGCGCTCTTCGCTCATCGATGCGGGCAGACACAGTATCAACCGATACCCGCGCGCGGCGGCAATCTGCGCGAGACCGATGCCCGTATTTCCCGACGTCGGCTCGACGATCGTGCCCCCGGGCTGCAGCACACCGCGCTCTTCCGCGTCGAGGATCATGCCGAGCGCCGTGCGATCCTTGATGGAGCCGCCAGGGTTCTGGCCCTCGAGCTTTACCCACACTTCACCGCTGCCCGGCTCTGCAACCTCGATGAGTCGTACCATCGGCGTTCGTCCGACGTGCGCCGATATACTGAACCGACGGCGCAGCTCGAATGCGTCGAGCGCTGGCGCGTTCACGGTGCTCATGATGTCACCACCACGTTCGGCGCCGGTGCAGTCGCACCCGGTGTGTCAGCGAGAATTGCGTGGATCCCTTTGTCTCCGATTCGTGTTGCCCAGCTGCGGAAAATCTCGGACGGTGCGCGCGTATCCTCGTAGCGCTGAAAGAGTCGCTCGAGCACGTCGGGCACGTCGTCCGACGGCGCGCGAAAGCCGACGCGTCGCGCAATGCCGCTGCCGACGCCAAGGCCACCGCCCACGAAGAAGTCGAAGCCATCGACCTCCGTGTCGCCCTGCTTGAGCAGCACGCCCTGAAGTCCGACGTCGGCGATCCACTGCTGCCCACATGCATTCGGACATCCGGCGACATGCAGCTTGATCGCCTGCGTAAAGCCCGGCAGTCTGTCCTCGAGCTCGGCCGCAAGGCGAATGCTGAAGTGCTTGGTCTCCGTGAGCGCGAGCTTGCAATACTCTCGTCCCGTGCACGACAGCGTGCCGCGCTGGAACGGAGATCCGCCAACGGTCATCCCGCCGAGCTGTGCCTCCGACAACAACGACTCGACGTTCGCGTCGGGCACGTTGAGCACCAGAATGTTCTGTGTTGCCGAGAGTCGGAGTGTTCCGTCGCCGTACCGCTGTGCGAGGTTTGCGATGCGTTGCAGCTGCTGCGTCGAGATGCGTCCCGACACGATGGAGAAGCCGACGAAGTTGAGGCCCGGCTGCCGCTGCTTGTTCACGCCGATGTGATCGCGATACGTGCCTTCGGGCGGCTCTTCATGCGCCGCCGGATCGAGCGAATATCCGATACGCTTCTCGATCTCCGCGAGAAACGACTCTGCAGTCCATCCATGGTTGATGAAGAGAAACTTCATTCGAGCTTTCGCGCGATTGGTGCGGAGCTCGTCCGAGTCGCGGAAGATGCCGGCGATTGCCGTGGAGACGTCGAGCACCTGATGCGGATGGATGAACGCGGGCAGCAGCAGTGCCAGATGCGGTCGCGTGGACAGTCCGCCGCCGACACGCGCATGAAAACCAACGACGCCGTCGTCGCGACGCACCGCGCTGATGCCAATGTCGTTGATCTCGGGATAGCTGCACCAGTATGCGCAGCCGGTAATGGTGATCTTGAACTTGCGCGGAAGATTCGCGTAGTCCGGGTTGCCATTGAGAAAGCGATCGACCTCCACGGCAATCGGCGACGCATCGATCAGCTCATCATGCGCAACTCCGGCGACCGGGCACCCCGTCACGGTGCGCGTGTTGTCTCCGCACGCTCCCTGACTTCCCCACCCGACGCGCTCGAGCTCTTCCCACACCGTCGGGATGTCCTCGATGCGCAACCAGTGCAGCTGGAAGTTCTGCCGGTTGGTGATGTCGATGCTCGAGCGCGCGTACTTGTCGGACAGCTCCGCAATCGTTCGCACCATGTCCGACGTGAGCAATCCGTTCGGCGTGCGCACACGCATCATGAAGAACGGCATCTCTTCGCCACGCGTGCCGCCGCCATCGCCTTGCGTGTAGAGTCCCCACGAGCGGAATCGCACGCCGAGATCTTCTTCGGGAATCGACGCGAAGCCGTCGCGCGCATAGCGGCGGATGTCGTCCATGATGGACCACGGCGCCTTCTCGCGCTTGATGCGCTCGATGCGCTGCGAGGCCGTCTCTTTCTTTGGAGCCGCGCTTGGCGCGAGAACGTCGGCTGTGCCATCGGATCTGTCGATCATCACTCTCTCCCGGTCAATCGCGTGTCAGACGAACTCTCGAGCACGCGCTCTGGTTCCACTGCTGCGCGATTGGTCACGACGTCACCTGTGTGATCTGCTGTCGCTTCACTGGATACACATCGTCATTCAGGATCAGTTGCGTCTCGATCACGATGTCAGGTGCCAGACTCGACGCGACGGAGCAGTACGTCTGGATCGCGAGATCGATCGCGCGCGCCGCGTGAGTTGCCTCGAGCGACTCACCTCGCAGATGAAAAGCGAGCCGCGCACTCAACACTCGACGCGGGGCAATCGCGCGCCGCTCGGCGTCGACGACGATGTGGAGCGCGTCGACCGGCGTGCGACGCTTCGTCAGATAATCGACGACGTCCATCGACGAGCACGCCGCGAGTGCGCCGAGGAGAGTGTCCACAGGGCCAGTTCCGGCGACGCGATTTCCGTCGATGGTGATGGCTGGGCCGTTGTCGCGGCTGATGTCGTAACGCTGCTCGCCGCGCCATTCGGCACGAACCGTCGTGTGTGTCGGTGCTGAAACCGCGCCGTCAGTGCCGATTGAATTCCTTGCCGCCATGACCTCTCTCTCCGGGTACGATGATGCGATGCGTGAGATGCAGCGTGTAAAAAAAACGGCCGCTCGAGTGAGCGGCCGGGTTGAAATTCCCTTCGGTATGGAGTTGTGCGAGTCAACCTCGCCGTCTCATTCCGGCCGCTTCATGGTGTTTGTACGCGCGTGCGCACATACAGGCGCATGCCTCCATCCCGCACATGCAGCCGCACGCCGTCTGCTCCGCCGCGAAAGCGACGTTGCAGGAAGCGATGATGCCGCGAGGTGTGGACATGAAACGGAGTTGAGTCATTACGATGAATGTCGTTGGCGACGACGAGGTTCCTTAGAGTGTAGCCGAGTTCAAGCGAAGAGCAAGCGCGCGACGTGTGAGAGATTTGTCCCGGAACTGTGCAAATTCACATACGGATTCGGGCATTCAGCTCGCGACCGCGCGCTCCGCGCGTACGTGGCAAAGCCAATGGTACTTGTCTTCGGTCTTGCCCTGTACGAGATCGAGATACGTGCGCTGCAGCATCTTCGTCACTTCACCAGCGCGACCGATACCGACCTTGAGCTTGTCCACGCTCCGCACTGGCGTGACTTCCGATGCCGTGCCAGTGAGGAAAATTTCATCAGCCGTGTAAAGCATTTCCCGCTGCAGCGGCTGTTCGCGAACATCGAGACCCGCGTCGCGCGCGAGCGTGATGAGCGAGTCGCGCGTGATGCCTGGCAACAGGGTCCCATTCGACGGCGTGGTGAACACCACTCCGCGCTGCACGACGAACACATTCTGCCCAGAGCCCTCGCTGATCATTCCGTCCGGGCCGAGTGCAATCGCTTCGTCGTACCCGTTGGCGAGTGCTTCCATCTTGATGAGCTGTCCGCCGAGGTAGTTGCCGGCGATCTTCGCCATCGAGGGCGTGGTATTCGGTGCCATGCGATGCCAGCTCGACACGCATGCGTCGGCGCCATTCTCCATCGCGTGATCGCCGAGGTAGGCGCCCCATGGCCAGCACGGAAGGAACACTTCAACCGGACTGTCGAACGGTACCATGCCCGCCGCGCCATATCCGCGAATCACCATTGGGCGGAGATAGCATGCGTCGAGCCCATTCTTTTCGACGAGCTCGCAGTTCGCCGCGACGAGCTCGTCGATCGTGTACGGCACTTCCATGCGATAGATCTTGCACGAGTTGAGGAGCCGTTGGAGATGGTCCTCGAGACGAAAAATCGCGGGCCCGCGCGCCGTGCTATAGCAGCGGATGCCCTCGAACGCAGATGAACCGAACTGCATCGAATGCGCGAGCACATGTACGTTGGCGTCCTGCCAGGCGATGAACTCACCGTCGCGCCAGATCCATTCGGTCGGGTCGAGCTTGGCCATCCGGTTTCTCCAGTTTGATAAAAGATCAATTGCCGGGATCGTCGCACCCTAACCAGCTATAATCGCGGCGAAGGTAGATCCCGACACTCGCTTCGCTCCTGCGGGATGACAG
>JBDUCR010000457.1:0-2660 GCA_040003345.1 bacterium
CGCGTGCGTATCTGCCTGCCGTGTTCACGCGCTGGGAAGGCATGGAGCTGATGGGCTACTCGCCGCTCATCTATGCATTCGAGCAGGAGAATGTCGCCGTGACGGGCACGGGCACGCTCGACGGCCAGGCCAGCGACGCGAACTGGTGGCCGTGGAAGGGAAGCAAGGAGCACGGTTGGAAGACCGGCGATCCGCTCCAGATTCCAGCGCGCGATCGGCTCATAAAGATGGTGGAGGACGGCGCGCCAGTCGCGAGTCGCACATTTGCCGACGGCTCGTACATGCGGCCGCAGTTCATTCAACCGTATCGCTGTCGCAACGTGCTCATCGAGGACGTTCGCATCGTGAACTCCCCAATGTGGGAGATTCATCCCGTGCTCTCCACGAACGTCACGGTGCGTCGCGTGAAGATCAGCTCGCACGGTCCGAACAATGACGGCTGCAATCCCGAGTCGTGTCGGGACGTGCTCATCGACGGCTGCGAGTTCGACACGGGCGACGACTGCATCGCAATCAAATCCGGTCGCAATGCTGACGGACGTCGTCTTAAGACGCCGACCGAAAACGTGATCGTACGCAACTGCAACATGAAGGACGGACACGGCGGCGTAACGATCGGCAGCGAGGTCTCCGGCGACGTACGATGGGTGTTCGCCGAAAAGTGCACGATGGACAGTCCCAATCTCGATCGCGCGCTTCGGCTCAAGACCAACGCCATGCGCGGTGGCACGCTCGAGCACATTTACATGCGCGATGTCACGGTCGGGCAAGTCGCCGACGCCATTGTGCAGATCGACTTCAACTATGAGGAAGGCGCAAAAGGGCCATTCATGCCCATGGTGCGCGACATCAACGTTGAACGAGTGGTCAGCCGGAAGAGCAAGTACGTCCTCTATCTACGCGGCTTCCCTGCTGCGCCGATCACCGATGTGCGACTCACGAACTGCCAGTTCCAGGATGTAGCAAACGCGAACGTTCTCGAGCACGTGAATGGACTGACGTTCGATCGCGTGACCATGAACGGGAAAACAGTATGAAGCTCCCACTCCTCGCCGTGGCTGCCGCACTGAATTTCGGCGCCACGAACACTCTTCCGCACGCCGACGAGAAGTGGGGTGAGCGACTCGCGAAAAGCGTCATGCAGCGCGATTCGATCGTGCACAAGCAGTGGGACTACGTCGCTGGCGTCGTGCTGCTTGGCATCCATCGCGTCGGCGAGCGCACCGGTGATCCTCGATACGCCGCGTACGTAAAACGCAACATCGACCGTCTCGTCGACACGCAGGGAAACATCACGTCGTACAAGCTCGACGAATTCAATCTCGACCAGATCACGGAAGGAAAGCTTCTCTTCTCACTGTACGCGCAGACGAAAGACGCTCGCTACAAGAAGGCAGCCGATCTCCTGCGCGAGCAGCTCCGCCAGCAACCGCGCACGAAAGAAGGCGGCTTCTGGCACAAGCAGATCTATCCGCATCAGATGTGGCTCGACGGTCTCTACATGGCCGAGCCGTTCTATGCGCAGTACGCGCACGACTTCAATGAGCCCGCCGCGTTCGACGACGTCGCGAAACAGTTTCTGCTGACCGCGCGACACACGCGCGATCCGCGCACTGGTTTGCTGTACCACGGCTGGGATGAGAGCCACACGCAGTCATGGGCTGATTCGATCACTGGACTCTCGCCGAGCATCTGGGGCCGAGCGGTGGGCTGGTACGCCATGGCCATCGTGGACGTGCTCGACTTCATGCCGGCGAACCACAAGGACAGAGCACAGCTCATCCGCGTACTGCAGGACGTCGCCCGCGCCGTGCGCGACGTGCAGGATCCGGTGTCCGGCCTCTGGTACGACGTGCTCGATCAACCGAATCGCGCCGGCAACTACTTCGAAGCCTCGGCGTCGAGCATGTTCGTCTACGCACTCGCGAAAGGCGCACGCAAAGGCTATCTCGCGCCCGACTATCGTGCGGTCGCGACGCGAGGCTTCGACGGCATCATCCGCGATCTCGTCACCGTCGACGCGAAAGGGCTCGTATCGCTCAACGGAATCGTCTCCGTCTCCGGACTCGGCGGCAAGACGAATCGCAGCGGCACCTTTGCGTACTACATGAGCGAACCCGTCGTCTCGAACGACTTCAAGGGCGTTGGCCCGCTGATTCTGGCTGCCGAGGAGCTCGGACGTTGACCGAACTCTTCTCGCTGCGTGGGCAACGCGCGCTCGTCACTGGCGCGAGCCGCGGACTTGGCAAGGCGATGGCCGAAGCGCTTGGCGGTGCCGGCGCTGATGTCGTATGTGCGACCACGCACGCGGGCGGCGCGAGCGAAACCGTCGCTGCAATCAAGGCGCTTGGCTGCAACGCATGGGAAGTCGTCGCCGATCTCGGTGATCGCGACGCGGCGCTACAAATGGCGAAGGATGCGGAACATCGGGCAGGACAGATCGACATTCTTGTCAACAACGCGGGCACGATTCGTCGGCGCGCCGCCGCCGAGTATACGCTCGAGGACTGGGACGTCGTGATGCGCACGAATCTCGATGCGACGTTTCTTCTCTGTCAGCACTTCGGCAAGGCGATGATCGCACGACAGCAGGGCAAGATCATCAATGTGGCATCGCTGCTGTCGTTCAGCGGTGGGATCACGGTGCCCGCATACACGGC
>JBDUCR010000107.1:0-2656 GCA_040003345.1 bacterium
GGAAATCTCGCCGAATCGATCGAACGACTCGCCGACGCAATCGAGTCGCAGCAGGAATTCCGCGCGAAGCTCGTAACCGCAGCCATCTACCCCACGCTGCTCGCGTTCGTTGGCGGCGCAGCGATCCTCGTATTGCTCATGGTCGTGCTGCCGCGATTCGGAGCACTGTTTGCCGCATCAGGCAGCGCTCTGCCGGCATCGACATCATTCGTTCTCGCACTCTCGTCAACGCTCCGCGCATACGCGACACCAATCGTGCTCGCACTCGTACTGGCCAGCGCCTTCGCACTCTGGCTCGCCACCGCACACGATGCAGCAGAGGCGCGCTCACGACTCTTTCTGCGCCTCCCGCTGGTGTCAGGCTTCTACCGCGAAGTCCTCGCAGCACGCACATCCCGCGTCATCGCCATCCTGCTCGGCGGCGGCGCATCATTCGTCGTCGCGCTCGACGACGCGGCACGATCGATCGACGATCCGGCAGCACAGCGCGAGATTCTCCGCATCCGCGCGCGTGCGCGTGAAGGCACAAGTCCCGCCGCAGCATTCGCTGAAGGCGAGCTCTTTCCGCCAGTACTTGCACGCCTCGTTGCCGCAGGCGAAGAGTCAAGCCAACTCGAAAGCTTCTTCACCAAAGCCGCCGACCTCTTCGAGGAACGCGCAAAACGCTCGGCCGCGCGATTCATGGCGCTCGCCGAGCCCGCACTGATCATCGTATTTGGTATCATTGTGGGACTAATTGCCCTCGCGCTCGTACAAGCCATCTATGGTATCAACCTCGCGCCGATGCGCGGTGCGCGATGAGCCGCCATCACGCGCGCAAAGGGTTCACGCTCCTCGAGCTGCTGGTCGTGCTGATGGTGCTCTCGATCACCGCCGCGGCTGCGGTGCCGGCCTTTCTCGCAAACGCCGCAAACGGGCCGGAGCGAAACGTCGCCAAGGCGCTCGCTGAAGAGCTCATCGCGGTACGCGATGCGGCGCGCGAGTCCGGAACACCCGCGACGCTCGCACTCTCACCAAGCGACGGACGCTATTGGATAACCACGCGCGACTCCGCGAGTGCCGGTGTGCTGCCGATGATCGGCGGCGTCACACTCATCGGTGATCGCACCGATCATACCGATCGCATCGAGCTGCGCTTCGAGCCGACAGGTCCATCGTCGCCCACAACAATCACTGTTCACGGCGCACATGATCTGACAGTTCGCACGCATGCGTGGACCGGAGAGGTCACGATCGATGACGGCCATGCACCGTAACCGCGCGCGACGCGGCTTCACCATGCTCGAAGCCGTAGTCGCACTCGCGATCATCGGCCTCGTCTGCGTCGGCGTACTAGGCGCATACGGCGCAACACTTCGTGCCGACGTTGTGGCAGTCGACCGGCTGCCGCTCGCTGCACTCGCAGAAGAACGCATATCGGCCGTTGATCTCGAGCCGGGCTCACTGGAGCGTCTACCCGATTCGCTCGCTCGCGGTACCTTCGGCGCGCCCTATCAGACTGCAACCTGGGACACCGAAGTGCGACGCGTCGCACAGAGTGAAGCGCTGTTCGACGTGACAGTACGCGTGCACGACGGCACCGACGTCTTCACGCTGCGCACGCGCCGGCACCGCACGGCGGTCCGCCCATGACGACAGCGCGCCGCCAAGGCATGACGCTCATGGAAGTGGTCGTTGCACTCGCCATCGCAGGCACTGCGCTCGCGGCCGGCGCAGCAGCGCTCGGCTTTCTCGTCGATCAACACAGCCGGCCTGGCATTCAGGACGTCGCCGCGGCCAGCGCAGTGCGCACGACGCTTCGCGACTGGACCTCGCACGCGCGACTCACCACCGAAGGAGACGCCGAGTTTCGCGGTACTCCGGTGAGACGCGCACTCAACGCATTCCCCATTGCGACACACGACAGCGCTGACGCCGAGCTCACCTTCGTGACCACAGCGCCCACGGACGTTGCGATGGCTGGAACACAAGTGCGCATCCACATGCAGCGCGACAGCGGCGGAGTGCATGGACTCGTCGCCGAGCTCACGCCGTTTCGTGCACGCGGCGCACCAGTCACCATCACGCTCGCACCCGACGCCACGGGCTTTCAGTCACGATACCTCGGCAGCCTGTTCGGGAATCGCGTCTGGCAGAACAGCTGGATCTCGACATCGGTGCTGCCCGTCGCCATCGAGCTTCGCGTGCTATTCGACCCCGCAACCGCCGACCCGGCGAGTGCAGCAGCGCACGCGCTGATCGCCGTACCGATGACGATTCCGCTGGGAGCACTTCGGTGATCGCGCGGAATGCACAACGACGCGACGGCTTCGCGCTCATGGCGGCGCTCTGGCTCGTCGTGATCATCGGCGTTACGGGCTACGAGCTGTCCGTCCGTTCGCGCACGCGACGACTCGCCGTGGCGAACACGCTCGAGAACGTCCAGGCTGCAGCCGCTGCCGATGCGGCGCTCGAGACAGTGCGCGCAGGGCTCGAGAACAGACTTGCGCATCCGCTCGACTCACGAGCGCGCTTTCTCTCCAATCAGGCGATCGACCCATGGAGCGATCTCGCCTTTCTACGCGGCGACACCATCACGCTCGGCGACGAACGCAGCACGGCACACGTGTACGACGCGGGCACTCGGCTCCAGATCAACCGCGCGAGTGAAAGTGAC
>JBDUCR010000374.1:0-28561 GCA_040003345.1 bacterium
CGCGACACGGCGTGCTTCTCCATGTACTCCGACATGTCGATGCGAACCATCGCATGCTCGTCGTCGAAGAGGAAATCGGCGAGAGCGCGTGCCGTCTCCGTTTTGCCGACGCCAGTTGGCCCGAGAAAGATGAACGAACCGATCGGCCGATTGGGATCCTGCAGTCCTGCGCGTGAACGACGCACTGCGTTTGCCACAGCGACAACCGCTTCGTCCTGACCGACGACGCGCTGCGCCAGCTCTTTGTCGAGTTTCGTGAGTCGTGCACGCTCGCCTTCGAGCATGCGCGTCACGGGAATGCCAGTCCATCGCGCGACGACTTCAGCGATGTCCTCCGCGGTGACTTCCTCCTTGAGGAACTGCGGACGTCCGCCAACGCTCGCAAGCTTGCTCTCCGCCTCCTTCATTTGTCGCTCGAGCTCCGGAATCTTTCCGTAGCTGATCTCGGCGGCCTTTGCGAGATCACCCGCACGCTGCGCCTGCTCTGCTTCCACGCGCGCCTGATCGGCTTGCTGCTTGATTCTGCCGACAGCACCCAGGGTTTCCTTCTCCTGCTGCCACTGCGCCTTCATTGCGCCTGACCGTTCCTTGAGCTCGGCGAGCTCTTTCTCGATCACCTTGCGCCGCTCCTTCGACGCGGCGTCTTTCTCCTTCTGCAGCGCGGTGCGCTCGATCTCGAGCTGCATGATGCGCCGCTCCACCTCGTCGATCGCCTGTGGCATGGAGTCGATCTCGATGCGCAGTTTCGACGCGGCTTCATCAAGCAGATCGATTGCCTTGTCCGGAAGAAAACGATCGGCGATGTAGCGATGCGAGAGCGTGGCGGCGGCAATCACCGCGTTGTCAGTGATGCGAATGCCGTGATGCGCCTCGTATCGCTCCTTGAGCCCGCGCAGAATCGCGATCGTCGCCTCGACGCTCGGCTCACCGACATACACGGGCTGGAAACGCCGCTCGAGCGCTGCGTCCTTCTCGACATGCTTGCGATATTCGTCGAGCGTCGTTGCGCCGACGACGCGAAGCTCGCCTCGCGCGAGCATCGGCTTGAGCATCTGGCCAGCGTCCATCGAGCCCTCTGCCTTGCCCGCGCCAACGAGTGTGTGCAACTCGTCGATGAACGTGATGAACTGATCCGGATCTTCAGTGAGCTCCTTGAGCACAGCCTTGAGGCGCTCCTCGAACTCGCCACGGAACTTTGCGCCAGCGATCAACGAACCAAGGTCGAGTGACACGAGACGCTTGTTGCGCAGACTTTCCGGGACGTCGCCGTTGACGATGCGCTGTGCGAGTCCTTCGACGATGGCAGTCTTGCCGACGCCCGGTTCGCCGATGAGCACCGGATTGTTCTTCGTGCGACGCGAGAGTACCTGCATGACGCGGCGAATCTCTTCATCGCGTCCGATCACGGGGTCGAGCTTGCCGTTGCGCGCATCTTCGGTGAGATCACGTGTGTACTTCTGCAGCGCCTGGTATTGATTCTCGGGATTCTGATCGGTGACGCGATGCGTACCGCGAATCGCTTCAATGGCCTGAAGCAACGCCTTGTGCGTACCGCCAAGCGCGTTCAGCAGCGTTTTCGTCTCCGTGCCCTTGGCGTCTGCGAGAGCGAGCAGCAGATGCTCAGTGCTGACGTATTCGTCGCCAAGCTTCTTCGCTTCCTTCTCCGCCTGGTCGAGCACGGCTGTGAGCTCACGCGCGTATGTCGGCGACGCGTCACTCTGCTTCGGATAGCGCTGGATCTCGCGCTGAATCGCTTCCTTGAGCGCCGCGACACTCACACCGAGCTTTTGCAGCACGGGTACGACGATGCTCTCTTCCTGCGCGAGGAGCACGAGCAGAAGGTGTGTGTCGTAGACGAGCGGATTGCCGAGCCGTCGCGCCTCGGCGACCGCCTCATTGAGAGCCTCGGCCGATTTTACTGTCAGGCGTTCTGGATTGATCATGTATTCGAAGTGCGTTCAGGTAGGATCACGAAGCGGAAAGAGTGCGCAACGGTGATGCCGCACGCTATGCGCCAGGTCGGCAGAAATGCTGACGCAAGAGCGCAGCCGAGTTCGGATTTGGCAGTAAGAAAAACGAGACGCCCGGGCAGTGGCCCGGGCGTCTCGTGATCGATCTCATACGAGGAATCAGCTCATTTCGCGATGAACGCCTTCCTCTGCAAACGCTGGCCGTCTACCACGAGCTCATAAAGATAAACGCCGGATGCGGCTTCCTTACCGGACTTTATGATCTTGCCATCCCAAAAGGCCACGTATGACCCGCAGGGAAGCGACAAGTTGGCGAGTGGCCGGTTAAGACCAATTTCACCCTCGAGCCGCGGTATTGCGACGACCTGCGCCAGCACGTTGTAGACGCGAACCGACACGACGTGCGTGCCGCTACATCCCTCGTAAGCAATTGCGAAAGGGATGCGCGTTTCAGGATTGAACGGGTTCGGGTAATTTTGCCCGAGTACCCCTAGCTTGCGCCCTCGGGGCTGTGTAACCGCCTCTTGCCCCGCCGCTTGCTTTGTCGGTACTGCACAAAGGGCGAGCACGAGCGCAAGTGCTGCCCAGCGGTGGTACATGTGAACTCCGGCTGACGAAACAGGATCCTAGTGCTGCTCCTGTGACGGGTGAATAAGGATGTTGCCTCAATTGCGAAAATACGCCCGGAACAGTCGCATGTCAAGAAACCATCTCGACTTACGGGTACCCCCCGTCACGATTTTTGTCCCACGAGGCGTCTGCCCAGCCCGGTACGAATCGTGTAACCCTCGCGGTCGCAATACTCTAGGAAGGGTATGAGAAACTTACGTGTGAGCCCGAGCATATCCCGAAGCTCGGCCGGCGCATAGTCGCGCTCCACATTCATGCCCGCCTTCATTTTCGCCAAAAGCACCTCAACGGCCGAGCGCGCATAATATCTCGACGGTTCAATGCCGACGAGCGAGCCGTTGCGCGCAAGCCAGCGCGCGAGCGCAGTCACCTGATCAATGCGTGCGCGAAGCAACATCGCGAGCTCTTCGATGGTCGGAGGCTCAGCGCCTGCCGCAACCAGCGCGTCCATAAGCGCCGATGACAACCCTGACTGCGCAGCATCGAGCACAGGGACGAACGTAGCGCTCGATACGAACCCTTGGTCCACCACCACGAGGCCCTCCGCTGCGAGCGACGTGAGGAGCGCGGTCGCTACATCGTCTGGCGCCTCGAGACGTGAGCGCAGCCACTGCAATGGAGCTCCTGGCTCGAGCGGGTTCTCTCTGTGATACTGCGCGAGCACCTGCGTCGCGGTGACGGTGAGTCGCTCACGCGTGAGCACGTTGATGAATCGCGTTCCAACACGCCAGCCTCCCGCCGCTTCTAACAACGGCTCGACAACAGCCGGCAGAATGCCGAGTCGCACCGAAAGCTCGCGCACGTCTACGCCAAGCGCTCCCGCCTCTGCGGCGAGTGTCGCGAGCGAGGTTGGGGCATCTCGCGACTCCAGCGGCCACGGACGAGCGCGTAACGGCGCCAGCGGATCGGTGACGATCCCACCGCCGAGCGTCGATACCGGAGACGCGGCACGCAGCACAAAGCGATCGCCAGCGCGCGCGACAATCGCCTCATCGAGTACGATGCGCGCTGAATGTTGCACGCCCGGCTCGAGTGAACCGTCGCGAACGACGAGACGCGCGCCGACTTCGCTGGTGCCGAGATGCAATCGCACGCGAGACCGCGGACCGATTACGGCTACCGCGTCCGGAAGCAGGGCGACATCGCCGCGGAAGATGCGACTCGGACGCCATGCGTCGCCTTGCACGAGGACTGCGCCGCGACCAACCTGCTCGAGCTCAACCCCCGAGAGCGCGATGGCCGCCCGATCGCCGGCGCGCACTCTGTCGACGGTCTTTCCGTGCGCGTGGAGGCCACGAACACGGGCGATGATTGCCGACGGAAAGAGGCGAATGCTGGCGTCGCGTGAAAGGGATCCCGACCACACGGTGCCCGTAACGACGGTGCCCGTTCCTCGCACCGTGAACGCGCGATCGACCGGGAGTCGAAAGAGATCATCCGACGACCGCACTGGCACTGCGCGCGCGGCGTCGGCCAATGCGCTGCGAAGCGCATCAAGCCCTTCGCCAGTGGTGGAGGAGACGGGAATGATCTCTGCCCCCGAGAGCGATGAGCCTTGCAGGACTGCCTGCACATCCTCGCGCACGAGCGTGAGCCATTCGTCGTCCACGAGATCGCGCTTGGTGAGGGCAACGACACCGCCGTGCACGCCGAGCAGCTTGAGAATTGCGAGATGCTCGCGCGTCTGCGGCATCACGCCTGCGTCGGCCGCAATGACAAGCAGTGCGAGGTCGATACCGGTTGCGCCAGCGACCATCGTTCGAACGAATGCCTCATGGCCCGGCACGTCGACGACACCGATCTGACCGACGCCTTCCAGAAGCAGCGGCGCGAAGCCGAGATCGATGGTGATGCCACGTCGCTTCTCTTCAGGCAACCGATCGGTATCGACACCGGTTAGCGCGCGCACGAGCGCGGTCTTGCCGTGATCGATGTGTCCAGCGGTGCCGAGTATCATGGTTGCACGCTCGTCACCAACGCTGATCCTCCCACATCTCCAGCGCACGCAACGGACGACCATCGGTGAGATGCTCGGCGAGGAACTCGCGGAGCAGCCGCTGATGGGCGCGTGTGGCAGCATCGCTGAGCGGCACACCTGCGTCGCCTGTAAGGAAGCGACGCAGTGTGTTGCGAACGTCCGGAGGAAGCACTCGGCCGGACGGTGCGAGTCGTCCGCATCGCTGGCAGAGCGCGCCACCGGCTGCGTGACTGAACAGCACAGTGGCGTCAGGATCGAGCGGCTCGTGGCATTCGCCGCAGATGTCGAGTGCAGGAGCGAACCCAAGCTCGGCGACGATGCGCCACGCGCTGGCGAGAGTCGCAGTGAGTGCTTCGTCCGATTTGGCGACAGCGAGTGCATCGAGCGCGTCGGCGACCGCATCGAATAGCGCGCTGTCCGATGCATCGCGCCCGAAGCGGAGTGTCAGTTCGGCAATCGCAGACGCGCCCGCGAAACGGCCCATATCTTCGCCGAGCATTGGGCGCGCGCGAACGACGTCGAAGCCGCTGAGGGTGTCGAGATCGCGTCCGGGCTTGGCGTACAGCTGAGCGGTGCCCTGCGCAAAGAGGTCGAGCGAGCTGCCGAACCGGCGCGACGAACGGCGCGCGCCTTTCGCGAGTACGCTCCGCACGCCGCCATCGCGCGTGACGAGGCGGAGAATGCGGGAGGACTCGAGGTAGTCGAAGCTGTGCAGGACGATGGCGTCTGTAGCCAAGATGGCCATCCACGTAACTTAAGCGGCGGTCCGCTGCGCCGCGTACGCGCCCCATGAGGGCGGGAAAGGCGCCCGCCCCATACGGCCGTGCTAGCAGCTGCCCTTAAAATGCCACTCTCAATCCAGTCAATATCCGCCTTCCGGCGGCACGGAATCCGGTCTGCGCCAGCGACGCATCGTCCGTGCGGGAGAAATCGTAGTTGAAGCCGGCGACGTCGGTGTACCGCACGTTGAACAGATTCTCGGCGCGGAGCGTGAGCGTCACCGTGCTGCGCGAGTCGGTGAGTAGATTGAGCGCACCCGAGAGATCGACGCGCGTGTACGGTGCGAGCGTCACGTGCGTCGCGGGCGCGAAGTCGGGCGGATAGTAGTTGTCCTCTCGCGTGCCGACGCGATGCGCGCGCAGATCGGCGCTGCCGCGAGCAACGTGGTACGTCAGCCCGGCGTCGATCGTGTGCATCGGGCGACGAAGCAGATGCGCGCCGGGCGCAAAGAGTGCCGTCACTGCGGCACTCGTGCCCGGATCGACCACGTGCGTAGAAAGGTAGGTAAACGCAGCGTCGGCACTGAGGCCCTGAACTGTCGCCGTTCGCGCCTCGAGCTCGGCGCCAGACGTCTTCGTCCGAGCGATGTTGTTGTAATTCGGCGAATTGTTCGACGACTTGTAGTCGATCAGGTCGCGGAATGAATTCGCGAATCCGGTGATGCCGATGGTGCCCAGGTCGCCGACCGTCTGCTCGACGCCAGCGTCGAAGCTGAGCGCGTGTTCCGGTACGAGATTCGGATTGCCGATCGCGAAGGCGCCACCAAAGTTCTCCGCGAACGTTGGTTCGCGGAAGGCCGTGCCGGCGCTTGCACGAAAGCGTGTCGACGCGAGCTGCGCGCTGCCCGCCGCACGATAGGTGAAGAACTCGCCGAACTTCTCATTGTGCTCATACCGTCCGCCCACGGTGATCGTGTACGGATCAGCTGGCGCGTACAGCCACTGACCATACACGCCGCTCGTGCGACGACGGGCGGTAAAGTCGTTCGGGCCGAAGTTGCTCGTGGTGTGACTGTCCTGCCATTCGCGCTCGATCTGTCCGCCGACCGTTAACCGCATTGCGGATGGAAGATCAATGTTGAGCCGGAGGTCGCCACTGCGTCGGCGCGAGCGATCTCCAGTACTGAAGTAGTAGCCCTGGTCGTCGCCGGGACTATCGGGCTGGTCCTGCGATACGCCGTGCGCGTCGAACGACGCGAGCGCGAGACGCACCTCGGCGACGGACGACAGACGATAGCCAGCGTCGAGTCCAGCGGCGACACGATCATCGCGATGCATTGCGTTGCTATCGACGACGAGGCCTGAGCCGTCGGTGGGAAAGTGAAGATCGTTGCCGCTGTAGCGGAGCGAGAGGTGTGCGTCGGCCGCGCCACCATGCGTGCCCAGCAGCGCGCTCGCGACGTCCTGGCGGTACCGGCTATTGAACGACTGAATGCCGTCGGTGCTGTGCCGTGCGCCAGCGAAGGAATACGACAACGCGTCGATGCTTCCGCGAACGGAACCGTCTGCATCATAGCTCGAATAACGGCCACCTCGCCCCGATACGTCGACGTGTGGCCTGCCCGCGCCCGATCGCGTGAATAGCTGAACGACGCCCGCCATCGCATCCGATCCATACAGGACGCTCGCTGGTCCGCGCACGATCTCGATGCGATCGATGTTGTCGGTGCTGAGTGTCGAGAAGTCGAAGGCACCGCCGGCGTCGTTTACAGGAACACCATCGATGAGAACCTTCGTGAACTTGCTCTCACCTCCGCGAATGAACAGCGACGTCTGGCCGCCATACGAGCCGGTTTGAACGATCGACACACCCGGCACCTGTCTAAGCGCGTCGACGACAGTGGTGATGCCTTCTCGACGAAGCTGCTCGCCGGTGACGACGGAGATCGACGCCGGTGCTCGGCCCGCTGCGAGCGGCGAGCGTGTTGCCGTAACGACGACTGGCGCGACGTGCGCGGTATCCTTCGCTACCTGTGCCGAAGCGACAGCAGGCCCGGCGACGAGTGCGATGAGAGGGAGAGCGCGGGAGTACATGTTGAGCACGGGAGACAAGAGACGGAATGAGAGGATGAGTGAACTGCAGTGAACTGTGGTTTTATTCGACGCGAGCGCTGCGCGGCCGAACGCGAAGAGGAACGAGAGTCGGCGCTCCAACGGCAGGATCGCGCGTCACGACAAGTGGCCAGTCGTACACACGCTCGAGAATGTTGCCCTGCATGACGGCGGCGGGCTCGCCCGCGGCTTCCACGCGACCGCCCTTGAGCAGAATCATGTTGCTGGCAAAGCGCGCGACGAGATTGAGCTGATGGCTCACGAGCAACACAGCCTGCCCTTCCGCAGCCAATCGGCTCAGGAGCTCGAAGATGGCCATCTCGTGCCCGACGTCGAGAAAGGTGGTCGGCTCGTCGAGCACGATGGCGTCACCGCCCTGAGCGACCGCGCGCGCAAGTCGCACGCGCTGCCATTCGCCGCCCGATAGCTCGGTAATGGCGCGCCGCTCGAATGGCTGTGTCTCCGTGAGCTCGAACGCACGCGCAACTGCATCGCGATCCACTTTCGTCGGTGACCGCCATACGCCAAGATGCGGATAGCGACCGAGGGAGACGTATTCCAACACCGTGAGTGGAAACGCCGGCTCCTCTCGCTGCGTGACGATCGCGATCCGCGTGGCGCGCTGACGTCGCGTGGAACCATCCATTGACTCACCATCCACCGCGATGGATCCGGAGACGAGCGGAATACTGCCAACGAGCGCGCGGACGAGCGTGCTCTTGCCGCTTCCGTTCGGTCCGACGACCGCAGTGATGCGCGCACGTACAGCGTCGAGCGAGACGCTGTCGAGCGCGAGCTGCGCACTGCCGCGATACCGCACGACCACTTCGCGAAAGGCGATCATGCGAGGCGGCGCAGCAGCGCCAGAAAAAACGGGACGCCGATCAACGCCGTGACGGCGCCGAGTGGCAATTCGGCCGGTGGCATCGCGACGCGCGCAATGAGGTCAGCGCACACGACGAGCGACGCGCCGGCCAGTGCTGCCGCGCCGATGATCGCGCGATGCGTGCGAGCGCCTGCGAGGCGAACGAGATGCGGCACGAGGAGTCCGACGAAACCGACGAGGCCCGCGGCACTCACCGTTCCAGCGGCAAGCAACGCTCCAACGACGTATACGCCGAGTGTCACGCGCGCGACGTCGATGCCGAGTCCTGCTGCGGTGTCGTCGCCCAGAGCGAGTACGTCGATCGCGCGACCAAAGGCAATGAGCGCGCCGATGCCGATGGCGACGAAGATCGCGAGGACGCGCACTTGCGTCCAACTCGCTTCGGCGACGGATCCCATCATCCACCACAGCGCGCCGCGCACCGCAGATGCGTCGGCGTTCGCAAGCGCTACCATGATGACCGAGTTGGCGAAGGCACCCACGACAACACCTGCCATCAGCACAACGCGTGCGTCGCCACGACCGCCTGATGCGCGCGCGACGAGCAGCGTGAGCGCCACGGCGACGAGCGCACCGACGAACCCTGCGACGGGCACGAGTGCGATCGGCGTATGCAGCGCCGTTGCGAGCACCGCACCAACCGCAGCGCCACCGGAGATGCCAAGTAGATACGGCTCGGCGAGTCGATTGCGCGTTGCTCCCTGCAGTGCGGCGCCCGCTGCGCCCAGCCCCGCCCCCACGAGCGCCGCGAGGAGCACGCGCGGAAGCCTGAGCGTGCGAACGACGGCAATCGGCATCGGCTCACCGACACCGATCACACCATGCACCAGGTCGGCGAGCGACAGACGCATCGTGCCGATCATCACGCCAGCGATGATCGCGATACCGAGTGCGAGCCAGAGCAACGTCCACCGCGAAAAGCGCACGTCAGAATTTCACGCCGGGGTGGAGCAGCCGTGCAAGCAAGACGGCGCTGGCGCCAATGCGCGCCGACGGTCCCTTCATGATCGTGCTGTCGACGACGAGTATACGATCCGCCTGCACTGCTCTCAGCGTTCTCCATCGCGGATCGAGAAGCAGGCGTGCACGCGTCACTTCGCCGGTGAGAATGAGATCCGGATCGCGATGCAACAACTCTTCGAAGGTGACCTGCGGCGAAGGCTGCGGCAGTTCGCTGAAGATGTTTTGGGCACCGGCGATCACGAGGAGCTCGTCGAGAAAGCTTCCGCCGCCGACCGAGAGTAACGGTGATTCCCAAAGCGGCCAGAACACCTTGGGGTGTGGCAACGTTGCTGTTTGCTTCCGGACGCGATCAACAGTTGCGAGTGCGGAATCGACCGTGCGCTCGGCCGCAGCCGTATCACCGATGAGTCTTCCGAACACGCGAGTCACTCGCGCCATGTCGGAGATGTGATCGGTTCTGTACGCGGCCGTGGCGACACCGCTTGCACGTAGCCGATGCGCTGCGTCGCGATTCTCGGTGCTTGCGTACAGCACCACGAGGTCGGGGTGCGTGCTGAGAATCGCTTCCACATTCGGGCGCATCCCGTTCCCAACGTCCTGCACCGCGAGCACTTCCTTCGGGGACACGTCGTACATCGTGCGCCCGACGACGCGCGGGCCAGCACCGATGGCGTAGAGGATCTCGGTGGTGGTGGGAATCAGCGTGACGATCCGCTTGGGCGAGGCGCCGATGACGAGAGTGTCGCCGAAGTCATCGGTGATTGCACTCTGTTTTGGCGCGGCCTCGCGCGCGCAGGCGCTTGCGATGACGAGCGAGCACACGGCAACGAGCCGAATGCGGTTTGCTCGGTGCAGGCGGGACGACAGCCGTTCTTTACGTCGGATGAAAAACAACGGGCACCTCCGGCCGAAGGAGAGTGCCCGTAACGGAACGCGATCGCAATTCGTGACGGCGAGACGCGTGTCGTCACTAGTCCTCCCCCGAGGACCTGTGAACGTATCGCGGACGAAGTCGTCTCCTGGCTCCGGGCCGCGCCGCCCCGCCTTCCCGACCGCAGTCAGTGGCGTGAATGAGGGTGCGCGTGCAAATGCCCGTTACAGTGGCGGGGCCGCGCCGGCATTTCACCGGCTTCCGTGTCCCCGTTCGCGTTGAATTGTAAGGCGAATCTAGACCACGCGTGCTCCCGGAGCAAGCGTGTCTTCAAGTCTGGCTTTCAGCGCAGCACGATCAGCGGCGTAGGCGTCGCTATCGAGCGTAGGATCACCGCGCTCGGAGCGTGCATCCAGCGCCGCGATGGCCGCGACCAGTTGTTCGACCTCGCTTGGTGCCGGCGCGAGCGAGTGACGCGATTGCGCGCCACGACCAGTGAGTGCGCGTGCAAGCGCGCCCGCCATGATGAGCGCGATCAAGGCAGCGACCGTCGCGAGTACGCGCGTGCGTGTTGTGGCCGATGTCGTAGGAACCGTGATGCGCACTGCCTCGCCAGGCGATACATCCTGACCGAGAAAGCGCTTGAACGTGCGACCGGACGTCGTTGCCGCATCAGTCGCGCGCAATGTGCCACCACTCGCCTGCGCGAGCGGTTCTTCCAGTAGCACCTCGAGAACGCTCGTCGGCTTGTCGATGACCACGCGGAGCGGAAAGCGCGACGCCGGTAAACTGTAGCTGTAGCTGATCTGCTTTACGCCGGGACCAAAGGGCGCGATGAGCGCAACTCGGTTTTCCCTCTCGACGATCGCACCGGGACCGACGTCGCCCTGTCCGGCACGAAGATTCGACGCGCCACTCGGCAACGCCGTCGTCCATACCGGAGAAAGTGTATCCTTTCCAACGGCGGTGGCGGTGGTGTCGTTCGACAGCTCCCATACCTCGACGACGTCGCGCGATCCCTCCGGTCGTGGCGCGCTCACGACGACGTGATGGCCGCGCACATGAAAGTCGATCGGCTTGCTCGTCGTGTCGAAGACAGTGATTTCTGCTTCCTCGCCCTGTGCGCGCGCACTCTGAATGGGCGCAGAGAAGTAGGCAATGCCGCGATACACCGCGGCAGCGAAGTACACGCCCTGATCTTCGCGCGGGCGGCGGTAGCGAATGACGTACTCGCCCTGTGCGTTGGTACGCACCGAGTCGACAGGCCCCGAGCTGTCGGTCGCAACGCGATGCAGCGTGACGTAGATCCCGGGAATCGGAATCTCCTTTGCGGCATTCGGCGTCACGACCTTGCCGGTGACGGACGACATGGGTGCCTCGCGCGACGTCGTGTCGGTGACGCGCTGCGCGCCCACGACGTCCGCCATCGACAGGAGCGCCGAGAGCACGAGCATCGCGCGCATGGATCGACTACGGATTGAACTTCCCAAAGTCCTCGGGGCGCAACGTCTCGAGATAACGCTTGAGCCGTTCGGCATCGCTCAGCGCCTGATCGAATGCACTCTCGCTCTCGCCGGACTCTTCGGACGACGAGTTGAAGTCGGGCGGCTCATCCTCCTCCCCCTCATCATCTGTCGCGTCATCCTCGCCGGGGTCGACGAGCAGCTTTTCCGCCGCGAAGATCGGTGCTCCGAGCCGCAACGCGATGGCGATGCAGTCGGAAGGACGCGCATCGATCTCGACGAGATTGCCGTTGTGCTGCAAGTGAATCTCGCCGTAGTACGTGCGATCCTCGACCTTCGTGATCTGCACGCGTTGCAGACGCGCCTCCATGCCGATGATGAGGCTGCGCACGAGGTCGTGCGTGAGAGGCCGAGCGCGTTTCACGTTGTGCATGTGCAGGACAATCGACTCCGCCTCTGGCTGGCCAATCCAGATTGGCAGCAAGCGGGTGCCGTCTTTTTCCTGCAGCACGACGACATACGAACTGGAAGCGCTATCGAGGCCGAGGCGGGAGACGAAGACTTCGATCATGATGGAATCTACTCCGGTCCGGGCGCGAAGGTTACCGCGCCCGGACGGAGAGATCTTTACTTTTCAGCGCGCGCCGAACGCTTGAGCGCGGCAGCCTTGTCCGTGCGCTCCCACGTGAAAAGCGTGGCAGCGGTCCGGCCACTGCCAATCTTTTCCGGCTTGCGCCCGAAGTGCCCGTATGCCGACGTCGCGCTGTAAATCGGCTTACGCAGATCGAGCGCGGTGGCGATTCCTTTCGGCGTAAGGTCGAAGTTTGCGTTCACGGCTTCGAGGATGCGTGCCTCGGGAACCGTTGCGGTGCCGAATGTATCGACGCGTACGGAGACGGGCTGCGCAACACCGATCGCGTAGGCGACCTGCACCTCGCAACGCTTTGCGAGACCCGCCGCGACGATGTTCTTGGCGACCCAGCGCGCTGCATAGCACGCTGAGCGATCGACCTTGGAGGGATCTTTTCCGCTGAAGGCGCCGCCGCCGTGACGGCCCATGCCGCCATAGGTGTCGACGATGATCTTGCGGCCGGTGAGTCCGCAATCGCCCTGAGGTCCACCAGTGACGAAGCGACCGGTCGGGTTGATGTGGTACTTGATCTTCTTGGTGCGGAGCTCTTTCGGGATCGATGCTTCGATGACGTCCGAAATGATTGCCTTGTGGATCTTCGGGTTGCTGATGTGATCCGCGTGCTGCGTGCTGATGACGACGGTGTCGACTGCAACGGGCACGCCATCTTCGTAGACGACCGTGACCTGCGACTTGCCATCGGGACGCAGCCAATCGAGGTCACCGCTCTTTCGCCGATCAGCGAGCGCACGCGTGAGCCGATGCGCCAGCATGATCGGCATGGGCATCAACTCGTCCGTCTCGTCGGTCGCGTAGCCGAACATCATGCCCTGATCGCCAGCGCCACCGGTATCGACACCCTGGCCGATATCCGTCGACTGCTTGTCGATCGTGCTCATGACTGCGCAGGTGTTGCTGTCGAACCCGAAGCCGGCGTCGGTGTAGCCGATGCGCGCGATCGTCTCGCGAACGATGTCCGGAAGGTGTACGTACGCGCTGGTCGTAATTTCGCCGGCGATAACGGCGAGCCCTGTCGTCACCAGCGTTTCACAGGCGACGCGCGCGGCAGGATCTTTCTCGAGCAGGCAATCCAGCACGGCGTCCGAAATGGCGTCTGCGACCTTGTCGGGATGCCCTTCGGTTACGGATTCAGATGTAAAGAGACTGCGATCATGCACGGCAGGTTCCCCACTAGCAGTTGGAGAGGAAGAAAGAAGGCCCGACACCATGCTGCCGGGCCCAAATTCCGTCGAATGACGGCGCACGCGAAAGAAAACGAATCATCCGGCGCCGGGCAACCCGTCATAGAGATACGGCGCATCTCCGATTGCGTCGGCCAGACGGCGCGCCAATTCGTGCTGCGCCTGCTCGGCAGTGAGCGAGCGCAACGCCGCTGACGCGGCGAGCTTCGCGTGCGCTGCCGTCACGCTTCGAACGATGCGCTTGACGAGCGGCACGGATCGCGGCGCGACGCTCATCTGCCGGACGCCGAGCCCCAGCAGCGCAAAGGCCATCAGTGGCTGAGATGCCATCTCGCCGCAGACGGCAACTTCGATGTCGCCAAGCTCCGCCACCTCGACGGTGCGCTTGATGAGACGCAGCACAGCGGGATGCAACGGCGTAAAGCGCGCCGCGAGATTAGCCGCGCCGCGGTCAACGGCCAGCGTGTACTGCACCAGATCGTTCGTCCCGATGCTGAAGAAGTCGACGTCACGCGTGAGGGTGTCGCTCGCAACGGCGGCAGCGGGCGTTTCGATCATCACGCCGAGCGGAACGTCGGCACGATACTCGATGCCGCGCTCCTTGAGCTCATCCGCCGCTTCATCGAGCAGCGTTCGCGCGGCGAGTACTTCGTCGAGCGTAATGATCAGTGGCAGCATGATGCGAAGATCGCCATGCACTGCGGCACGCAGCATGGCGCGCAACTGCACCTTGAACATGTCGGGCTGATCGAGACACATGCGGATGGCGCGCCAGCCGAGGAACGGATTCGGCTCCGTCGGAAATCCGCCGACGGGAAGCTTGTCGCCGCCAATATCGAATGTTCGAATCACGACCGGCATACCGGCGAACGCTTCGACGACGCGACGATACGCGCGATACTGCTCGTCTTCGTCGGGCATGCTCGCGCGACCCACCACCAGAAATTCGGTGCGCATCAGGCCCACGCCTTCTGCACCGCTCCGCGCGGCGGCTTCGGCCTCTTCGGGAATGTCCACGTTTGCACGCAGTATGACCCGCACGCCGTCGAGCGTGATGGCCTCGAGCGCGGCGAGATCCGCGAGCGCCGCTTCAGCGATCACTTCTTCCCGCTGGCGCTCGTGATACGCGTCGATCTCCTCGTCAGTCGGATTGATGGCGAGCAGACCAGCGCTGCCATCGAGCACGACACGCTCACCGCCCTGCAGTTCCGCGGTCGCCGTGCGGAGACCGACGACCGCTGGCAGCCCGAGTGAGCGCGCGAGAATCGCCACGTGCGATGTCCGCGTTCCCGCGTCGGTCGCGATCGCCATGATCGACGAGCGATCAAGCTGGACCGTGAGACTCGGCGTCAGATCGTGCGTGACGAGAATCGCCTTCGCTCCCGCCGGCAGATCGACCGGATCGTGATCGGGCATGCCGAGCAGAATCGACAGCACGCGAATGTGGACGTCGGTGAGATCTCCGACACGCTCGCGCAACATGGGCGCGGCGTGTCGTGCGAATCGTGTGCGCCACTCCAGCATCACCAGGTCGAATGCTTTTTCGGCGCCGATGTTCTGCCTGACCAGCTCCTCGACTCCGCGCACCAACTCGCGATCCTCGAGGATGGAGAGCTGTACGTCGAAGATCGCCGCTTCTTCCGGGCCCGCGGTAGACTCCACACGCGCGCGCAGATGTCGCAACCGCTCTTTCGCGCGACCGACCGCATCGCGCAAATGCGCGAGCTCGTCGTCGATACTCTCGTCGGCGATGACGCGATGCCGCACGTCGGGCACCTCCCAGCGCAGGAGGTGCACAAAGCCGACGACGATACCCGGCGATGCCGGAATGCCCTGAATCCGTCGCTCCACTAGCGCTCCCCGAACTTGTTCTTGATGAGGGCGTCGAGCGCATCGAGCGCCGCGTCAGCGTCTGCGCCCTCGGCGCGCAGCAACAGCGTCGACCCACACTCGGCGGCGAGCATCATCACGCCCATGATGCTCTTGCCGTTCACCTGCGTGCCGTCTTTCTCGAGCGTGATCTCGCTCTTGAACTTCGCGGCGGTCTTCACGATTTCGGCCGCTGGTCGGGCATGCAGACCCATCTTGTTGACAATCTGGACGGAGCGTTCAGTCATCAGCGAGCCACCGAGACGAGGGCGAAGAGAGCAATCAGCACGAGGGCGAGCTTGTAGCCTTCCACGCGGCCGTGCAATCGGACGAGCACCACCGAAGCAAAGGCCGCGGCGCACAGCACCACACCAACCTGCCCAACGTGCTGGCCGAGCAGTCGCGCAGTCGTGAGCGGAACCGCAATGCCGGCCGTCGCTGCGGCGGCGCGCGCAAGATGCGTGGGTCCCTGCCGCAGTACGGGATTTGCCAACGCGGAGGCGACGCCGAGTCCACGCGTCCAACCAACGTGCAGTCCCCAGATCCGCAACGCGAGATGTCCGGCGTTGTACAGCAGGAGAAAGATCGCCAATACCAAGATAGGCGTCGCGCGAAATCCGAAGGCGAGGAGCGCGATGAGTGAACAGAATGGAAGCCATCCCGCCCAGACGAGTCTGTCACCCACACTACCCAGGGGACCACAGAGCGCGGTGCGGAAGCGCTCGATTCGGTCCGGCGGCACGAGCGACAGCTCCGCGCGCGCAAGAGCGCCCACGGCGACGCACGCCATGTACGGATGCGCGTTGAAGTACGTGCTTTCACGCGCGATGGCTTCCTTGAACGCCGCGCTGTGAATGCCGCCGGGCAATTGCCGCAGCGCCGGTTCGACGCAGAAGCCAACGCCGTTGCCGAGTAGCGTCTCATAGTTCCACGAACCCTGAATCGCGAGCGTGCGCGTAAAGATGTTGAGCCACGTGAGTGGTGAAAGCTTCGGCGCAGACGCCATCAGCGGCGCGGTAGCCGTCATCGGACGAGCAGCACAAGAATGCCAACAATCAAGCCGCCTGCGAAGTACCAGCGGGCACCGGGCGCCGAGTGAAAGATCGTCCACGCCGCCGCGCCGGCCACTGCGGCCGCGGCGCTCACGACGAATGCGCGCGACAACGTATCACTCAACGTCCAGACACCGAGCGTCGCCTGCGCCACGGGAAATAGCAGCGCGTAGGCGACGGTCGTGAGCAACGCGGCGCGCACGTAGTCAGCGGTAAGTCCGGCGAGCTGCAGACCTATCACAGCGCCGCGCGAGCCTGCGTCAAGCGCAGGGCGGCGTCGTCTCGCAAGCCACGCATTCCAGACACGCAGCTTCACCAGCGTGATACCACCGACCCACGCCGTTGCAAGCGCGGCGAGCACGGAGATAGTCAGCGTGCCGACTTGCGACGTGTGCATGGCGCCGGCAATCGCTCCGCCCACGACTGCTGCGGAACCCCACTCCGGATAGCGCGAGGCACCGAACGGCAACGTGGCGAGCGCGATGAGCTCGAGTGTAGCGCCGACGAAGATTCCCATCGTCGCATCGCCAACGAACGCACCGGCCAGCGTCGCGGCGACGAGCGGACGCGAGAACATCATTTGCGGAAAGCAAACGACGTCGAGCCCGAGTACGCCGCCAAGCAGCGCCAGTGGCAGCAGCTCTCTCACGTGCCGCCACCTTCGCGCGCAGCAAGCAATTCTTCGAGTGGCATCGCGCGCGCCGCCGGAACATCCTGCGCGGTCACGACGGCGCCGAGTGTACTCAGCTCGCGCAGCGCATCCGCTTCCTGCGGCGTGAGAAAGACATAGCGCAGATGCTGCGTGCGACCGGCGCGGTGATGAATGCCGCCGATGTTCACGTCGCGCACGCCGCCCTTTTCCACAAGCGTGCGCATCGTTGGGATATCGCCGGTGAGAAGAATGCCGGGCCTCCGTTCGGCGCGATACGCGTCGAGCAATGGCGCGGCGTCGGCAGCCGAATGAAACAGCACTTCCATGTCGGGAGGTACACCCATGCGATAGAGCTCCTGCTCCCAATCACTGCCCGCTACCGAGTCGTCGACGAGAACGATGAACTTCACATCGAGCGGCTGTCCCCAGCCGACGACCACCTGACCATGAATCAAGCGGTCGTCAATTCGGTTCAACACGAGGGTCACGTGGGCGCTCCATGCACGCTCACCGCTGCTCGCCCGCGCTCCGCGGCCGCCGCGGCTGCTTCCGCCGCGTTCTCGTTCGACGACATCGCGAAGTCGAGCAACATCGGCAGATTGGCGCCGGCGACGAGCACACCTTCGCCGAGCTCGCGAAGCACTCGGCGCGCGGCCATAGTGCAACTTCCTGCCTGGAGATCAGTGAAGATCACGCGTGCGCCGGTTTCGACGAGCTTCTCGTGGAGCAACTTCTGAATGTCGTCGCCGCACAGACCACGCACCTGAATGGGCTCGAGCACGTTGCCGCAGCCCGAGATCATCTCGACGGCAGAGATGAGTCCCGCCGCGAAGTCCGCATGTCCGGCGACGAGCGCGCGCTTCACCACGACGTCACTCATGATCTTCACGCAGGTAACGCTGAATCTCCGACTTGTCGCGCATCTGCTTGATGAGCGCGGCGTTGAAGCGTTCGGCGGGATCGATGCCGCTCCATTTGAGCAGATGATGCATGGCGATCACTTCTGCGACGACGGTGATGTTCTTACCCGGGTTGAGCAGGACCGTGATGCGCGGGAGGGCGACGCCGAGGATGTCCGTCGTCTCGCCGTCGAGACCAGTGCGCTCTGCTTCCGCGCCTTGCTGCCATTCGACGAGCTGCACGACGACCTCGATGCGCTTCTGTTGGCGGACGGCGCGAATGCCGAAGATCGCAGGGATGTCGACGAGCCCAACGCCGCGAATTTCCATGTAGTGGCGCTGCAGTTCGTGCCCGCGGCCAATGAGAATGTCGTTGCCGCGCTTGCGCACGAGCACGAGATCGTCGGCGACGAGACGGTGGCCACGCTCGACGAGATCGAGCACGCACTCCGACTTGCCGATGCCGCTCTGGCCGATGAACAGCAGCCCGACGCCGTACACGTCAGAGAGCGAGCCATGGAGCGTCGTCTGCGGCGCAAACGTGTCCTCGAGCCATGGCTTCGCGCGGCTGTAAAACTCGTTCGTCTTGAGCGCGGAGCGAAGGATCGGCACCTCGAACTTGATCGCCTCTTCGACGACTTCGGCAGGCAGCTCCAGTCCCTTTGTCACGAACAGACATGGAAACGGATACGAGAAGAACTTCTGCAGATTCTCGCGACGCGTTTCGGGGTCGAGCGAGCGCAGGTATGTCACCTCCGTCTCGCCGAACACCTGCATTCGCGCGGCGGGAAAGCGCGCAACGAAGCCGGCGAGTGCCAAGCCGGGGCTCGACACGTCCGCAGTCGTGACGACGCGATCGAGGCCGTCAGTGCCCGGTACGCGTTGGAGCTCGAGCAGCTCACGCAGCTGTTCGAACAGTGCGCCGACCTTCAGAGTGGTACTCACGCGACGATCAACCTCGACGGAAAGAAGAGCGTACCCGTTCCAGATGCTTGTGCGTTTCCTCGGCGGCGCGCTCCCACGTGAACGTCTCGGCGAAATGCCGCGCCTGCACTCCGAGTCTCGCGACCAGCGTCGCGTCGCTCGCGAGTTGCGACATCGCCGCCGCCATCGCTTTCGTGTCACCGTGCGGAACGAGAAAACCTGTCTCGCCATCCCGCACCGATTCACGAATGCCCGGCGAGTTCGACGCCACGACCGGCGTACCGCATGCCGCAGCCTCGAGATTCGTGATGCCCCACCCTTCTTTCGGCGACGCGAAGACGAGCCCCCAGGCACGACGAAGCATGGCGAGCTTTTCCGCCTCGTCGATACGCCCAAGAAACCGCACGCGCTCACCGAGGTCAAGCGAGCTGGCGAGCCGCTCGAGCGACGGCCGGAAGTCGCCAGCGCCGGCAATCTCGAGCGTCGCTGTGGGGTGCTTCATGGCCGCGAACGCCTTGATGACGAGATGGACGCCCTTGTATTTCTTGAGCCGTCCGAGATACGCGAACACGGGCGTCGGCGATCGTGTGCCATCGAGCGGCGTGTATCCGACCGTATCGACACCGGGATAAATGACCTCCACACTGTCGCGCGGAATTCCACGTTCGGCGAGGTCGTCGGCGGTGCTCATGCTGATGGCTTCGAACGGCACTCCGCGATACGCGCGTCCCAGCGGACGCTCGGCGAGCCAGACCGCAGCAGCGAGCGGTGGTGCAAGCTCCTGAAACGCCGTTCCGCCAAAGAGATGTGGAACGAGTGCGACCACGGGAGGCCCGCCCCAGCGCGGCGTGTACAGCGGCACCTTGTTCACGTCTTCGACCATCATGTCGAAGCGACGCTGCGCGAGCTCCGCATTGAAGTGCTTGCGCGCGAGAAAGGGAAAAGTGTGTCTCGTGCCGACGCGAATGATCTCGATTCCGTCCAATCGGGTGCGCGGATCGGAGCCTACCCAGCCGCCACACAGCAGCGTCACCTCGTTTCCCTGCGATGCGAGCCGGCCAAAGATCTCGTGCAAATGGATCTCGGCGCCGCCGGCCTGCGGATTGTCGCGGTCCTGCCAGTTGACGAGGAGCAGCTTCACTACATCCGCCCCATGCGGCGCGCGAGTGCGTCGAGCA
The DNA here is from genome assembly GCA_040003345.1 of bacterium. GTDB lineage: Bacteria > Gemmatimonadota > Gemmatimonadetes > Gemmatimonadales > Gemmatimonadaceae > AG11. The sequence goes on from JBDUCR010000374.1 coordinate 20,000, forward strand.
CACCGTTCACGAATTTCGCGCTCGCAGCGCTGCCGTACCGTTCGGCGAGCGTCACTGATTCCTGAATGATGACCTTTGGCGGCGTGACTCCGATGGTCAACTCCGCGGCGGCCATTCGCAGCACGCATCGTTCGACGGCGCCGATGCGCTCCAGCCGCCAGTTCGTCGTGACGTCAACGAGCTGTCGATCGATCTCGGCCTGTTTGTTCGCGACGAGTCTGACGATCGGTCCGGCAACCTGACGCTCCTCGGGAGTGATCATCATGTCGTCCCATACCTGCGTCGCCACCTTCTCGAGGTTGTCGGTGCCGCGCATGTCCCAGGCATAGAGCGCTTGCAAGGCGCGCGCACGCGCCCGCGTTTCAACTCTCGTCCGCGCCATCGAGCCTTTCGAAGAGATCAGACATCTCGAGCGCGGCGATGGCCGCATCCCAGCCCTTGTTGCCGTGCTCACCACCAGCGCGGGCTTCTGCCTGCTCCATGTTGTCCGTGGTGAGCAACCCGAAGCCGATGGGAATTTCGTATTCCGTGCTCGCGTCAGCGAGTCCGCGCGAGGCTTCGCCCGCGACGAAGTCGAAGTGCGGTGTGTCGCCGCGAATCACCGCGCCGACAACCACGATTGCGTTGTAGCGCTCCGTCGCCGCAAGACGTCGCGCGGCGAAGGGAAGCTCCCACGCACCTGGCACCCAGATGAGATCGACGTCTTCCGACGCGGCACCATGCCGCACGAGCGCGTCCATCGCGCCGTCGGCGAGTTTGCTCGTGATGCTGTTGTTGAAACGCGAGGCGAGCACGGCGTAGCGCCGTCCTTCTCCGTTCGGTACGCCGTTGAATTCAGCCATTGGTGTTCTTGAATCAGGATGCGAGCAGGTGACCGAGCTTGTCGCGCTTCGTGCCCATGTAGCCGGAATTCTCTGCGTTCTCCGGCTGTACGATGCCGACGCGCTCGTCGACGCGAAGGCCATAGCCCTCGAGACCGACCATCTTGCGCGGATTGTTCGTGATGGGACGAATGGACTTGAGTCCGAGGTCGAGCAGGATCTGCGCGCCGATGCCGTAGTTGCGGAGGTCGGGAGCAAAGCCGAGGCGCTCATTCGCCTCGACGGTATCTGCGCCTTCGTCCTGCAGCTCGTACGCCTTGAGCTTGTTGAGCAATCCGATGCCGCGCCCTTCCTGATCGAGATACACGATCACGCCACGGCCCTCTTTCTGAATCATCTGCATCGCGGTCTCGAGCTGCCAGCCGCAGTCGCAGCGCATCGAGTGAAAGACGTCGCCGGTGAGGCAGCGCGAATGCATGCGAACGAGCGTGTTCTCGCCGTCGCCGACGTCGCCGTAGACGATAGCGACATGCTCATGCGCGTCGACGTCATTCTTGTAGCCGACGATCTTCCACGTTCCGAAGTTCGTGGGCAGACGCGCTTCGGCGACGCGGTGTACGAGCCGCTCGTTCTTCAGGCGATGCGCGACGAGCTGCGCGACGGTGATGAAGGTGAGCCCATGCTCCCTGGCGAACGCCTCGAGCTGCGGGCGCCTCGCTGTGGAACCATCGTCGTTCAGAATCTCGCAGATCACACCGGCGGGATAAACGCCTGCGAGACGTGCAAGATCGACGGCCGTTTCAGTGTGGCCGACGCGTTGAAGCACGCCGCCGTCGCGTGCACGCAGCGGATGAATGTGTCCGCCGTGACGCAGGTCGTTCGGCACTGTTGCCGGGTCGACGAGCGTGCGAATCGTCGTTGCGCGATCCTGCGCGCTGATACCCGTCGTCACCCCGAAGCGCGTGGATGCATCCACGCTCACCGTGTACGCCGTGCGATACTCGTCCAGATTCGTTTCGGCCATCGGCGGCAGGTCGAGCTGATCGACGCGCTCGCCCGGCAGCGCGACGCAGATCATGCCACGCGCGTGCTTGAGCATGAAGTTGACCGCAGCCGGCGTGATCAGCTGCGCGGAGCAAATGAGATCGCCTTCGTTTTCGCGATCCTCATCGTCGGCCACGATGATGAGCTTCCCCGCCGCAATGTCGGCGACGGCCTGTTCGACAGTATTGAATGGCATGGTCAGGGTACGTGCGCTGCCGCGGTCGTTGTCATCGCGCAGCGAGATAGGGAGTGACGAGCTGGCGCACGTACTTGCCGAGCATGTCGGCTTCCACGTGCACCCGGTCTCCGATTTTGAGCGCACCCAGCGTCGTATGGCGCCAGGTGAACTCGATGAGTGACAATTGAAGAATCCCCGGCTCGGGGAGAGCGTTCACCGTGAGGCTCACGCCGTCGATGGTGACGGAGCCATGCAGCACCATGAGCGGGACGAGATCATCGGGCAAGCGCACGTCGACAAGCAGTGCGTCGACGTGTCGCTCGACGCGCTCGACGACACCGACATCGTCCACATGGCCCTGCACGATGTGGCCGCCGAGGCGATCGCCGAGCTTCATCGCGCGCTCGAGATTGAGGCGACGACTCTTCTGCCAGTCGCCGATGGTCGTGCGTCCGAGCGTCGTCACTACCGCGGCGACGTCGAACCAGCCATCACCGCTCCGACGGACGGTGAGGCAGGCACCGTTCACCGCGATGCTCTCGCCATCGGCGAGTGCCTCGTATCGCGACGAGATGCGAAGCTCGCGTCCCGCCTCTGTCTGCTCGACACGCTCGACGACACCAACGTCGTCTATCAATCCGGTGAACACTTCAAATAGCTCCAGGAGGTGCACAACTCCGAACTACGTCGGAGGCGCGTATATCGTCATTTCGTCATCGCCAAACTTCCGCGAATCGACCATCCGCCAGCGCGTTGCGTCACCTAATGTCGTCGGCGGAAGCCCGCCAAATGCGTTCAGCGACCCTCCCCCGAGAATCAGGGGTGCCCGGAAGATAATCAGACGATCGACCAACGCCTCCTGGAGAAATGACGTCGCGAGGGCAGCGCCTCCCTCGATGAGGATCGAGCGGATCCCGGAGCTGCGAAGCTCCACGAGCGCGTCGGCGAGCGACGCGGCATGCACGAGGGTGACTCCGGCATGCTCCAGCGCGGCCGCGTGGGCGGGATCGGGCGCCCAGCACACGACGATCGTGGGCTGTTCACGCGCCGTCAGTACGAGACGCGAATCGAGATGGAGCCGCGCCGACGTATCGAAGACGATGCGCGCCGGAGCAACTCGCGGCGCGGGCTCGAAGTCGCGCACGGTGAGCGCGGGATCATCAGTGCGGGCGGTGCCGAGCCCCACGCCGACTGCGTCCGATCCTGCGCGAAGCCGATGCACCTCTCGACGCGCTTCAGGACCCGTGAGCCATCCGCGCTTGCGCGTGTGGTCCGTGAGCGCGCCGTCCAGCGAGAGAGCAACCTTGAGCTGCACGAACGCGCGATTTGACTTCAGCGCGTAAAAGAACGGCGCGTTGAGCTCACGTGCGGCGTCCTCCTCCACACCGATCACGACGTCGACGCCGTTGTCGCGCAACTGGTCTGCGCCACCGCGCGCGATCTCGTGCGGATCGCGCGTTGCAACGATCACTCGACTGATGCCGGCCGTGATGATCGCTTCCGTGCACGGTGGGGTCTGCCCGAAATGATTGCAGGGCTCGAGTGTGACATACATGGTCGCGCCGCGCGCGGCGTCGCCAGCAGCGCGCAATGCCTCGATCTCGGCGTGCGGCGCGCCGTAGCGACTGTGAAAACCCTCACCGACGACGACGCCATCGCGAACGACGACGGCGCCGACCATGGGGTTCGGCGCCGTTTGTCCCCAGCCCCGTTCTGCAAGAGAGAGCGCGTGGCGCATGATTGCGCCATCGTCCAGCGCGTGCGCGCGCTCTCCCGCGGTCATGTTATCAGAAGCCGAAGCGGACGCCCAGCGAGAAGTACTGCTGATCCTTGTCGGCGCGTCCGCCAGCGAAGCTGTTGTACGTCGCCACCTTGCCTCCTGAAACCTGGCCCACTTCGCCGACAATCTTGAAGAACGGCAGGTTGAGCGCCGCGTCGAGGAAAAGATTCGTGCGATCGAGCTTCTGCTTCGTGTTCGGCACCTGCGAGCTCACTGAGCCGAGGCCGCCGATGGAAGTCGAGATCGCACCGGAGATGTCGGCCGACTGATCGTAGCTGTCCTTGCCGACGCCGCCCGCAAAGCTGAACAGGAGGAAACTCTTGCTCGCAACGAGACGCATCGCGCTCGTCTGAACCTTCATGTTGCTGATCTTGAGCGTAGCAGCGTTGGTCGTGCCCGCGTTCGTCGTGCCGGAGATGGAGGTCGTCGGCAAGTCGCGGCGCAGATACGTGAATGAAACGCCTGGAACGAGGATCGACTCCGAGAGCAGCCCAACACGCAGGCCATAGCCGAGCTGGAAGCTCGATGACGGCGTGACCGACACAGTGCCTGACGTAAACGTCGGCACGTACGACGCGCTCACGAGCGCATCGAGGCCGCCGACGTTCGTCAGTGCGAGTGGAAGGCCACTGAAAATTCCGATCGCTGCATCAGCGGTCGGCAGTCCGAGCCACTGATCCTTTGTTGGCAGCTGGCCCCGCTGCGCACCGGTGGTGCTCTGCGTAAAGCGATCGACTTGCGGCAACGAACCCTGGAATCCATTGAACCGCACACCGACGGAGAAGTGTCCGATTCCACCGAGCGTCGACGCCTGTCCGAGTGTCGCATTGCCGCCGGCGAGCGCCAGACCCAGCTGCGGCGACATGAACTGATAGAGATCGTATGCCTGCTGGCAGACGTCCTGCGCAGCACGCGCCGCGTCGGGAATCGGTGAGCCGACATTGCCCGGCGGGCACGCCGATGTCTGGAGGTCCTGGGCTTCCACACCAACCAGGGCAAACATCGAAAGTCCTGCTGCAACGAGAAGCTGTCTTTTCATGCGACTCCTAGGAGATGCGCACCTGTCCAGTCCCGCGCACGATGCGCCCGAGTCGGAAGGTTGCGATATGAGCCGACGCAGCACTCGCCTCCACCGCGGGCGCGCTCGCTGCATCGGTAATGACCACCATGCCCACACCCATATTGAACGTGCGATACATCTCGGCGCGTGACACCTCGCCTGCCTGCTCGAGCTGACGATACAGATTCGGCACTTCCCAGCTCGACGCATCGATCTCTGCGTCTACAGTATCGGGCAGTGCGCGAACAACGTTACCCGGCAGACCGCCTCCAGTGATGTGTGCCATCGCATGTATCCGCGACAGCACCGACTTCAACGCCGGCAGGTACGACCGATGAATCCGCAACAGCACATCGGCTACGGTACCGTCCTCACCAGGAAAAGGGTCCGTTGATGAAAGCTTCATACGGTCAGTGACGATTCGACGAGCCAGCGAGTATCCGTTCGTATGCAGCCCGTTGCTCGCGAGACCGATGAGCACGTCACCCTCTTCGACGCGATCTGCACCAAGAATTCCGTCTTCCTCCACGCAACCGACGATGAACCCTGCCAGATCGTAATCAGGTGGCGTGTAGATGCCGGGCATTTCCGCCGTTTCACCGCCAACGAGCGAGCAGCCATTCTCCCTGCATCCGGCGGCGATTCCGGTGACAACGGCCTCGACGACGTCGGGCTCCAGCACTCCGGCGGCGAAGTAGTCGAGAAAGAAGAGTGGCAACGCCCCCTGCACCAGAATGTCGTTCACGCAGTGATTGACGAGATCATGGCCGACGGTATCGTTGCGCTTCGCTTCGATCGCGACGCGAAGCTTGGTGCCGACGCCGTCAGCGCTCGCGACGAGTACAGGACGCTTCGCTTCCGCGGGAATCCGGAACATGCCGCCGAACCCACCGAACGCACCGCGTGCTCCCGCCGTGAAGGTCGACTCCACGACGGATCGAATGCGGCGCTTCACCGCATCGGATCGCTCGATGTCGACGCCGGACGACGCGTAGTCCAACCCTTTGCCAGTCGTCACGAGGCGGTTCCGGTTTCTCGCTCGAATGCGACGAGCCGGCGAAACTCCTCGACACGATTCACCACGTCCTCGCGCGTAATTTCGAGCAGACGCTGCACGGAAAACTTCTCGACGGCGAATGAGCCCATCGCCGAACCGACGATCACGGCGCGACGAAGACTCTCGTCGCTCAAGTCACCCGTCTGTGCGAGATAGCCCATGAATCCGCCCGCGAATGAGTCACCCGCACCGGTCGGATCGAAGACGTCCTCGAGGGGATATGCCGGCGCGAAGAAGACGCTCTGCTCCTTGAACATGAACGCGCCGTGCTCGCCCTTCTTGATGATCACGATCTTCGGCCCCTGCTTCATGATCCAGCGCGCCGCCTTTACGAGATTGGCGCAATCGGTGAGCTGTCGCGCTTCGCTGTCATTCAGCATGATGAGATCGACATGCTTGATGAGCGCGATGATATCGGGCCGCCGGCTCTCGATCCAGAAGTTCATCGTGTCGCATGCCACGAGCTTCGGCCGCTCGACCTGATTGAGCACGTCGAGCTGGAGCCGCGGATCGATATTCGCGAGAAAGACGAACGGCGCGTTCTTGAACTGCGGTGGAATCTTCGGACTGAAATGCGAGAACACGCCAAGCCGCGTCTCGAGCGTCTCTGCCGAATTGAGGTCGTGCCGATACCGCCCGCGCCAACGAAACGATTCGCCACTCACCTGCTCGAGTCCCGCCATGTCCACACCGCGCTTCTTCAGCGGCTCGAGCTGCTCCATCGGATAGTCCTCGCCGACGACGCCAACGAGCTGCACCGGCGCGAGCAAGCTCGCCGAGGCAGAGAAGAATGTCCCCGAGCCACCGATGACGTTGTCCGCTTTCCCGAAGGGAGTTTCAACGGAGTCCAGCGCGACGGAACCGACGACGAGTACGGACATTAGTGGATGAGAGGACGAGGAGATGACTGGATGAGAGGCGACATGGCCTACATGCGATCTGGTGCCGTAACGCCTAGAAGTGTGAGGCCGTTCTTCATCACGATCTGCGAAGCACGCGCGAGCAATAGCCGCGCGCGTGTGAGCTGCTCCGGCTCGTTCAACACGTGCGCCTTGTGATACCACAGGTGAATCTTCCCCGCCGTATCATGCAGATACGTCGCCACCCGATGTGGCTCGAGCGACTCTGCGCCACTCGCGACCGCTGCCGGAAAATCGAGCAGCGCTTTCATGAGCTCCGTCTCTTCCAGCAATGCGAGCTGGCTGAAGTCCACGCCTTCAGGCGTGATGCTCGCACCATCGATCTCGCCGACCCGAAAGATGCCGGCGAGTCGCGCATGTGCCATCTGGATGTAGTAGACCGGATTCTCTTCGCTCTGCGAGCGCGCGAGATCGACGTCGAACGAGAGCTGCGAGTCGCCCTTCCGCATGAGAAAGAAGTAGCGCACCGCATCGCGACCGACGTCATCAACGAGATCGCGCACGGTGACGTAGCTCCCGGCGCGCTTCGAGATCTTCACCTCTTCCCCGCCCTTGAGCACCGTCACCAACTGATGGAGCACGTACTCCGGATAGCCCTCCGGAATGCCGATGCCGAGCGCCTGGAGTCCGGCGCGCACGCGCGTCACGGTGCTGTGATGATCGGCGCCCTGCACGTTGATCGCGCGAGTGAAGCCACGTTCCCATTTGGTGACGTGATACGCGACGTCTGGAAGAAAGTAGGTGAAGGTTCCGCCCTTCTCCGCGCTCTTCCGCATCACGCGATCCTGATCGTCGCCATAGTCGGTCGTGCGCAGAAACAGTGCGCCGTCCTTCTCGTACGTGTGCCCATTCGCAATCAGCGCAGCAACGGTCTTGTCGACGCGACCATCTTCGTACAACGACGATTCGAGATAGTACGTGTCGAACGCGACACCGAACGCCTGAAGATCGCGATCCTGCTCTTTACGCAGCTCCTGCACCGCGAACTTTCGCAGCGCGTCGAGATCATTCCCCTGAACATCGTCCGGACGCTCCGCGACGTACCGCTCGGCGATCTCGGCGATGTACGCGCCGTGATATCCTCCGTCGGGGATTTCGAGCGGTGCGCCGCGCGACTCGCGTACGCGTGCCTGTGTGCTGAGCGCGAGGTTCTCGATCTGCACGCCGGCGTCGTTGTAGTAAAACTCACGCGACACGCGCCATCCCGTCCACTCGAGCAGTGACGAGATCGCGTCGCCGAGCGCGGCCTGGCGCCCGTGTCCGACGTGGAGTGGCCCCGTGGGATTCGCGCTCACGAACTCCACGACCACCGGCCTGTCTGCGCCCGTGCGCGCACGACCGAAGTCACTTCCGGCCGCGACGAGTGCGGAGATTCCCTTCACGACGGTGTTCGCGTCGAGCCGGAAGTTGATGAACCCCGGCCCCGCGATTTCCGCCGACGCGATTCCCGCCGCGTCGCGATCGATCGTGTCGATCAGGCGCTGCGCGAAGTCGCGCGGCTTCTGCCCGAGCGACTTCGCCAATACCATCGCGATGTTCGTGGCCCAGTCACCAAACGCGGGATCGCGCGGCCGCTCCAGCAGCGGCGCCACGTCCGTGGGCGCACCAAGGGCAACCGCGGCGCGCGAGATCTCGTGCCGCAGCGCGTCGTCGCCTGCGCTCACTCGCTCTTGCCTGGCTTGGGCGGCGCTTGCGCCGGCTT
>JBDUCR010000458.1:0-2644 GCA_040003345.1 bacterium
GTGAGGCCTGCGAGATGTTCGTACCGCAGACCGTAATCGAGACCTGAAAGATATTCGAGTGCTGCCTGCCTCGAGACGCCTGTCGCGACGGCCGCCTGCGCGGCGAGCTGATCGAGATGCTTGAGGCCCCAGTCGCGCGACTCGATGAGCTGCGCATGCACGGCGAGACAGCCCGCCACCGCACTCGAACGTTGCGCGACCCACACTGCGAAGACAAACGGCAACCCCGTCCAGTCTTTCCAGACCTGACCGAGATCGTAGACGTAGGGATAGTCCTTGGCGACTTCACTCGCGCCGGACGTGAGCAGAAGCGCTGCGTCGCCGATGATGAGCCGAGCGTCGTGCGCCTCGGTACCCGTGCGCGCGAGATCGGCGATCTCTGCGTCCCACGGCACAAAGGCAGGCTCGGAGCGCCACACCTGTTCGAACATGAGCCGGAGCAGCAACACACTCGTCATCGAGCTGCGACTCACGAGCACACGTCCGCCGTCGAGGGACTCGGCGGGGCGTCGTGAAAAGAGCATGACACTGCGCACCGGACCGTCGCAGGAGATCGCGAGGTCGGGCAGCAAAAGGTATCGCGCTGCATCACGCGCGTATTCAACTGCCGAAATGACGCTGACATCGAGTGTGCCAGCGGCCATCGCGTGATTGAGCGCCGTGGGAACGCCGTCTACGAGCTCTGCGTCGAGCGACACGATTTTGCGATCGATCGCGCCATACACTGGATAGCAGTTGACGTACGGAATACGTCCAACGCGCATGGCTACGCCGCCTCGGCGCGCGGAGGGGTCGGCTCCTCGAACACGCGCAGCACGTTGTAAAACGAGTCGCGTTCCGCCGGACTCTTCCCCGCGCCGCGAATGATGCGGAGGATTTCGTCGAGCGTCATTGCCTGCGCCGTGTGCGCGCCGGCCTCGTGATAGATCTTCTCGCGAACAACCGTGCCCTCGAGATCATTCACCCCGAAATGCAAGGACATCTGGGAGATCGCCGGCGTGACCATGATCCAGTGCGACTTCACATGCGCGAAGTTGTCGAGGAAGAGCCGGCCCACGGCGAGATTCTTGAGATCGTCGAAGCCCGTTGTGGCCGTGCCGGTGCGTCCGAGCTCGACACCCAGCTCGTTATTGTCCGGGTGGTAGGCGAGCGGAATGTAGGCGAGGAACCCGCCCGTTTCGTCCTGAAGGTCACGCAGCATGGCGAGATGCGCGATGCGATCCTCGTACGTCTCCACATGGCCGTACAACATCGTGCAGTTCGTGCGAATGCCCAGTTCGTGCGCGATGCGATGGACGTTGATGTACTCTTCGCCCGACAACTTCCGATCGGCGATCGTCGCGCGAACGCCCGGCGCGAACACTTCGGCGCCGCCGCCGGGCATCGTGTCGAGCCCCGCGTCACGAAGCGCGATGAGCACGTCCTTCACCGACATTTTCTCGATGCGCGCAATGTGCGCGATCTCGACGGCAGTGAGTGCCTTGATGTGCACTTGTGGATGGCGCGCCTTGAGGCCGCGAAACATCTCATCGTAGTACGCGAGACCGGCTTGCATATCGAGACCGCCGACGATGTGAAACTCGCGCGTCATGTTACCGTCGACCTTCGCTGCCTCTTCCCACACCTGATCCATCGTGTAGCGGTACGCACCGGCTTCCTTGGGAAGCCGAGCGTAGGAGCAGAACACGCACGTCTTCCGAAGGATGCAGACGTTCGTGGGATTGATGTGCTGATTGGCCGCGAACGTGACGACGTCGCCGTGGCGTGCGCGGTTGGCCGCGTCGGCCATGGCACCGAGTCCGAGCAGATCTGCGGTATGAAAGAGCGCGGCGCCGTCGGCGGCCGTCAGACGCTCGCCGGCGAGCACTTTGTCGGCGATCGGCAGTAGAGCCGGATCGGTTACACGCGCACGATCGAACGAGACGGCGAGAGCCACGAGTTACTCCTGGAAGCGCTTGACCGCGATCGAAACGTTGTGTCCACCGAAGCCAGCGCTATTGCTCAGCGCAGCGCGCACGTCGCGGTGCTTCGTGCAGTTCGGCGTGAAATCGAGACCGCCGCACTCCGGATCTGCCGTCGAGTAGTTGATCGTCGGCGGAATGATGGAGTCGCGAATGGCGAGTGTCGCGGCGATGAACTCCACCGCGCCGGCGGCGCCGAGCATGTGTCCCGTCATGGACTTGGTGCTCGAGATACTGATGCGCGTCGCGTCGTCACCGAAGACGAGCGAAATTGCTTTCGCCTCGTTCGAGTCATTGAGCGGTGTCGACGTGCCGTGCGCATTGACGTAGTCCAGGTCAGCGGGCGTCATGCCGGCATCGGCGAGCGCACCGCGCATGGCGCGCTGCAACCCTTCGTGCTCCGGCAGCTGCCCGGTGAGATGGTATGCGTCACCCGTTGCGCGATAGCCCACGATCTCGCCGTAGATTTTCGCACCGCGGGCGAGCGCATGCTCGAGCGCCTCGAGGACGACGACTCCCGCGCCTTCACCCATGACGAAGCCATCGCGATTCCTGTCGAACGGACGCGACGCCGTTTCCGGGCTGTCGTTGCGCGTGGAGAGCGCGGTCATGTTCGCGAAGCCACCGATCGACATCGCCGTCACTGCGGCTTCCGAGCCGCCGGTGATCATGACGTCGGCATC
>JBDUCR010000362.1:0-2631 GCA_040003345.1 bacterium
TACGTCGCATGCGATGGTGGCTACATGGTGTACACCGTGGAGCCAGGCGCCGCGCCACCGAATCTCGCGGCAGTGCAGGAGATGGCCGTCGGCTTCGTGCGCCTTCCAACAACGGCTGGTGCGCCGAGCGCGATTGGGCCTGCCGATTCGCTCGAGTTGTGGGTGGATGACATCCGCCTTGCGCAGGTCGTCAACAGTCCTGGCTATGCGGGCCAGGTGAGTGTCGCATTGTCGGCGGCTGATATCGCCGACATTCGTATCGGCTACACGAGAAAGGATCCGCATTTCCGACAGCTCACCGATCAACCGAGTTTCGTGGATGATCGAGTGCTCGATGTCGTCGGCACGATTCACCTCGAGAAACTGTTGCCCGTTGGCCTTGGACTCGCCGTGCCGCTCACCATCACGCACGTCTCCGCCTCGAGCACGCCACTCTTTCTGAGCGGAACCGACATTCCAGGCGCCGGCGTCCAGAATCTGCGATCGCCCGGCACCGGTCTGACGACCTATGCGCTGAGCGTACGACGAACTGCGCCGATGTCGAATCCGTTGCTCGGCGCGCTCGTCGACAACCTTGGCATTACGTCCACGTACACCGCTGGCGACAGCCGCAACGAGTATCAGCGCGCCAACAACGACAACTTCGCGCTGAGCCTCGACTACAGTGTCACGGCCGACGCGCGCACCGCGAGAGTTCCCAGTCTCATCGGACTACCGATGGCGATCGTGCCAGGCGTATTGCGCGGCGGTGACACATCCACTGCGCCGCCGGTGTTCCGCTGGAATCCAACCGTGTTCCGCTTCTCGAGCGGCGTCGTCCGTGGAAGCGATCGTCGCCTCACATACTTCAAACCGGCCGACGCGTTCGATGATTCGGCGCGCGTCTCGCGCAATGATCAGAATCTCTGGCGCAATTCGAGCACGTTCGAATTGCGTCCAACGAATGCGCTGACCGCGCGGTGGGATTTCATTTCGTTGCGCGATCTTCGCGACTATGGCGACACCACCGCCGCATCGCGTGCCGTCACCGAGCAGCGCTCGCATCTACTCGGCGCCAACGTCGGCATGGAGCGCGAGCGTTCGCTGTTGACGTCGATTGGATTTGCACCGCAGCGCTCGCAGTGGTTCCGTCCGCGTGCCGACTTCGGCACGCAGTACGGCATGCTTCGCGATCCAAACTTCAACGCGCAGTTGCCGCTGACATTCGGCAACACCGTGACCGTCAACGATTCGACGCTGCCGAGGCGCATTACGGTGTCGCAGAATCTCGGCGCGGGCGTCACGATCGACTTGGGTCGTATGCTCACGATCTACGGCGCGGATTCGTCGCTCGCGCGTCGGCTCGCGAAGGTTTTCGCGCCGTTCGACATCACCGTCAATCGCAGCCTCCTGTCTGCGTTCGACGGCGCGAGCACCGGCTCTCCGCTCGGGCTGCAATTCGGGCTTGGCGGCGTCGACGCATTCCGTCAGGCGAACGGACAACTCGCCGCCGCGACTGGCCTCACGCAATCGCTCGCGGCAAGCCAGTCGTTCCTCTTTCCCGGCAACATCGCATTCGTGAACCGCTATCGTCGCACGACGACGCGAAGTTGGACGCGCCGCATCGACGACGCGCAGTCCGTTGCCGACGGCGCACAAACCGTCTTTCCGGACGTGAGCTTCCGCTGGAACTGGACTCCGCCAACGATGTTGATGCCGGTGTTCAAGTCGCTCGGCGCCAATGCCGGTTACGCACGTTCGCTCGCGACCAGCTTCCTGCCGGGCGACGAATTTGGTCAACGCCCTGAGTTGCGCGGCTCGCGCGTGCAGACGATTCCGCTCAACACGTCGGTTGCGTGGGGCTTCGGCCGCGGCCTCACGACGTCGGCTGGCTACACGGTGACGATGCGTTCCGATTCTCTCCCCGGAAGCGTCGCCGACGGCAAACAGGAGGACATGAGCGTCGACATCGGTCGAGCGTTCAGGATCCCGAAGAGTCTCGGCTTCACGATCGACAATGATGTCCGCACACGACTCGGCTGGCAGCAGACGCGATCGAACACCTTCATCACTGATCTCACGCGCTCTGGCACGAGCCGCCTGTCGGACAATGGACGCAGCTCGGTGAGCCTGAATGCGGACACTGATCTGAGCGAGACGGTGATCTTCACGCTGCAGGGCTCGCGCGTGATCACCTTCGACAACAACTTCAATCGTCGTGCAACGCAGTACGTTCTATCAACTGTGTTGCAGGTGCAGTTCTTCGGTGAGCCGAAGTAGGAACTGCGGGCGTGCGCTGAGGCAGTGAACTACAGTCAAGAGCGATGTCATCCCGCAGGAGCGAGCGCAGCGAGCGAGTGTCGGGATCCGCTGTCGCGGCGATGATAGCCGGCTGCGCGGCGGCGCACCGTAGATCCCGACACTCGCTTCGCTGGTGCGGGATGACAATCTTGTAAACTGAACAATAGTGGAACTACAGTGAACTACGGGTCTTTTACCGCAGAGGTGCGCAGAGGATCGCAGAGGAACGACGAGAGAGAAAAGCAGGGAAAAATGATGAACACAAAAATGGAGTTGCTCCCGTAGTCCTCTGCGCCCCTCTGCGGCCTCTGCGGTAAAAATGTTGTTGTTGTTGTTGTTGTTGTTGTTGTT
>JBDUCR010000392.1:0-28419 GCA_040003345.1 bacterium
AGATCGGCTGCGGACGCGGCTGGCTCACGCAGCGCATGCAGGAGATCTGTCCCGCAACGTACGGCATCGACGTCAACCCGAAATCGATTGCGCATGGCGTCGCGGGCAACCTCAGCACGATGGACGCGCTCGACCTTCGCTTCGACGACGAGCAGTTCGACCACGTCTACTCATTCCATGCGATCGAACACATCGTCGACGCCGACATCGCGCTGCGTGAGATGCATCGCGTGTTGATTCCCGGCGGCCGCATCCTCCTCGTCTATCCCGCAGAACCCATTCGCGGACTCTACGCGATGCCAGGTGCATGGATCGGCTTCGGCAATCCATTTCTCGCACGCCAGCTGCACGTGCACAAGTTCACGCCGAGCAGAATTCGCCGGCTCGGTGAGGAATGTGGCCTCACGCATGTCGAGAGCGCGCTCGATTTCTTCGTCACGCCGCAATTCATGACCGTCCTCGAGAAGGCGCCATATCCTTCGTGACGCGATCCTCTGCGTCCAGCATGGCGCCGCACTCGAGAGATCTGCGTCGTCGCCTCGTACGCGCAGCCGTGCCCCTGTTCCTGGGCGCGCTGCTCGTGGCGTTCGGACGACACGTCAACTGGCATGCTGCCGCAGCAGCAATACGGAGCGCCGATGCAGCGCTGCTGCTCCTCGCACTCGTTGCCAATCAACTCTCACTCGCACTCAAGGGCGTGCGGTGGTGGGTCTTCCTTCGCCCGCTCGGCATTCGCTCCCTCTCGCTCGTGCTTCGCGCAACCTTCGCTGGTGCGTCGCTCAACAATCTCATGGTCGCGCAGGGAGGCGAGGGTGCGCGCGTGCTCCTCGTGTCGCGGGCCACCGGTGTATCGAGCGCACGTGTGACAGCGGCGCTCGCCCTCGAGCGCGTGCTCGATGCGGCGAGCTATCTCACGCTGCTCGTGAGCGCCGTGTGGGTGCTCGATCTTTCGGACTCGATCGCCCGGTGGCGAGGCGCTGCCAGCATCGCACTCGCCGCTCTCATATTGGCGTTGAGCGTGTTGAGTCGGTCGAATCCTCGGGACGGCAAATCCGAACGCGCCGTCAGTCCCTTCCGCGCATACACTCGTCGCTTCGCAGACAGCGTGAGCGATCTCGCGTCGCCGGGACGGCTCGCCTCGGGAATGCTGCTGTCGCTCGGCGCCTGGGCCTTGCAGGTGGTGACCTATCACCTCGTCGCGCGCGCCGCACATCTGCCGATCTCCCTATCGGGCTCCGTCTCGGCCATGCTCGCGGTCGGCATCAGCTTTCTCGTGCGCGCAACGCCCGGCAACGTCGGCGTGTTTCAGGCGGTATACGCCGTCACTGTCGCGCGATTCGGGATTGCCGAGTCGCCGGCAGTTGCTGCAGCACTCCTGATCCAGACAATTCAGGTGATACCTGTCATTGTCATCGGCACGCTGCTCGCGCCAACGCTGCGACGACAGCGTCCGCTGGATTCCGCGCGCGAGTGAACTGGCGCCGCTCATGCACGCGAAGCAAGATTCCCGACCGAATACTTCAGGGAGACTTGCACATGTTCCGGACATCCATGCTCGGTCGTCGGCGCCTCGCCGCGGGCGTGGCAGCGCTGCTGACTCTCATCGCGCCAACTCGCGCGTCGGGCTACATCGCGCCGAGCGATACTACTCTACGCCGCGCCGTCGCCGCGCCGCCTACGGCGAAAGAGTTCATGCTCGTACTCGACGCTCGGTTCCAGAAGGCCAAGCCCGCAGAGATCTTCAAGCGCACGATCGTGTTCCGCAGTGTCACACCCGGAACGCCGGTGGACGACGTCTATCCATTCGTCGTCAACGCGACGGTGCATGATTACACGCCTGGCTGGCCGCCGGAGCACTTCTACGGCAAGACATGCATCGCGCGCATCAATGGATGGAAGTACACGATGAAGCGCAATGAGATTCGGGAGTGGTCGGTTGACGGACGCGTGGCCATCTCGGATACCACCTGCGTGGCCAATCCTGCGGAGGCCGTGAGTGCATTTCCGCTCGACAGCATCCCCGGCAGTCGCGTCGGTTCATCCGCACCGCTGCCCGCGCTCGTCATTCCCAAACCGACTGCGTTCATCCTCACCTACGGCGAATACGCGTGTATCGAGACCGGCGGCCGCATAATCAAGAGCCGAGGGTTCCGCATCAAACGCGACAAGACGTACACGGATGCGGAAGGCACGCGTGGCGGAACGTATGTGCTCGAGCCATTCGTGGAGACGCTCACGTTTCACGGCGGCTTTCTCGACGGTGTGAAGGTCACACACATCAAGCGAACGCGCAGCTTTAGTTTTCCTGATGCGCTGACGTGCGCGCCATGGCAGTAGGTCTCTAGCGCATCGAGCATCCTTCTCGTCATGCGTCTTTCCTGCCGCCGTCTGTATGTCGCATCCACTATTGCACTCGCTGTCCTGAGTGCCTGCTCGGGTAGCTCGTCGTCGACCGCACCGACTCCGCAGCCGACTCCGAGCGATACTGGCCCGCCGGCGATTCAACGTGAAATGCGCGGACTGTGGATCGCGACCGTCGCGAACATCGACTGGCCGTCGCGCACGACGCTGAGCGCCGCGGAGCAACGTGCCGAGCTCACGGACATTTTCGATCGCGCGGCGACGAGTGGCTTCAACGCCGTCGTGTTTCATATCCGTCCCGCGGCGGACGCCGTCTACAGCTCGTCGCTCGAACCATGGGGCGCGATGCTCACCGGAACGCAGGGCCAGGATCCAGGCTACGATCCACTCGCGTTCGCGGTGACGGAAGCGCACGCGCGTGGTCTCGAGATCCATGCGTGGATCAACCCGTTCCGTGCCGGTAACTCGAAGGACACACTCAAGCTCGCGTCGACGCATCTGTTCAACACACGTCGCGATCTCCTGCGTGTCTACGGCGCGCAGCTCTGGCTCGATCCCGGTGAGCCCGCCGTGCACGACCATGTGATGCGCGTCGTCAGCGACATCGTGCAGCGCTACGATATCGACGGCATTCACGCCGATGACTACTTCTATCCGTATCAGGAGAACGACGCGAACGGTAAGTTGCTCGACTTTCCTGACAGTGCGTCATACGCGAAAAGCGGATCAACGCTCGCGCGCGCTGACTGGCGTCGCGCGAACGTCGATGCGTTCGTCGAGCGAATGTACCGCGAGGTCCACGCGATCAAGCCATCGATCAAGGTGGGCATCTCGCCGTTCGGCATCTGGCGTCCGGGCAATCCGGCAAGCGTCGCGGGACTCGATGCCTATGCGACCCTCTACGCCGACTCGCGGAAATGGCTGCAACAAGGCTGGGTGGATTACCTCGCGCCGCAGCTGTACTGGTCGATCGCAGCACCGCAGCAGAGTTTTCCCGCGCTGCTCGACTGGTGGATCGCGCAAAACACTATGGGGCGACACGTGTGGCCAGGCCTGGCTGCGTATCGTGTGAGCGACGGCACCGGAAGCGCATTCGCCACTACCGAAATTCCCAGTCAGATCAGCGTCACGCGCGCGCGGTCTGCCACGACAGGCCACATTCTCTACAACACCACGTCCACGCTACGGAGATCTGGCGGTGCCGTGGCTGCGTCGTTGTCGGCGCTGTATGCATCGCGCGCCCTCGTGCCCGCATCGCCATGGCTCGACGCAACTCCACCATCGACACCCGCGGTCAGTGTAACCACGCGCGTCGCACAACTCACTGCTGGTGCAGGCGATTCGCCGCGGTGGTGGGTCATACGCGAGCGTGATAACGGAAAGTGGACGACGCGCATACTCTTCGGCGACCAACGGTCGGTGACGCTCGACGCATCCGCCGATCGCGTGCTGGTCAACGCCGTCGATCAGGCAGGCAACGTGAGTGAGGCCGCGATATGGCACGCACCGTAGCACCGCACTGAGATGGAATCGCTCTTCGCACGCGCATCCAGCGTCGAGGTCACTGAGTGCGTGCTTCCTTCGGGCCGTTCGGCACTCATTCGACGCCTGCAAGTTCATTTCGGCGAGGCGAGTCCCAATCGACTTCGCCAGGGCGCACTGGCAGCGTCGTACACGAGCAAGCCGCTTGTGACGTACGATGGCGCGGCGATGTTCGGCGAGCTTGCACTGCTGCGCTGGCTCGAGGTCGACGGATGGGAAGGCGCATGGCTCGACACGGTGCATGATCGCAAAAGCTGGCGCCACATGCCCACGCGCAGTTCGCCCGTAGCGTTGCCGCCGGCGGAACAGGAGCTCTACGACCGCATTATCGCGGCGAATGGCGATCGCGCGAGTGGCTTCTACGACGTGATGGCCTGGCGCGCCGATCACACGATCTTCGTCGACTATCGGTTGCCAACGGAGCGGGGACCGAAACTCGAACGCGCCTGGCTCGATGCAGCGCTCGACGCCGGCGTCTCGGCAAACGACTTTTTCGTCGTGACGGCAGTGTAGCTCAGCGACGCACGCTTCGACTCGGTGCGCCGGCTCAGGATGACACCGGAGCCTGATATTTGCCATGAGGTGAACGCTCCCGCGCTACACGCGAACAACCTCAGCAACCGTGCAAAGTTGGCCGTGCTCACGTTTCGAAGAACGTTCAGCTGCGCAGCGCTCGCGCTTGCATCATCCTGCGCCAGTGCCGCCAAGCTTCCGGTCTCCGCGGGAATCGGCCCACACCCCGAAATCCCTGAGCCGCGCACCTCGCCCATCCCGACGGTCAACGTCGCCGAGGCACGTGGGTGGCCGTCGGGCGCAACGCCCACAGCCGCACCCGGCACGAGCGTCAACGCGTTCGCACACGGACTCGACCATCCTCGTTGGCTTTACGTCCTTCCAAACGGCGATGTCCTCGTCGCCGAGACGAACGCACCTGTCCGTCCCGAAGACGGAAAGGGAATCAAGGGATGGTTCTTCAAGAAATTTCAGAAGAAGGCCGGCGGCGCCGTGCCGAGTGCGAATCGCATCACGCTGCTTCGCGATGCCGACGGCGATGGCGTCGCCGAAACACGAACTGTGTTTCTCGCGAACCTGATGTCGCCATTCGGAATGGCACTCATCGGTGAGCTGCTGTACGTCGCGAACAGCGATGGCGTCGTCAGCGTTCCATATGTCACCGGCGAAACGCAGATCACTGCGAGCCCGACGAAAGTCGTCGACCTGCCAGCCGGTCCCATCAACCATCATTGGACGAAAAACATCATCGCGTCTCCCGACGGCTCGAAGCTGTACGCCACCGTCGGATCGAACAGCAATGCCGCGGAGAACGGCATCGAGAACGAAACGGATCGCGCGGCGATCTGGGAAATTGATCTCAAGACGGGCTCGCATCGCGTGTTCGCGTCGGGACTGCGCAATCCGAACGGCATGGCATGGGAGTCTGAGACCGGCATGCTCTGGACGTCCGTCAACGAGCGCGACGAGCTCGGCAGCGATCTCGTTCCGGACTACATGACCTCGGTGCGCGATGGCGGATTCTACGGCTGGCCTTACAGCTACTACGGTCAGCATGTGGACGAACGCGTTAAGCCGCAGCGTCCGGACCTGGTCGCGTCTGCGATCTGGCCCGATTACGCACTCGGTCCCCACACAGCATCGCTTGGCCTAACCGCGTCGGCTGGTACAACGCTGCCGACCCCTTTCACCCAGGGAATGTTCGTCGGTCAACACGGATCGTGGAATCGCGAACCGGCCAGTGGCTACAAGGTGATCTTCGTTCCCTTCGTCGCCGGCAAGCCAAACGGAATGCCCATCGACGTGCTGACTGGATTCCTCAATCGCGAAGGCGACGCACTCGGCAGACCAGTCGGCGTGACGATCGACAAGCGCGGCGCACTGCTCGTGGCTGACGATGTGGGCAACACCGTTTGGCGCGTGACGAGCGCTGCGCCTCGCCCGTAGTCTGGTTGGAGACCGGCCGCACGACTAACGTTCTCGACATGAACTCGAGAATGCTCCTCTTCGCCGCCCTGCTCGCTGGCGCTCCGCTTTACGCACAGACATCGATTCCCGTCGACAACCCGCGTGTGAAGAGCGCAATCGACGCACTCAAGCGCGACAACGCGTGGACGCTGAGCAATCAGATCTCCATTTGCGAGATTGCGTCGCCACCCTTCAAGGAGAAGAGACGCGGCATCGAATACAAGCGACGGCTGCAGGCACTCGGGCTCACTAACGTGCGCATCGACACGGCTGGCAACGTGATCGCCGAGAGAAAAGGGACGGGCACCGGTCCGACGGTGGCGATTGCGGGGCATCTCGACACCGTGTTCCCGGAGGGCACCGATGTGAAGGTCAAGCGCAGCCCCGGTCGTCTCACGTCGCCCGGCATCGGCGACGATTGTCGCGGACTCGCCGTGGTGCTCTCCATCGCACGAGCGTTCGAGCAGGCGAAGATCCAGACGCCCGGCACGATTTACTTCATCGGCGACGTCGGCGAAGAAGGACCCGGCAACCTGCGCGGCATGCGCAATCTCTTTCTCAATGAGCTCAAGGGAAAGATCGATTACTTCATCTCGGTGGACGGCACGGGGCTCACACTCACGAATCGTGGCGTCGGCAGCGATCGCTACAAGGTCACGTACAAGGGTCCGGGCGGACACAGTTACGGCGCGTTCGGTCGCGTGAATCCCATTCATGCGCTCGGTCGTGCAGTCGCGCAGATTGCGGATCTCGAGGTGCCGTCGTCGCCTAAGACGACTTTCAGCGTCGGCGTGATCTCGGGCGGCACGTCGGTGAACTCGATTCCCTTCGAGGCGAGCTTCGAGCTCGACATGCGCTCCGAATCCGCCGAGGCGCTCGCGACTCTCGACGCGAAGGTGCAGAGGATTCTCGTCGCTGCGCTCGACGCCGAAAATGCGCGATGGGGCGGAGGCGCCGCGGGCAAGGCGGCGCTGACCCTCAAGATCGACACGATCGGTCTGCGTCCAGCCAACGGTACGCAGACGGAATCAGCACCGATCGTCGCCGCAGCACTTGCTGCCGGCAAGTCACTCGGCTTTACGCCTGCTCTCTCGACGTCGAGCACCGACGCGAATTTCCCGATGAGCCTCGGCATTCCCGCCATTACGATTGACGGCGGCGGTAATGGCGGCGACGAGCACGCGCTCACGGAGTGGTACGAGGATACTGCGAGTGGCTGGCTTGGTCCGCAGTGGGCGTTGTTGCTCGTGGCTGCGCTGGCTGGCGTGCGGTAGCGTCGGCGCTGTGTGCGCCGGCGCTGCCCGCATCGGCGCTGCGCGCCTCGCTCTTCCGCTCTTCCGCCCGCATCGCGCCTGCGGCGCTCGCTCTTCCGCCCGCGACCGCGCGTTGCGCAGCGCTCTTCCGCTTACCGCATTAGCGCATTAGCGGAAAAGCGAGGCGGCGGAGCCGCCGACGCGGGCGGAACAGCGTTACCTCAACGACGCGCCCGTCAGCATCGCGATCGCTCCGAGCGTCGTCTGCGCCGCGTTCAAACCGAGGCGGAAATCCTTGTCCGTGAACGTCGAGAACACGTCCGTCACCTGATGCCAGTGCGGATCCCACCCCGCGCCAACCTCGCGACCTCGCTCGTTCTCACGCAGGCTGATCGACGGCACGAGATCCTGGAAGGGCGCGCTATCCGTATTCGTCATGTGCGGACCGACAGCGGCGGGATAGTCCGTCGCGTACTTCTCGTTCGCGCCATGAAAAATCCACGCGAGCTTCTGCGACTCCGCGGCCATCTTCGAATTCGACTGGAACTCGATGTTCACGTCCGCCTCGGGACGCTGTTCCGGACTCATCGTGCCGTCAGCGCGCGGCATGCCGTGATCGAACATCATCATGTCGTGTTGAATCATGCCGAGCCACTTGGGCTCCGGATACTGGTGCGAGCCGGCCGGCGACTCCTTGCCCTGCAGGGCTTCACGCTGCGCGACGTACGCCCGAGCGCCGTTGAGTCCCGTCTCCTCGTTGTTCCAGAGCGCGAAGCGGATCGAGCGATCGGTCTTCACGTCAGGCATGCTGAAGACGCGCGCGAGCTCCATCACGAGCGCCGTTCCGCTTCCGTCGTCGTTCGCCGCTTCACCCCAGCCGTGGCCGTCCATGTGCGCGCCGACGATGTACATCTCCTCAGGATGCGTGCTTCCGACCTTCGTGCAGTACACCTCCTCGCGTCTGCCCGGAGTGGTCGGCTGCGAGTTGAGTGCGCGGAGCTTGAGATCCTTCTGCGCCAGCGAGTCCGTGTTCACTCCCGTCCGTGTGCGCATGCCCCGCATGCGTCCTCCGCCCTGCGCCTGACCACTCGCGGCCGCACCGGCGCGAGCGGTCGCCGCCGCAGCGCGCGAGGCGCTGTCTCCGCGTGGCGCGGCCGGTGGCGCGGGCTGATAGTCGTAGACAATGCGTTCGACGCTGGCACATCCGTAGCTCTTGAGCTTCGATTCGATCCACGTGACCGCGTTCGCGTTACGGTCAGTGCCCTGCCTCCGGTCACCAAATTGCGTCAGCCCCTTGACCGTCTCCTTGTAGCGCTCGAACTCCAGGCGCGACGCGAGGACCTTGATCGGATCGTTCGTCGTGTCAGGACGCGCCTGCGCGCCGCCGGTGGTTGACAGGAGTGAACTGAGGCCGCAGATCGAGATGAGGAGCGGTGTCGCTCGCATGGAGTCCTATGGGTCAGAACGGTTGGAATTTCACGAGAAGGTCCTCGCGCTCGCGGCAGGATGGCGGCACGGGTGCGCAGCAAGTTCGCGAAGGTGATACGGCCCGTCGAGGGTCGGCGTTGCGGCGGGCCGCCCTTCGCCGTCTCCTGTAAGACGCCCGAAGCACGGATCGACCAGATGAACGCCGGAACTCACGGATGACGCCGGAATCGTTTCTCAACGCCTTTGCGCAGGCAGTCGTCGCACAATCGTTCGATCGCGCCGAGAAGATGCTCGCGCCCTGGATCCGCAGTGCGTTGCCTGTTGGAGGGCTGAAGCGCGTCGTTCGCCTTGTACGCGCCGACAATCCGCCCGCCGCCGAGTTCGAGCTCTCTGAGCTCCCGCAAGACGACCTCGCATCGATGCGCGAGAGCGTTGGGGAACAGGAGGACGACGCGGGCAGCCACACGCTCGCCGACATCGACGGAACATTCGGCGAGGCCCCGTCATTTCCGATCCCCCCCGAGCTGACCGACGACAACTTTCGTGGCTGCTGGCGCATCGAGTTCCAACCGGACGAGAACAGCGAAGCTGATGTCGACTACTCGTATGCGTTTTACCTCGCGCTCGTCGCGGACGGACCCGAGCTCAAGATCGGCTATCTCGAGCCGATGGACTAAGAGCATGCGCACCCTGTCATCCCGCAGGAGCGAAGCGAGCACCCTGTCATCCCGCAGGAGCGAAGCGAGCACCCTGTCATCCCGCAGGAGCGAAGCGAGTGTCGGGATCTACTTTCGCGCCGATTATATCCCGTCATAGTGCGGCGTAGAGTAGATCCCGACACTCGCTCACTTCGTTCGCTCCTGCGGGATGACAGCCCTCACTCACTTCGTTCGCTCCTGCGGGATGACAGCCTCGCGATGACAGGCGCCCTCACAACCCTCATCGAATGAAGACTCGTCACGACGCCATCTTCAAGGCGGTCTACGAAGCGGCGTCCACGTTTCTCCGATGCACACACTGGGAAGACGACATCCGCACCGTACTCGGCCACCTCGGCGAGGCGGCCGGCGCGAGTCGCGCCTTCCTCTTTGCGCTGTCACGCGACACCGACGACGTCCTTCGCGCAACCTGGCGCCACGAATGGATGGCGCCCGGCATCTCGCACTCGCTGGCCGAGCTCACCGTCGCCACCTTCGGCGCCGCCGAGTTCGGACTCGAGCGCTGGGGCATCATGGCCAGCGGACAAGCGATTCACGGCCCCGCACACTCCCTTCCCTCGAGCGAACGCGCATTCTTCGAGCGAGCCGGCGTTCGCTCGGCAGCATTCGTCCCCGTCTTCGTCGACGACGACTGGTGGGGAGTCCTCGGCGTTACCGAAGACGACAGCGATCGCGTGTGGGAGCCAACCGAGATCGACGCACTCGCGGCCGCAGCAGCCACGCTCGGCGGCGCAATATTTCGGCAGCGCACGGAAGCGAGACTCCTCGAGAGCGAAGAGCGCTTTCGCCAATTGTCCGACGCCGCCGCAGAAGGGGTCGTCATTCACGATCGAGGCGTTGTACTCGCGGCAAACCAAAGCCTCGCGCGAATGTTCGGCTTCGAGATCGACGAGATGATCGGCAGCAATCTCCTTGACGTTCTTCCAACCGCAGAGTCGCGGGACGACATCATCCAGCACATGCGCACCGGCTCGTACGAACGGTACGAAGCGGGCGGTCGTCGCAAGGACGGTAGCGTGATCATCGTCGAGATCACGGGCCGATCGATGATGTATCGCGGTAAACGCGTTCGCGTCGGCACGATCAACGAGATCACAGAACGCAAGAACGCCGAAGAAACATCGCGACGCCTCATCGAAGAGCAGGCGCTGCGCTCGGCGGCGGAACTGGCGGAGAAGAAGGCATCGTTTCTCGCCGAGGCGAGTCGCGTGCTCGGCGCGTCGTTCGACTATCAGACGACGCTGTCCGCGCTGGCACGGCTCGCGGTACCTGACTTTGCCGACTACTGCACTGTCGACATGATCGGTCAGGACGGCGACCTGAATCGCGTCGGCGTTGCGCACATGGATCCAGAGAAGGAAGCGTCGCTTGGCGAGGTCGCACACTTCTGGGAATCGTTGATCGAGCGTGAGCGGCATGTCGCACAGCTGCTCGAGGGTGAGTCCATCGTGCTCGCCGAGATCACTGACGCAATGCTCGACCCCAGTGTCGTCGATCAATCGATGACGATCGTCATGGAGCGGCTTCGGCCGCGGTCGCTGCTCGCTGTTCCGCTGCGCGTCAGCGGACGCGTGTCTGGTGGGCTCGTGCTCTGTTGGTCAGAGTCCGATCGGCACTACTCCCGCGACGACCTCCCGCTGCTCGAGGAACTGGCACGACGCGCATCACTCGCCGTCGACAATGCCCGGCTCTTTCACGAGGCGACGCAGGCGACGCGCGCGCGCGATGAAATGCTGAGCGTCGTTGCACATGATCTGCGCAATCCACTCAACACGATCTTCATGGGCTCGGCGTCGATGATCGAGGACATCGCCGATGCCGATTCTGTGCTCGGAAAGCAGGCGCGAATCGTGAAGCGTGCCGCCGAACGGATGAATCGTCTCATTCAGGATCTGCTGGACATTCGGCGAACTGAATCGGGAACACTCTCGATCGACGCGCGCCAGGAATCAGTCGCCGCACTGATGAGTGAAGCGATGGAGATGCTGCGTCCGCTCGCTGCGGCCGCGTCGCTCGAGCTGCAGTCGGAGATCAGCGAGAATGTTTCTACCATATCTGCGGATGCTGCGCGGTTGCTGCAGGTGTTATCGAACCTCGTCGGCAACGCGATCAAGTTCACGCCGAGGGGTGGTTCGGTCGTGATTCGCGTCGAGCCGCTGGGCGACGAGGTTCGCTTCGGCGTGAGTGATACGGGTCCCGGCATCGCGGCCGATCAACTGCCGCACATCTTCGGCCGCTTCTGGCAGGCAAACCGCAAGGATCGTCGCGGCATCGGGCTCGGCCTCGCGATTGCGAAAGGAATCGTGGAGGTGCACGGCGGGCGAATTTGGGTCGAGAGTACCTTAGGCGAAGGCAGCAACTTCTACTTCACGATTCCGGTTTCGCCGCGGAGTTGAGCACGTCTTCTCACTTGCTCCCCTTCTTCGCCTTGGTTGCCTTCTTCGCCTTGGTTGCCTTTTTTGCCGTCTTCTTTGCGCCGGTGCTGATGAGCTTCTTCGGGTACAGCTTCGCCGCAAACGCGTAGTCGCTCTTGTCGATGTCGAGACCACCGACGATCGGCTTTCCATTCTTGGTGATGGAGCCGTCGATCTGATAGCACATGATCGACTTCGGGTCGGCATGCAGAGTTCCGCGCAGCGACTTGTCCTCGATCGGTGTGAGCACTTGCTCACGCACTTCCTGCGGACTCCATCCCTGATCTTCCTTGTAGAAGGCAATGGCCTTCGGCACATCGATCAGCTTCACGAGCTCGCGCCGCATGTGCTCGTGCTCGAAACCGAGTGTGTGGCCGGTCTCGTGTCGCACGACGCGATGAAACTCGGACTCGGGAGTGCTCATCGTGAACGAGTCGAGATTCATCGTCGGCTGATCCTTGTCGATCTCGTGGATCTGCGTGCCGATGTACGACCAGTAGCCGTTGTTTTCCGGATCATCCGCGATGCGCGCAATGCGGACGTCGGGATCGGTTTTGCTCAGCGAGAACTTTACGTTCGCCGTCTTGTTCCAGGCGTTCATGTGTCTGAGAATCCGCCGCTGCAACGCTGCCGATGGATTGTCGAGAAACCCGACCGTGAGACGCACGCCCGCTGGCCCCCAGTATTTCGAGATCAATACGGCGAGATGCATGTGCGTCGGCGCAAAGCCCGGCATCAGCGACGACAGCCGTTCAATCGGCGCATGATTCATCGGGTTGATGTCGACGGCGTGCTGCGCGGCGTGGATCAGTTTGTCCGGCGGCAGCTGCTTGGGCCTGCAGGTGATGATGCGCGTCTCTGCTTTTTTCGCGGCCACTGTTCTCTCCTTGTTTTGAGTGTTTCTGTCATCCCGCAGGAGCAAGCGAAGCGAGTGTGTCTGTCATCCCGCAGGAGCAAGCGAAGCGAGCGAGTGTCGGGATCTACGTTGCGCCGCTCCGTGGCCGGCTACATCGCCGCGAGAATAGATCCCAAAACTCGCTCGCGTTGCTTGCTATGTCTTTATCTCGATCGCCGCAATCGGCTTCCCCGTCGGCTCCAGGTGCGTACTCGTCAGGTTCGACTCACTCCGCAACGCATTGAACAGCGCCACGCGCGGCACCTCGTTGCCCGTCCGCTTCCCGCCGTGCCGGCCAGGCAGTGTGGACATCACACTCGCGAGCCGTCCCTCCACCGGCGCCGGCTTTCGATTCACGAACAGATTCCAGAGCGACTTGGGCGTCGCACTCAAACTGCCGTGATGTCCCACCTTGTACAGCGCAACCCTGGCGAGCCGCTTGCGCACTGCATCCTTATGCAGCGCGAATTGCCATTCCTCCACCTGCGCATCACCCGGAAACAGCAGCGCCACCTTTCCGATCTCGAACAACAGAATCAGGCTCGTGTTGTTGAGCTCATTGTCCATCGTTCGCACAAGTCCGCGCAGCTCGTCGGCGCGCGCACGCTGCAGCTTGGGAATGAGCCAGCGCGCCCACGGCGGAGCATTGTCGGCGCCGAGTTGCGGCGCGGCCGGAAAGAGAGGATCGAAGCCACTGCCAGCCGTGAGATTCTTCGCCAGACTCGCGCGAAAACTCCAGAAGTTGTTCGTCTCTTCGGTGCGGTGCGTCCTCAGTGTGCCGAGCTGCTCAAGCGTCGGCGGCCCGAGTACAGTCACGCGCACACCGGGCAGCAGCGCCTCGAGACCGGTCTTGTCGCCGTAACGCACATACCGCGTCCTCGGTGCCATCGTTCGCAGGCTCTCCTCGGCTGCAGAATTCTCGACGTTGGTTGCACCGAGGAATTCGAGCTCGCGCCCTCGAGTCTTCATGCCGAGTGTGGTGAGCTGCGCCGCTTCGACGACGACAGCATCTGCGACAGCATGAATATCGGAGAGTCGATTGGCGAACGCTGTGTGCTCCTTCGACGCGCTTCGCGCGCTAAGATGTCGAGCAAGCGCAGGATCTTCCGTCCACGGCTGCACGACGAGCTTGGGCTCGAGTGCGCGAATGATGTCGCCCGACGCAGTACCATCACCGGATGTGAATCCCGAGATGTGGTCGTTGTGTCGATGCGTCGCGACCACTGCTTCGAGCTGGCCGCCACAGGTGAAGGCGATTTCCGTCGCAACATCATCGAGGAAATTCTCCTTCGCCCCGCGTGGCCGAGCGCTCGAACCGAAGTCGATGAGTATGAACTTCGACGATTTGGCGTAGACGAACTCCACGAGAAAGCAGTCGCCGAATCCCACTTGATAGGGATGAACGCGAACAGCATTCGGCTTACGGCCGCCAACCGTCGAAGTGCGCGTGCGTTTTACCATCGCTCGGCCTGGAATTCGGAGCGATCGATCGCGCGGTCACGATGCATCGCCGCGATCGACGACCGTGCACGCACGCCCGGGTCGAATGCACCGACTTTCCACAGATAGAGAAGGCGTTCCGACTGGCGATTGGCGCTGAACAGCCTGTTGTGGATGTAATACTTGAGCTCACCGCGCTCGTCGAAGATCAGTGTTCCTCCGCCGAACAGCGTCACTCGAGTTTCCTCGGGCATGCCTGCTGGCCGCGCAATGGAGAATTGGCCGAGCTCACCGGCGTTGAGCTGAATCTGCTGCGTGAATCCCACCACGGTCTCGCGCAGCATGAAGCCATCTTCGCCGCGACGCAGACACGGACGCACGCTCTCGACGCGTGTGTACGCGCCTTTCGCGAGCTCGAGCATCTCGCGATTTCTCCAGAGAAAACGAAACGCCTCGGTCTCGTCGTACTGCAGCACGGAAAAGTGAACCTCGCGATAATCTGGACGCGTCGACGGTCCGCACCACAGACCATCTTCTACCGACGACTGCGACGCCGCTGGCTTGATGCCGAAGTCGCCGAACGCCTTGCGCACGAGATCGCGCACTGGACGCATCTGTTCGCCGGGAAACAACTCGTAGTGTGACGTGAGCAATGCACTCAACACGTCGGAGAAGCTGACGTGCACCGGCGGCAGATAGTCGATGCAGCGAATGATCGACGTGAGCAGACTGTCGGCAACGGCAGCACCATCTTCGGCAACGCGTCCGCGATCGACGAAACCCGGCTGCACTTCGCCGAGCGATTGCAGTCGATGATTCCAGAGCAGAATGAACGTGTGGAGGCCGCACGCAACGAGAATCTCACCGCGCCGATGCGGCTCCTCGAACTGCGGGTCGTCTCGCCACTTCTTCGTCGGCGCGAGAGTGGCGGAGTGACGTAACGCCTCTCCGCGCACGCCGGAGAGCTCCTGGCCCATCTGTTTCGCGAGGCCAAGCAAGGCGAACTCGCGGAGCCACGCCGCGTCGAGCACTTCCTTCGACAACAGACGATTCCTGTTGCGTCCACCACGTGTCGACTTGATCGTCGTGCCCATCGTGAGCATCGCTTCGACGATTTCCTGCAGCGCAAACACCGAGAAGATTGCAACCATATCGGCGAACGCTTCGTGAAAGGCGCCCTGATCCGGCGACGACGGCGCGAGAAGGCCGGGACGCAGTCCGTCGAGCAGCGCGTGCGACACCTCGTGCGCAACGACGTCGTGGGCGAGGCTCGAGAGCACCGGCCGGCCCTGCGCCGTCCGAAAGTATCCGAACAACACCGCCTCATGCTCACGCGCATAAAAGGCATTCGGTTCGGCGAACGCGTGTGGACAGAGCTTGAGCTGCGGACTGTTGAATCCCCACGGCAGACGTCGGCCGAGTGCGGCTTCGAATCGCGCAAGAGTGCGCGATGCGACGGCGTACACCTGCTGCTGATGAAACTGCGGGCTGTTGAGCAGCTCCGTGTCAGAGGCGTCGAGAAAAGGATCGACGGGGGATTCATTCAACCCATCGCCGATGTCGAGCGGCGCATAGAGCGTATTCGACGTTGCGTCGTAGTCGAGCACGTGAATGCGCTCACCCCACGGCCCAGGCTCCGTGGCGTCGAACGGCACTGGTACGATTGCGCGAAGAATGCGGCCGTTCACCTTGATCGACGGATCCTGCGCGATGATCGTGAGAAGGCGCCGCCGCTGCGCCGTCATCAGTTCGGATCCGGAGCGCGTCATCGTTGACAGGACTCACCGAGTAAGGACCGCGCCAGCGTCGGTCGGACACAAACGTAGCCGTGCGATCTGCGGCTGCAACCGAGCGCGCCACAAATCCTGAGAGAGGGCTTATCGAAAGTGCCGATCGGCGAAGCGGGGTCTGGATTCGCTCTTGCCCTCGTCATGGGTGGCGGCGTTCGGCAAGCTGGGATCGCCGAGTTACGACCAAAAGCAGTTATCGCAGAGGAACTGAGGCAGCCGCAGAGCCCGCAGAGGAAAACCTTCGTGAGGATCGCACGGTAACTTTGCCCCGCCCGCGTATTCGCGCAGTCCCTCTGCGGCCTCTGCGGCCGTATCCCTCTGCGATCCTCTGCGTAAAATGCAGTCGCTGTAACCCGGTTACGTGTCAGCAGGGTGGATACCTTCCCGATTAGCCGCATCATCAACGTTCGCTCCAACCCCGCACAGAGGAATGGCCCTGCGAAAAATTCGTCTCTCCATCGTCGGATTCGGCGTCGTCGGACGCTGGCTGGCCGACGCCGTTCACCGGCGGCGCGCGTGGCTCGCGTCCGAGTGTGACGTCAACATCGCTATCGTCAGTGTCGCGACGCGTCGCGACGGCTTCATCTACTGCGACGCCGGCTTCGACATTCCTGCTCTGCTCGAGCTCGCAGCATCCGGCCGGCCGCTCGCGCTCTATCCCGAATCACGCCGATGGGAGTCAGCGCACTCCGGTCTCCAAGCGACGACGTGCGACATACTGGCAGAGGCAAGCAACACGAATCCGCGAGTCCCGGAGCCATCGCTGAGTCACCTGCAGCTGGCGCTCGCGCGTGGCACGCACGTCATCACGTCGAGCAAGGGAGCATGCGCCGAGGACGCGCTCGAGCTGATGGCACTGGCGCGTCGACACAATGCGCATTTCCGCATGGAATCCACAGTCATGTCGGGAACACCCGTGCTCAGCACCATTCGTGAAGGGCTCGCGGGATCTCGCGTCATCGAGCTGCGCGGAATTCTCAACGGCACGGCGAATTACATACTCACGCTGATGGCCGAGGGACACGACTACGCCTCGGCGCTCGCCGATGCGCAGTCGCGCGGCTTTGCCGAGCCCGACCCGAGCGACGATGTGGAAGGACACGACGTCGTGGCCAAGGTGCGGGTGCTCGCCGCCGTCGCGTTCGGGCGCTCGATATCAGTCGATCAGGTGGTGAGGCGCGGCATCGCTGATCTATCGCTCGAGAGTGTGCAACAAGCCGTTCGCGACGAGCAGCGAATACGTCTCGTTGCTACCGTCCGCGCACAGATGGACGGCAATTCCTTCTCGACCGAAAAGGATTCCGTTGAAGCGCGAGTCGAGCCGATTGCACTGCCGCTCAGTGATCCGCTCGCGCGCGTCAACGGCGTGATGAACGCACTCGTGATTCGAACGGACACCGTGAGTGAGGTGACCGTCATTGGACCTGGCGCAGGTCGCGAGCAGGCGGCGCAGGGCATGTTTGCCGATCTCGTGGCCGTCATACGCTGCACCGCGCCGCTCTCAGGCTGACGGCGAGACCACTGCCAGCTCCAGCAGATCCATTGCGTCCTGCATGCCTGCTTCCATGCCAGAGTTGACGTGCGCATCGCGATCTTCCTGACAGGTGTGCTGCACGAGCATCGTGAGCGTGGTATGACCGTCGTGTTCGGTGAATCGCAACGTCGTCACTGCTTCCGCGCCGGGCATGCCCTCGAATACTTCGGTAAAGACGAGCCTCTCATCGGGCACGATCTCACGGTACACGCCGTGAAATGCGACGTCGAACCCCTGGCTCGTCTTCATCACCCACCGCCACGTCCCGCCAACACGAAGGTCGACGTCAGCGATCGTGACTTCGCCTCGGTTCGCTGACCACCATCGTCTGATCAGCGTGGGTGTCGTCCACGCCTTGTAGATCAGATGCTTTGGCACATCGAACTCGCGCGTGATCATCACCTGCGTATTGGTTGGCAGTGTGACGACTGCCGTTCCCTTGTGTGTCTTGGCCAGCATCTCACTCCTCCGTTTTGAGTGCGTGCGCGAGCTCGTCCAACGCATCGAGCCGCTCGTTCCACGTGCGTTCGTAGTTCTTGATCCAGTCGTGAATCGGTTTGAGCGCGCGGCCATTGAGTCGGTACATCCGCTGCCTCCCATTTTCGCGCTGATCGACGAGCCCGACTTTCCGAAGCACGCGGAGATGCTTGGAGACCTGCGGTTGGGCCCAACCGAGCTGCGTGACCAGGTCGTTCACGGGCAGCTCACCTTCGGCGAGGAGGTCGAGGATCTCGCGTCGCCGGGGTTCTGCCACTGCGTTGAACGCGTCTGCTGTCGTTGCCGCTCTCGCCATGGGCTCAACATATACCCATATGGGAATATGTCAAGCCGAACTTTATTCATGAGTTAGCTTGGTCGCACATTCCGGATGTCGCCGCTGGCTGGTGGCGCCGACGGCCGATCGTCACCCGCAAATCCCTGGTACCAAATGTTCGTCGTCCTGTCGCGAGTCTCGATTGCGCGCGTTCTGATCGTCGCCGGTGTCGTGTTCGCGGGGATGTCATGCGGTGGCGGCGACGGACCAGTGGCCCCGGACAACACCATCACTGGCGTCCGCATCGATCCTGTGTCGACTCCGTTGCGGCTCGGCGCGACGATGCAGCTTCACGCGACGGCAACCAACGCGGCGAGCTCCCCTGTCGCTGGCGAGATCACCTTCTCGTCCGACGATCCGACGATTCTCGAGGTGAGCTCGGCAGGATTTGTTCGCGCGGTGCATGTCGGCTTGGCGAGCGTGTCGGCACACGTCGCACAGGTGAGCAGCTCGACCCCGCTCGCCGTGATCGCCGGCTTTCCGGTCGTGCTGACGAAGTCCGCTGGCGACAACGGCTCTGCCACGGTGCAGACCCCTCTCGCCGTTGCTCCCGCGGTGACGCTCAGCGATTCAGCCGGAAATCCTGTTGCGGGAGTCGCGGTCACGTTTAGCGTCGCGTCGGGTGGCGGATCGCTCGCAAGCCTTACCGCCACGTCGAATGCGAGCGGCATTGCAACCGCTGGAAGCTGGACAATGGGTGCGACGCCAGGACCGAATACGCTGACGGCATCGGTGACCGGTGCGGCGGGTGTGCTGAATGCGCTCTTTACGGCGACAGCGCTGCCGCTCGTACCCGCGCAGCTCGCGGTCTCGAGCACGACGGCAACCGGTGTCGCTGGATTGCCGTTCACGAATGCGTTCGTCGTCGAGATCAGAACCGCCGCAGGCACGCTTGTGCCGAGCGCGACGTCGGCCATCGCGGTGACGTCGTCGGGGAGCAACCGTGTTGTCGGAACGACGACGGTGAACGCCGTCGGCGGCATCGCGCGATTCACCAGCATCGTACCGTTCGACGCAGGCACCCAGGTGCTGACCTTCTCGTCGCCAGGACTGAGCTCCGCGACATTGTCGGTGGACGTCGCACAAGGTGCAGTGCTGTCCGCGCAACCTGTGACGTTCGCGGTTGTGCGTGGCGATTATACCCCGGAGGGCCAGCTCACGACCGTCACGAACTCGGGTGTGGGGGGCGCCATCAGCGGGCTCGCCGTTGCGCCGATTACATACGCGCCGACGGACAGCGCGTGGTTGAACGTCAGGTTGTTGTCGACGTCGACGCAGGCGAATCTGCTCATCGAGCCGAACCTCACGTTCCTCCTGCCGGGCACTCACGTCGCGCACGTAACGATCACTGGGACAAATGCGGTGCCCGTGACCGTTCTGGTGACCGCCGTCATCACGCCTTTAGCGCCGACGACGCTCGTGCTGACGGCACCAATGCAGGATGGAGTGCGAGGTGCTTTGCTTACAGTACAACCGACGATCGAATTGCGAGACTCACTCGGTCTTCTCGCCATGCAAGCGACGGATACCGTTGCCGTCACGATCCGGAACGGACCAGGCTATCTCTCGGGAACCACCAAGCTCGCTGCGGTCGGCGGAGTGGCGCGATTCACCGATCTCAAGCTGAATGCGCCTGGTACGTTCATCCTTGCGTTCTCAACCTCCACTGCCCTGCCTGTCGTCACGTCGAGACAGTTCGTGATCACGGATGCTCCAGGCATTCTGTACACGACATTTCCTGTGACTGCGACATCGGGCGTGCGGCTCTCTCCACAGCCGGTGGTGACGGAGCAGGATCAGAACGGCGTTCCGTTGCCGTGGTTCGGCAGAGTTGAGATTTCTCTTCAGGGCCTCGGTGGAGCGAAGGGCACGATATCCGGGACGGTGACGATCAGCTCGTCCAATGGCACGTTCACGTTCACCGATCTCGTCATCACGGGCACTCGGGGGGACTATCTGCTCATCGCAACCGACGCCTTTGCCTTCGGCCCAACGAGTGTGCTCATTCATCTTCAATGAGTGCGTGTGAACAGCAGGTAGCGAGCACGGTCAGTCGAGGGATCCGCATCAGCTACCGCCTGAAATCACCGAAGCCATGATGCGCTGAATCATCCCGTCCATGGCCGAGTTCTGATACCAGTGCCACACGAGCACGATGTCGTGGTCGGGATCGATCCAGATGATGTTTGACCCATTGCCCAGCGCGCCAAAGCTCGACGCGGGGCCGCTCGGCCACTGTTGCTGCTTCGTGTTCAGCCACCACAGATAGCCGTAGTCCGGTCCGTGCGCGCTCGGCATCACCGCGTCCTTGAGCCACTGCTCGGACACCAGCTGATGTCCATTCCATCGACCGTGATTGAGAATCAGCAGACCGAATCGCGCGAGATCTTCGGAGTTGATCCAGAGCCCGCCGCCCCACCGTGTGCCACCGCTCACGGAACCGACTTGGCGTCCGCCGATTTCCACCTGCGAGTTGCCGTACGGAATCCACTTCCAGTCCGACGACGCGCCGATCGGATCCATGATGCTCGTCTTCAGTACGTCGGGAATGCCGGTGCCGAACACGCGGAGCAGCGAGAGTGAGAACCGATTGATGCGAACGTCGTTGTATTCGTAGAACGCTCCCGGATCCTGAATAGTGCGCGGCTTCCGTTCGCCTCGACCGAACTGTTCCGCTCCGACGAAGTCGGCGTTCTTTCCCCAGAGCGTGCCTTCCCACTCGCCCTCCTGCTGCAGGTGGTTCTTCCAGGTGATCGCGCTGTTGTGTGGGGAGTCATAGCCGCCGTCGTGGATGTATTTGGCGACGGGATCGTTCACGCTCTTGATCAAGCCGCGATCGACGGCGAGCGATGCGACCGTCGACAGAAAGCTCTTCGCGACGCTGTACACGGGATCGCTGGCCTTTACATCGCCGAACTGTGCGACGATGTAGCCGTGGCGCAGGATGATGCCGTTCGTCGATGCGCGCTGTTTCGGCAGCGGACCAAGCGGCGTTCCGAAAGTGCGCACCTGATCCTTGTCGAAGTCCCAGGTGCTCCCGTGCGCCAGCGCGTAGGCAACCGCTTCCTGAAGTTTCGCGGAATCGAGACCGGCGGCTGACGGCGATTTCGTCTGCCATTGACCGGCCGGCGGAAAGTAAGTCGCCGCCTGCTGCGCATGTACCGTCGTGGAAAGCGCGACGAGAAGGAACAGCGACGCGAAACGCAAACGTCGCCCGGAAATCGAACGGCTCATCGTGTTCACTCTTTGTGTAGTGTGAGAAACTGGAATCTCTCGTATGGCGACGTCGTCGCAAGTCGAACTAGGTTGTCACGCATCTGGCCGTCACTTCCGCGGGCATGTGTCCAGCGGCGTTCACCGGGAGGAAATGATGCCCACCGATCCAATGGAGTTCGCCGACCGTGTCGGCGCGGAGCTTTCGCGACTACTCGGCGATCGTAGTCGCGCGGAGTTGCTCACACTGGATCAGAATGAGCAATTCAGTGCTGCTATCGGGGCGAGCCTCATCTGTGTGGCGGAGGTGCTTCGAGTTCCGGTGGAGCGCGGAGTTCCGGCCGCGAAGCTAGCGGCAATCTGTGCGCGGCAACTGGAAGGTCTTCTGGTAAACGTGCGACCGACGAAGTAGATGCTCACTCGTTCGGCTCGCGCACGACAGTCCAGAGCACAATCGCGCCGATGATGTCGAGCAGTGGGAGCATGATGAAAAACGGCGCATAGCCGATCGTCGTCACCAGAATTCCAATCAGCAGAGACGAGATCAACATTCCGGCATTGCCGAATGTTCCGGCCATGCCCGCAACTGTTGCGACTTCGCTCTTCCTGAACAGATCCGACGACATCGTGATCACGGTAACGGACAACGTCTGGTGTGCGAAGCCGCCGAGGCTGATGAGTGCGATGGCGACGTACGGACTGTCGACATAGCCGACGAAGCCGATGCCGAGCATGATGACTGCGCCGATGCTGAACACGATTCGTCGTGCGTCGAGCAGGCGGACGTCGCGCTTCTGCAGACGCATCACCAGCAGTCCGCCGAACACGCTGCCGAAGTCCGCGGCGAGAAAGGGGAGCCACGCGAACATTGCGATCTGCCTGAGATCGAAGTGACGCACGGTCGTGAGGTACAACGGCATCCAGAAGGTGAGTGTGCCCCACGTCGGATCGGCGAGGAAGCGCGGAATCGCGATGCCCCAGAAATTTCGGCGACGAAGAATGTGGAGGAACGACGGACGTGCACCATCGTCGCGAAGTTGAAGCTCCTGTCCAGCGATGATGTAGTCGCGCTCTTGCTCGGTCAGCCACCGGTGTCGTTCTGGCGAGTCGTAGAACGTGAGCCACAGCGCGACCCATACGAGTCCGATCGCACCGGTGATCACGAACGCGAACTGCCAGTTGTAGTTGAGAATCGACCAGACAACGAGCGGAGGCGCGAGCATCGCTCCGGCCGACGAACCGAAGTTGAACACTCCGCCCGCAACGCCGCGTTCATTCGCGGGAAACCATTCCGCCGTCACCTTCATCCCGGCCGGGTTCGCAGCGCCTTCAGCGAATCCGAGCAGACCGCGGAGCCACGCGAACGCCTGCCAGCTGTGCGCGACACCATGCGCCATGCTGACCAACGACCACGCAGTGACGAAGATGGCGAAGCCGCGTTTGAGTCCCAGGACGTCGAGCGCGTAGCCGCACAATGGCTGCAGCATGATCGCGATCTGGAATGCAGCGAGGATCCACGAGTACTGCTGTGTCGTGATCCGCAGATCGCGGAGAATCGTCGGCGCCGCGACGGCGAGTGTGCTCCGCGTGAGGTAGTTGAGAATCGCGCCAAGCATGACGAGCGCGATGATCCACCAGCGAAGCCCTCCTACCTTGCGAAACCGCATGCGCGCTGGATGATTGAGTTGGTGACCGCAGGTTCGTCACGGTACCTGCGACGCAAATCCTACGATGGCGATATGGTCACCGTCCACCGTGTAGTGGAGATCCGGCAGGGCAGATGATCTATCGAGCGCTCGCGCGGGGCATTGCTTCGGTGCATATCGCGTACGTGGTGTTCGTCGTATTCGGGAGCCTCATGGTGCTTTATTGGCCGAGGTTGTTGTGGGTGCATTTGCTTGCCGTGCTCTGGGCCGCGGCGACGATGACGCTCGATCTGGGCTGTCCACTCACGCCCTGGGAGAAAGCATTCTGGCTTCGCGGCGGACGCGAGCCGTATGCGGAAGGCTTCCTTCAGCATCACATCCTCCGCGCCTTCGCGTCACCCGAACACTCTCGGCGCAACCATACCGTGCTCGGCGTTGGTGTGCTGGTGTTCAATGTGGCGGTGTACCTCGCGATGTGGGTATCGAGGAGGTAGGTTGTGCCACATCGTGGAACGCCGTTTCAAATATTCTTCGGCCGAGTAGCGCGAGTCCGGCCCGATTGCTGAACGGCCTCGGCATCTTTCCTCTTCATGGCTCGCGATGACGGCTCGACGTCACCATCTTCGCCCAACGCCATTTCACGAGCGCACCGCGCCCCTCATGCAGGGCGAAGCGTGGCGCCGCTGGGCGGGTTACGTGGTGGCGAGCTCGTACGAGCTTTCGCACGAGCGTGAGTATCACGCCATTCGCAGCACCGCTGCGTTGTTCGATGTGTCGCCGCTGTACAAGTATCACGTTTCCGGACGCGACGCGGCGCGCCTGCTCGATCGCGTCGTCACGCGCAACGTCGGTGCGGCGAAAGTTGGTCAGGTGCTCTATACCACCTGGTGCGACAGCGACGGCAAGGTGATCGACGACGGCACCGTGTCGCGACTCGACGACCAACTTTTTCGTCTCACTGCCGCCGATCCGAACTACCGATGGCTCGGCGACAACGCTCGCCAGCTCGACGTTCACATCGAGGACGTCTCTGAAACGATCGCCGCACTCGCGCTGCAGGGGCCGAACGCGCGCGTGATTCTCGAGCAGGCGACCGAAAGTGATCTGTCGTCGCTCAAGTACTTTCGGCTCACGCGTTCATCGATTCGCGGAACACCCGTCGTCATCACACGAACGGGATACACCGGCGACCTGGGCTTCGAGATCTGGGTCGACTCCGCGGCGGCACTACCAGTGTGGGATGCGTTGATCGAGAGCGGTGCACCTTACGGCATCATGCCCGCCGGCATGCTCGCGCTCGACATGGCGCGCGTCGAAGCCGGCTTGCTGCTCATCGAAGTCGACTACTTCTCGTCGCGACATGCGCTCATCGAGATGCAGAAGTCGTCGCCGTTCGAGCTCTCACTCGACTGGACCGTCTCGCTCGACAAAGCGCAATTCAATGGCCGACGCGCGATCAAGGCTGAGCAAGCGCGTGGCGCCGCCTGGAAGTTCGTCGGCATCGAAGTCGATTGGACGTCGCTGCAGTCGCGATACACCGAAGTGGGACTTGCGCCACGGTTGCCGACGCAAGCGTGGCGAACCAGTGTGCCGTTGTACAACGGAGGGACGCAGGTCGGCTACGCGACGAGCGGCTCCTGGTCGCCGTTGCTCAAACGGTATCTCGCACTCGCGCACGTCGAGACGAAGTACTCCGCACCCGGCACGCGTCTCGAGATCGAGATCACGGTCGAACATCGTCGCAAGCGCGCGCTCGCAACGGTGCAGTCGCTTCCCTTCTTCAATCCGGAGCGGAAGCGCAAATGACGACGCAGCGATACGACGCGATCGTCATCGGTGGCGGGCACAATGGTCTCGTGAATGCCGCCTACCTCGCGCGCGCAGGCAAGAAGGTAGTCGTGCTCGAGCGCCGACATCTTGTCGGCGGTGCAGCTGTGACCGAAGAGATGTTTCCGGGCTTCAAGTATTCGGTGTTCTCGTACGTGGTGTCGTTGCTCAGGCCGGAGATCATTCGCGATCTCGATCTTCCCCGCCACGGCCTCGAGATCATTCCGCTCGACAGCACCGTCACGCCGATGCTCGACGGCAACTATCTCGCGGCGTGGGCGGATCACGATCTCACGCGTCGCGAGATCTATCGTCACTCCAAGCGCGACGCTGACGCGTACGACGAGTACAACAAGCTGATGCACCACATGGCGATGGCGGTGAAGCCGATTCTTTCGATGGTACCGCCTGACCCGACATCGTTGGCGCCGAGTGATCTGCGCGGGATGCTCGAGTTCGCGGGGATTTTTCGGGCGTTGCCGACACGACAATTTCACGCGCTCTACAAGCTCATGACCATGAGCGCGGGCGACTATCTCGACGAATGGTTCGAGACGGATGTCCTCAAGGCGACGAAGTCGGCGAGCGGAATCATCGGCACGTTCATGGGGCCACGCACTCCCGGCTCGGCCTACGTGCTGCTGCATCACTACATGGGTGAGATCGACGGAGCGTTTCGCGCGTGGGGCTTTGCGAAGGGCGGCACCGGCGCCATCAGCGAGTCGATCGCGAGCGCGGCGCGCGCGCTCGGTGCCGAGATCCGGTTGAATGCCAGCGTCGCGCGCGTTCTGGTGAAGCGTGGACGAGCGACTGGTGTGGCATTGGAGAACGGGGACGAGCTCCACGCGCCGGTGGTCGTCACATCGCTCGATCCCAAGCGTAGCTTCCTCACGCTCGTCGAGGAGAAAGAGCTTCCAGCTGACTTTGTCGAAGACGTTCGTCGTTACAAGATTCGCGGCTCGTCGGGCAAAGTGAATCTCTCGTTGAGCGAGCTGCCGGACCTCACGTGTCTTCCGGGGCCAGGTCCGCATCATCGGGGCGCGATCTCGATCAGTCCGACGATGGAGTACGTCGAGACGGCGTATGACGATGCGAAGTACGGCAACTTTTCTCGTGCGCCTTACATGGACATCATCATTCCGTCGATGATCGATCCGCAGATGGCGCCGAAGGGCAAGCACGTGATGTCGATCTTCGTGCAGTACGCGCCGTCGAACATCACGGGCGGTTGGGACGCGACGAAGCGTGAAGCCTTTGGCGACGCCGTGGTAGACGCGGTGACCCGCGTCGCGCCGAATTTCCGGGCGTCGATCCTCCATCGACAGGTGCTCACACCGGCTGACATCGAAGCGATCACAGGTCTCACCGACGGAAATATCTTTCAGGGCGAGCTCGCGTTGCATCAGCTCTTCTTTCTGCGTCCTGCGCCAGGCTGGGCAAAGTTTCGAGCGCCGATCAAAGGTCTCTACCAGTGCGGCTCGGCAACGCATCCGGGCGGCGGTATCATGGGCGCCGGCGGACGTCTCGCGGCGCTCGAGATTCTGAAGGACGTGCCGCGATGAAGTATGACGTCCTCGTATTAGGCGCCGGTGTGAACGGACTCACCACGGCGGCATATCTCGCGCTCGCCGGCAAGAAGGTGATCGTCGCCGAGCGTCGCGCGACGATTGGTGGGTTGCGTGCGACGGAAGAGTTTCATCCGGGATTCCGCGCAAACAGCTGCGTCGATGATCCGGGTTGGGTATCGGCGAGCGTGTTGAAGGATCTGGGCATTGCCGCGCATGGGTATGCACAGACGATCGCGCCGCAGTCGATGACAGTTCCGATCGATGGCGCGGCGCCGCTCGTCATCACTCCCGACGTGAGCGCAACAGCGGCGGCGATTCGTTCGCACTCAGTGCGCGATGCGACGAAGTGGCCGGAGTTCTGCGCATTCGTCGCGCGATTGACTGGCTTCATGGAACTGCTGTACGACGTTCGCGCTCCCGCAGTCGAGAGCAATGCACCTGCTGATTTGTTGACGCTGCTTTCACTGGGCCGAAAGATGCGCGGGCTCGGGCGACGCGGCATGATCGATGTGATACGCACCATACCGATGCCTGTCGCCGATCTGCTCGACGAGTGGTTCGAGCATGAGGCGCTGAAGGGCGCATTGAGCACGGCGGGTGTGCTCAACGTGCAGCATGGTCCGCAGTCTGGCGGCACGGCGCTCGTGTTCCTGCACAATCATGTTGGCTTGCCGAGCGGATGTGTCGGTGGACGTCGAGCCGTGCGCGGAGGAGTGGGCGCACTCGTCGATGCGCTTGCGGGTGCGGTGACGCGCGCAGGTGGAGAGATTCGCACCAACGCCGACGTCTCGCAGGTGCGTGTGCGCGACGATCGTGTTGTTGGCGCTGTGTTGGCATCGGGCGAGGAGTTTGATGTTCCGATTGTCGTGTCGAGCGCAGATCCGCGGCGCACGTTTACGACGTTGTTCGACGCGGGCGATCTCGACCCGGAGTTTCTCCACGCGGTGGACTGTGTGCGAATGCGCGGCCCGCAGGTTCGCGTGCATCTCGCACTGTCGGAGTTGCCACGGTTTGCGTCTGGGCCAACGGAGTGGAGCGACGCCGCGATGCGCGGGACGATCACGATTGCTCCGTCGATGTCGTATGTCGAACGTGCGTACGATGCGGCGAAGCATGGACGCATTGCGGAGCGTCCGTGGCTGCGCGTGTCGATTCCGTCGCTCGACGACGCGTCGTTCGCGCCCGCGGGCAAGCATGTCATGACGATTCACGCGCAGTACGCCGCGTATGCACTGCGCGAGGGATGGAGTGCCGAGCGTCGCGTGGCATTGGGTGAGACGGTGGTGCGAATGGTGAGCGAGCACGCGCCAGAATTGGCGGCGGCGATTCTGCATGCGGAAGTGCTTGCGCCGCCGGATGTGGAGCAACGGTATGGTGCGACTGAGGGAAGTCTTCTCCATGGCGAGTTGACGCTCGATCAGTTCTTGATTGCGCGTCCGTTGGCGGCGTGCTCGCGATATGCGACGCCGATTGATGGGCTGTGGCTGTGTGGTAGTGGGACGCATCCTGGTGCTGGTACTGGTGGTGCGTCGGGGCGTCTTGCTGCGAAGGAGATTTTGAAAAGTTGACTTTGCTGTCATCCCGCAGGAGCGAAGCGAGTGCGCTGTCATCCCGCAGGAGCGAAGCGAGTGTCGGGATCTACTTTCGCGGCGATTATATCCTGCCACGGCGCGGCGGACGTTGGGTCAACTGAATGCACAGAAAGGGCGGATCGAAAAGGAAACTGCTGATCGATCTCTGAGCTCGACGATTATTTGTCGCCGTATCGGGGAATTATTGAAGTGTTTGACGCACCGTCATCCCGCAGGAGCGAAGCGAGTGTCGGGATCTACTTTCCCGGCGATTATATCCTGCCCACGGTGCGGCGGACGGTGGGTGCCGACTGAATGCACAGAAACGACGGATGGGAAGGGAAACGGCTGATCGATCTCTGCGCTCGAAACCGTCGATCAGTCGTTTCCCCACGATCCGTTGGTACCCTGAATTCAGTTGCTG
>JBDUCR010000038.1:0-2591 GCA_040003345.1 bacterium
GTTTTCCCGAGTGTTTAACGAGGTGCCCGAGGACCTCGGCACGCGCCCACAGCTTCACCAGTCCCGTCGAAGCCAGTCGCCCCCTACGCATGCAAAGTAACCGGTGAACCGCTCGGCGTCAACCTGCTCCCTACCGGAGAAGTCACGGCATATTTGACGTCTCAACTCGCTGCACGGCCTTTAGTTGCAGGCTTCGCCCTCACGCAGTTTCTACCGTCGTGCTTGGCAATGTAGAGTGCCTTGTCCGCTGCGGGGAAGAGCTGGTCGCGCACCTTCACCGTCTCCGGATACGTCGCCACTCCGAACGACGCCGTCACATGAATCTCGCTTAGGCCATGCCGAATCGGCGTCCCTGCGATGCGCGTCCGCAACCGCTCCGCCACCTCCACCGCATGGGCGCTGTCCGTCTGCGACAACAGCATCGCAATCTCCTCTCCGCCATAGCGCACACAGATGTCCACGGCCCGCACGCCGTCTTGCAGCACGCGCGCAACCTGTCGCAGCACGGTGTCCCCTGCCTCGTGACCCCAGGTGTCGTTCACCTTCTTGAAGTGGTCGATGTCCATCAGTACCAGCGAGACAGGATGGTTGTACCGGTCGGCCTCGGCGAGCGTGCGTGCGAGCTGCTCACCGAAGTGCATTCGGTTCCACAGTCCCGTCAGCGAATCCGTGCGCGCGCGGCGATCCACCTCGGCGAACTGCCACGCCAGCTCCAGCGAACCAACCACGACTGCGCCAAGCACGGTGAGCGGGCGCGTGTCTTCCAGCGTGAGGGCGCCGACGTCGTCCGCCTCGAGGACCAGAGCGCCCAGCACTCGGCTGTTGTTCGACAGTGGGATAATCGCGACCGCGCCTGGTTCGCGGATGACTCGCGTTGCACCGTAGAGCGCCTGACCCGAGGCCGCGCCTCGCGCGTCCTCGAGCACGTGCAGCTTGCCGGTTCGACAGACGTCGGCCACAACGCTCCCAGCGTCGAGCGGCGTCGGCACGCGAAGTCCGGTTCCATCAGTGGCGTAGTGGAGCTCGCCGACTTCGGTATCTCCATCCCACCGCACCAGAACTGCCCCACGCGCCCCGGAGACGTCCAATGCCGTCTCGCACAGTGCCCGGGAGAGCCCTTCGCCCCCACGGTCGCCCTGCAGCCGCTGCACGGCGTCCAGAAGCGCCTGACTCTGACGCATGTGCCGGGCATACTGCCGGCGCACTGCGAGAAGATCGTTGAACGTGGCGAGTTGGTCGGCGAGCCGGGGCATCCACTCCTTGAGCGACGCGCGCACGAGACCGAGTCCACCTGTGTGGGTGAGACTCAGCACCCCGAACAGCGTCTCGCCCTGCCGCACGCACGCGGCGGCGACGTTGATCGTGTCGCCCTCGCCGACAACCTGCACGACACCGGTTTCCGCCGACCACTGAACGAGCGGCCCCCATTCGGCGACGTTGAAGTGTTCGGGGCGCGGTGCCTCGGTAGACCACACGCCAGGCGAGAGCGAATCGCGGTCGGCGCGCCAGCGCCAGAAGATCGCCTCCTCTGCGCCGGCCACATCGCGGAAGTCGGCGAGCAGGGGCTTCAGCAGCAGTCGATCGTGCCCTTCTTCCTGCGCCTCGAATGAGATGCGCACATCTCGCCGGAGTGCCTCGACACCCACCCGTCCGTCTTCACCGACAGTGGGCAGATCGGTGTCGATGCGCGCGAGTCTGGCGTGTGCCGCTGAGAGGTCGCGTCGCGACTGCTTCGCCTGCCGAAGTGCGTAGCCCGCCGCAGCGAGGGCGGCGATGGCAAGCAAGATGGCCGCGGCAAGCAACATGTGGCGAGTGTGATGACGAGCTATCGATGCAGAATTCGCGCGGCGGCGACAGCCGCGCCGAAACCGTTATCGATGTTTACGACAGTCACTCCCGCCGCGCAACTATTCAGCATCGTGAGAAG
Organism: bacterium; assembly: GCA_040003345.1. Lineage (GTDB taxonomy): Bacteria > Gemmatimonadota > Gemmatimonadetes > Gemmatimonadales > Gemmatimonadaceae > AG11. Next base: position 1,928 of record JBDUCR010000038.1, read on the forward strand.
CGGTGCAATGCCTCCGAACGACGCGCCGTAACCGACACTCGTCGGCACCGCAATGACGGGGACTCGCGCCAGACCACCCACCACCGACGCGAGCGCGCCATCCATCCCGGCGACGACGATGATTACACCCGCTGCATCGAGCGTCTCGCGACGCGAGAGGATGCGATGAATTCCCGCGACGCCGACGTCCGTGAGGCGATCGACACGACAGGCCATCGCGTCTGCAGTGACCGCCGCCTCTTCCGCGACGGGCAGATCGCTGGTGCCGGCCGTGACAATCAGCACCGATTGCGCGGCGAGTGCAGCGTTGGTTGCGGGGCGCAGCAGCGCGGTGCGTCCGATGGAGTTGTACTCGATGCCGGGAAGTGCCTCGACGAGCGCATCGACCGCCTCGTATTCAACGCGCGTGACGAGCACGCCATCGCCATGTGCCGCAATACGCGTTGCGATCGCGACGATCTGATCGGAGGTCTTTCCGGCACCGTAGACGACTTCGGGAAAGCCCTGCCGAAGCGCACGATGATGATCGATCGTCGCGAAGCCGAGCGACTCGAGCGGCTCGGCGGAGAGTGTGTCGAGCGCGCCGTCGACGGGCAGCGACCCTTCGGCAACGCGGGTGAGCAGCTCGCGCACCCGCTCGCGCCTCATGCGGCGTCCGCCTCCA
>JBDUCR010000003.1:0-2591 GCA_040003345.1 bacterium
GGACGTCGGCCTTGAGTCCGAATCCCTTTCGGAAGTAGGTGGCGGGCTCGTCGGGTTTGGGAGAGGACATGAGATGGAATCTAGCGCGAGGGCTCGTGCGGAGAACGACGACGCGCCGATACTCGCCGTTACTCGCAGACACCCCACCGCGGCCGCTGGCGCATTTGCGCGAAACCGCCCTACCTTGCCCTCCATGTCTCATCAGCCCGACGCCCACTTCATCGCGCTTCAGTCGGCGCTGGCTGGGGAGTACTCGCTCGACCGCGAACTCGGGCGCGGCGGCATGGGGATCGTCTACTTGGCCCGCGAGGTTCGTCTCGCGCGTCCGGTGGCGATCAAGGTGCTGCCGCCATCGCTCGCGTCGCGCCCCGATCTGCGTGAAGCGTTTCTCCGCGAATCCCAGACGGTCGCTCGCCTCAATCATCCGAATATCGTTCCCGTGTATGCTGCCGGAGAGCGCGGCGGATTTGTTTACATCGTGATGGCGTATGTGGAAGGAACGACGCTGGGTGAGAGAATCCGCACGCGCGGTCCACTCCTTCCTGGTCAGGCAGCGCGCGTGCTTCGCGAGGTCGCGTGGGCGCTCGCCTATGCACACGGCGCGCGCATCGTGCACCGCGACGTGTCGGCGGAAAACATTCTGCTCGATCGCGGCACGGAGCGCGCGATCGTTTCGGATTTTGGCATCGCGAGCGCAATGCAGACGGCGGCGCTCGATGCGTCGGGTCAGGTCATGGGCAACGCGCACTATGTGAGTCCCGAGCAGGCGACGGGCGAGCCGGTGGATGCGCGAAGCGATCTCTATTCGCTTGGTGTCGTTGGCTACTACGCGCTGACGGGACGTCTTCCGTTCGACGGCGAGACGAGCGCCGAGGTGGTGGCGCAGCATCTCAACACGGTACCGGCGTCGATCACGAGTGTGGCGGGTTCAGTGCCGCCGAGGCTCGCGGCTGCGGTCGAGCGCTGTTTGCACAAGGATCCGGCGCGTCGTTATCGCAGTGCGGAGAGTTTTGCGGAGGCGATCGATCTTGCGTTCGAGCACGCAAAGGAAATACCGGCGCCGCTCCGATCGTGGATCAATCAGGGGCAGCTCGAGCTACCGGCGCGACTCGCGATGCTCGGCATCGGCTCGATGACGGGAATCACGCTCGCCATCGGGCTTCGGCACGCGGTTTTCGCGCTCGTTCCGATCGTTCTTCTCGGAGGCATGAGCCTCATTCCGGCGACGATGCGTCTGCGTCGCATTCTTGGCGACGGGTATTTGGTGGACGATCTGCACGCTGCCCTGCGTGAGCATCTCCTCGCGCGGAGCGAAGAGATCGAATACGAACGTCGGCAAGGGTCACCGTTGGTGCGGCGAGCGTTGCGCTTGTTGCTGGGCGTGTCTGTGGGGGGTACTGCCATCGGCTCCATGATGGCGTGGCAGAGCTTTCAGCTCAGTATGACACTTCACACTGCTCGTGGCCTCATGGTGAATTCGGCGGGATTCGCACCGATTGCGGAGGCGGAATTCCAGGCGGGAATGACTCTCTTCTTCTCGCTCATCGGATTGACCCTCGCCGGCGTACCGCTCATCGGTGAATTCATTCGCCATCGGCTCTCGAGTCGTGTCGCGTCTGCGAGCATTTCCTTCTGGAAAGGAAAGTGGGGCGCACGAATCGCAAAGATCGCCGGCTTCGGACTCAAGCCCGTCGACCGCCCAATGCTCGGCATGCCAGTACTCACCGAAATCGCGCTCGGCCGAGCGACCGATCATCTCTTCCACGCCCTTCCGAAGGCCGCGCGACGCGAGCTCGCCGCGCTTCCTGAGACCGTGCGACGTCTCGAGGGCGACGCGTCGAAGCTGCGCGAGAGCATTAACGCGCTCGACGATCAACTCGCCGCCTTCGAGCGCGGTGGTGACGAGCTGCAGGATGCGTCGCGCTCTGCGCTGGCTGAGGAGCTCAAGTCAGCACGAGCGCTCGGCGCGGAACGACTCGCAGCGACGGTCGTTGCGCTCGAGAGCATTCGTCTCGATCTGCTGAGACTTCAGATGGGGAGTGCGCCGATTGAATCAGTGACCGCTACACTCGATGCGGCGCGCGAGATCGGCGATCGCATCGGTGAGTCCATCGCGGCGCAGATCGAAGTCGAACGGTTGCTCGAGACGAGTCGTATGCGTACGGGCACGTTGTCTATTCCGACCGAGACTGGAGTGGATGATGATGCGGATACGCCGATCGGCGGCGTACCGGCAACTCGCGGCTGAATGAACTGCGTTCAGGGTGACCTTCATGCTTCAAAAGGCTGACGGAGACTTCATCGCATTTCAGGCGGCGCTTGCGGGCGAGTACTCGCTCGATCGCGAGCTTGGCCGAGGCGGGATGGGAATCGTCTACCTCGCACGAGAAGCTCGCTTGGCGCGGGAGGTCGCGATCAAGGTGCTGCCCCGCGCTCTCGCCGCACACACCGATTTGCGTGCGGCATTTCTCCGCGAGGCACAAATTATCGCGCGGCTGAGCCATCCCAACATCGTGCCGGTATACGCCGCCGGAGAGCGTGGTGGGTTCGTCTACATCGTCATGGCGTACGTGCAAGGCATCACACTCAGT
>JBDUCR010000069.1:0-28065 GCA_040003345.1 bacterium
TGGAAAGTGTGTGTACGTGAAAGCGTACCGTGAGTTCGAATCTCACCCGATCCGTACTGACCCCAACGACTTGACATCGTTGGGGTTTGTCTTTTCGGAGGATTGAATTGGTTACTGTGCCCTTTGTGCCCTTTTTCGGCCGAAGCTTTGCTCCGATGGCGAGATTCGCAGACGCAGACTGGCGGTATACCCTCGCCAAATGTGTTACCCTCGAATAACTGACGAGGACTCATTGAAAACATGGGCCTGGCATGTCTACAATGACGAGTAATCGCGCGCCGCAGAGTGCAAGCCCTTCGCATCGAGCAGCGCGTATGATTAAACGGTCTATTCTCGCAGCAGTGGTTTTTTCCTGCTTCGCTAATTTCGACTTGTCGGCACAGTCCTTGGTACTCACATCTTCCGACTCCGCTGCTATTGCGCGAGCAGTGGTTATCTATGCTCAGAAAGACATGGCAATGAAAGGATCATTGCTCATCGCGCCGGAGTACCGATGGCAGGCGGGCAACCGTGATTCGACAGAAACTGTTAAGCTGGGACAAGCCATCGGCGCGCGCTTCGCAACGAGACAGCAGGTGGTCTCATGTGAGTCCGCGCGATGCCAAATGTCACCTGGAGTAACGTTAGTGACGGTATCGCAGGTCAAGGTGGTCAACGATACCGCGCTTGTGCATATCTCGGTTACCCGGTCGTCCAAGGTCCCAGGACTACCAGTGGCAGGGCGAGAGCATATTTATGAAATCCTCAAAGAAAACGGCCGTTGGACGGTCATTAGGTTGCGCGCCGCAATGATATCGTAACCTTCAGCAGGCGGACGCTTAGCTCGCGAAGCGTAACCTCGCGCCTGCTCGCTTCCTGTTCGGCCGCGCGTGCGGCAATGGCTCTGCATGCGGTCGGGCGGTGAGCTTGCTGCCGGGACCGAGCCATCGTAGCATGACGCATGAGGATCACCTCGCGAGGGCGCATGCCATCCTACCCGCCCAGCCGCGAGCCTCTTCCCGTTTCCGCACCCGAGCGATGTGTGAGCTGCAGCGAAGAGCTGACGACGCCCTTCTGCGCGCAGTGCGGCGAGCAGCGGGCGAGCGACCGCCGGTACTCGCTAGTCCAGTTCGGCGAGGAGATCCTCGAGAGCTTCGCTAACTTCGACGGCGCCTTGCTACGCACCGTGAGGACGCTGATTACGCGGCCGGGCGAGCTGACGGCGGCGTACATGCGCGGCGAGCGGATGCGGTATACCAAGCCTCTGCAGCTCTTCGTCCTCGTCAGCGTCGCGTCCTTCCTGGCCGCCGTCGTGACGAACGTCCATACCTTCGATACGCCCCTCCGCGTCCACATTGCCCAGTGGTCGAAGCCGGCACACATGGTCGCGCAGCGGATCGCCGAGCGTCATGTCACGTTAGCGCAGTACGCCGCGGTGTTCGATCAGGCGAGCACGACGCAGGCAAAGACACTCGTGATCATCATGGTGCCGGTGTTCGCGCTGCTCGTCGCCTTGGTCGAGATGCGGAAGCGACGCTACGCCCTCCAGCATCTCGTGTTCGCGCTGCACTCGTACACCGCGCTGCTGATCATGATGATGGCGACGGATCTGATGACGTTGTACCCGCTGAACCTTCTGCTCCGCTATGGCGCTCGGCTCCTGCATACCACTGGGGACGGCGCCTTGAGTCTCGTCGACGTGATCGCAGTGTTCGTTTATCTGCTGCTTGCGCTGCGTCGGGCGTATCTGGATCGCCGACTCGCCGCACCGATCAAGGCGCTCGCGCTGGCGGTCGGGATGGTGGTGATCCTGTTCGCGTATCGCGTGGTGCTGTTCTACACGACGTTCTGGACGACATAGGGACGCGACGCGCGAGATGTGCGTGGGGTCGATGATCTGCTGAGAACTAACGCATTGGCCGGACGTGTCCGCGATGCGGACGGTGGCTGCCATCGTTCAACGCGAAACACACCCGCCAGCCTCTCAGGGCCAGCGGGTGTGCTCGCAGGGGGTCGAACTGCTGCTGTAGCGTTAGGCGACTGCGTTACGCTGCTTCCGGCGACGAACCGCGCCAGCCATCGCGATCACACCAGTGGCGAAGAGTCCGAGCGTTGCCGGCTCCGGTGTGGCGGTGACCGCCGCCGCCGCAAAGACGCCATTGCCTTGCGCGTCGAGGAAGACCTGGTTGGTCCAGCCGGCCGGTGGTGCGCTGGCGGTGATGCTGTTGCCGTTGTTCCCATAGACGCTCGAGACGCCGGTAAAGAGCGGCGCTCCGAACGGTCCCTGCGTGTCGTAACCAACGGTGTTCACCGTACCAATGCCGTTGTAGCTGGGCTGGAACGAGAGGCCAAACTGGTTGAGGAACAGATTGGAGTACGCTGCTTCCGCGGGTGCTCCGCCGGTGCCCGTACCGCCGATGTAGACGACGTTGCCACCGCCAAGGACGTACGCGCCGAGACCGACGGCATCATAGCTCGGGTTGCCCTCGACGAACACAACGCCGTAGTTGTTGAACGGCGCGGGCGATGTCGACACGGTCGTCGTCATTCCCTGCGCAGCGAGATAGTTCAAAAACGTCGAATTCGTGAGGAAGCCATTGCTCGAGTAAACGAGCGCGGAGCCTCCGAGAACGTTCATCCAGGTCAGCGAATTGAGAACGAATTGCTGTTCGTTCGATCCCATGGTGCCCGGACCTGTGTACCACTCGTCGTGCGAGACGACAACCTTGCTCTGCGCCGACACACTTTGCGTCGCACCGAGCAGTCCTGTCAGCAACATCGCTGCTTGTAACACCTTTGAAAGGCGCAATCGAACCTCCGTCCATGGTGGGGAGACGTGCGCAGAGCAGAACCAGGCGCCATACGCGACACCCTCCTGAAGGCAACGAGAATGCCGAGCACAAGCAGAACGATAAATGCGCGTCAACCTCATATACGCGAGTGAGTTGAGGATTTGATACCCACGGGCGTCCCGCTGTCGCGTAGTGCTCGCACCACGCATTCTGTTGTGACTGCACCACACACGCACGCAACAGGGCGCAAGCGCTTCTATTTTCTTCTGCGCAAGCCCATATTGCCCGCCATGAGCGATCGACAGTCTGTGATTCTCGACGCACGCGCGATGGACCGCACGCTGCGCCGAATGGCCGACGAGATCGTCGAGTTGAACGAAGGCACCGACGATCTCATTATTGTGGGAATTCAGCGCCGCGGAGTTCAGCTCGCGGCGCGCATCGTATCCTCCATCCGTGATCGCGAGAAAGCCGACGTCCCCAGTGGTGCGCTCGATATCACGCTCTATCGCGACGATCTACAGACTGTCGGGCCGCGACCTGTGGTCGGGCCCACCAACCTCCCGTGGGCCATCGACGGCAAGCACGTCGTGATCGTCGACGATGTGCTCTACACGGGACGTACCATCCGCGCCGCGCTCGACGAGCTTGCAGACTTCGGCCGCCCGCGACGCATTGGGTTGGCGGTGCTCATCGATCGCGGTGGACGTGAGCTACCCATTCAGCCTGATGTCGTGGGCAAGGCGCTCGAGGTGAGCTCCTCGCAGCGCGTCGACGTGCTCGTATCGGAGCTCGATGACAAGGACGCCGTGATCCTCGCGGAGATGGCGTGAGCGCGCAGGGCGCCCTCGGAAAAGATCTGCTCGGCCTCGAACAACTCTCGACCGATCAGATCCGGCTCATTCTCGACACCGCGGAGCCGTTCAAGGAGATCAGCGAGCGCGCGATCAAGAAAGTTCCGACGCTGCGCGGCTCGACGATCGTGAATCTCTTCTTCGAAGCGTCCACGCGCACACGGATCTCGTTCGAGTTCGCGGAAAAGCGACTCTCCGCAGATACGGTGAATGTCGCGTCATCGGGGTCGAGCGTGAGCAAAGGCGAAACGCTCGTCGATACGGCGCGCAACCTCGAAGCGATGCGGATCGACATGGTGGTGATTCGCCACGGCTCATCGGGCGCCGCACAGTTTCTTGCCGAACGTATCGAGTCGAACGTGATCAATGCGGGCGATGGGACGCACGAGCATCCCACGCAGGGACTGCTCGACATGCTCACGCTGCGCGACCACTTCAAGCGTCTCGAGGGACTCAAGGTCTGCATCTGCGGCGACGTGCTGCATTCGCGCGTCGCACGTTCCAACATCTGGGGCCTGCTCAAGATGGGCGCCGAGGTGGCGGTGTGTGGACCGCGCTCACTGCTGCCGAATGCGATCAGTGACTTCGGTGTCACGATCTTCGATCGCATCGAGGATGCGATTCAGTGGGCCGACGCGCTGAACATTCTGCGTCTGCAGCTCGAGCGAATGCAGAAGGGTTACATCCCCTCGCTACGCGAATACAACCGAGTATTCGGCGTGTCGCGCGAGCGACTGAATCGCGCACCGAAAGACGTGCTCATTCTTCATCCCGGACCGATGAACCGTGGCGTTGAGATCGACTCCGATGTCGCCGACGGTCCACACAGCGTAATCCTCAATCAGGTGACGAACGGCGTGGCGGTCCGCATGGCTGTGCTCTATCTGCTCGCTGGCGGAAAGCCCGAGCTGGCCGAAGCCGCGAAAGGCGGAGGCGGCCGATGACCGCACGCTCGATCCTGTTGCGCGGTGGACGCATTGTCGATCCGTCGCAGCGGATGAACGACATCGGTGACCTGTTCATCGTCGATGGCGTTGTTGAAGCGATTGGACGCGTCGGTGATGTGCGCCTCGACGGCGATGCGATCGAGACGATCGATTGCGCCGGCGCGATTGTCTCGCCCGGCTTCATCGACGTGCATTGTCACTTGCGTGAGCCGGGCCGCGAAGAGGTCGAGACGATCGCCACCGGCGCGCGTGCTGCGGCGGCAGGCGGTTTCACCGCCGTCTGCGCGATGCCGAATACGGATCCCGTCACGGACAATCAGGCGGCCGTCGGCTTCATCATCAGCCAGGCGAAGCGCGCCGGCGGATCTCGCGTCTATCCCATCGGCGCCATCTCGATCGGACAGATGGGCGAGACGCTCGCCGAGTTCGGCGAGATGGTGGGTGCCGGTGCGGTGGCGGTGAGCGATGACGGCAAGCCCGTCGTGAGCGCGCAGTTGATGCGCACGGCGCTCGAGTATGCGCGGACGTTCGGAATACCGGTGGCGGATCACTGCGAAGAGCCGACGCTCGCCGCCGGCGGCGCGATGAACGAAGGCCTCGTGAGTGCGCGCCTTGGCCTGAAGGGAATTCCTGCCGAAGCCGAAGAGATCATGGCGATCCGCGACATGCTGCTTGCGCGGCTCACGGGAGGACACATCCATCTCTGCCACATGAGCACCAAGGGGTCGGTGGAGCTCATTCGCTGGGGGAAGGAGCGCGGCATCAACGTGACGGCAGAGGTGTGTCCGCATCATCTCTCGCTCACGGAAGATGCGGTGGAGGGCTACGACACGAACGCGAAAATGAATCCGCCGCTTCGCACGATCGCCGATGTCGAAGCGCTGCAGCAGGGCGTGAAGGACGGCACCATCGATGTCATCGCGACGGATCACGCGCCGCATCACTACGACGAGAAGGAGCGCGAGTTCGCTAACGCGCCGAATGGCATCATCGGACTCGAGACGGCGCTCGCAGTCAATCTTACGTGGCTCGTGCATCGCGGCATCATCGACATCCCGCTGTTGGTCGAGCGGATGGCGTGTGCACCCGCGCGTCTCTTCAGGCTTCCGGGCGGGACGATTCGTCGCGGCGCATTGGCGGACGTCACGGTGTTCAGCCCCGATGTCACGTGGACGGTGAAGGCGTCGCAGTTCCAGTCGAAGGGACGCAACACGCCGTACGAAGGCGCGGAGCTGCGTGGTCGCGTCGAATGCACGATCGTCGATGGACGCATCGTCTACCGACGCGACGACTGAGCGCGTGCGTGAAGCCGCGGCACGCGAGATCGTGCTCGTGTGCCGTCGGCTGTATCGAGCCGGCCTGATTGCCGGACAGGATGGCAACGTCAGTGTCCGGCTCTCGGAAAATGTGATCCTCGTCACACCGGCTGGTGCGAGCAAGGCCGACATTGCCGAGTCTGATCTGGTCGAGCTCGACATGTCGGGGAAGAAGGTTGCGGGCACTGCCGTCGCGTCGTCGGAAGTCGGGATGCATCTCCGCATCTATCAACGGCGCGCGGACGTTCGTGCAGTGGTGCACGCGCATCCGCCGGTTGCAACGGGATTTGGTGTTGCCGGCCTCGATTTCATGGACGACGTGCTCCCGGAGACTATCTTTCTTCTCGGCGGTGTTCCGCTCGTGCCCTACGCGATGCCCGGCACGCGAGCGCTGGCCGATGCGCTGGAACCGTTTCTGAACGCGCACGATGGATTTCTGCTCGCGAATCACGGCGCGACGACTGTTGGTCCATCGCTGTTGCTCGCGCATCAGCGGATGGAGAGTATGGAGCACGCGGCGCGCATCATGCTCACTGCGCGTACGCTGGGTCACGTAAATGCGCTGGCGCCTCAACAAGGCGATGCGTTGCGCGCTGCTCGCCAGAGGGCACTGGCGGCGCGACGACTGACACCCGAAGACGCTGGAGAGGAGTGATGACGAACGAGGATACCGGACACGACTCGGCAACGAGTGAAGCGAGCGGAAACGCTGGCGCCACGCTCGTCGCCGTGAGCGCGCTGATGGGCGAGCGTCGCCGGTTCGAGGGATGGATCTCGACGCTCGAGGCGCGGCGCACGACGACAGCGGAGCATGTCTTTTCGCGCGTGCACGCCGATTATACGGGCCGGCTCGAGGCGGTGATCACACAGCTCAAGACGCATATTGAAGGGCTGCGACATGAGCTCGATTCACTCACGGGCCGGTTAGGTGGGATTCGCACCGAGCGGCAACGGGCGGAAGACGAACGCGCAGAAGCCGAGCTTCGCGCGGTCGTCGGTGAGCTGTCGGCGGTTGATTGGGAGGCCACGTCTGCCGCCAGTGCTGCTCTGCTCTCGGAGCTCGCAGCGCGACACAGCGAGGTGGAGCAGGAGCTGCAGAAGACGCGCGAGCTCCTCGAGTCTGCGCAGCGTCCGGCCACGCCGGCCGCTGCTGCTGCGCCTGTAGCGCCCGTCGCGGCGGCTCCGGCCGTTGTACCCGAGGCGCCCGCTGCGCCAAAGGAACCTGAGGCCGTAGCGGCGGCGCCACTGTCCGCGCCCGCTCAGGAGACAAAGGCCCGCGAATCAGAGCAGGCTGCGGCTGCGCCCAGGGCGCCGGCGTTCCGCGTGATTCATCAGACTCCAGCGCCGGGCATGTTGCCCATCGAACAGCATGCGCTCGAGATGGACGAACCGTCTGCGCCGCGGAATCAGGCTCCACGAAAGAGCAGCTTTGATGAGCTGGCATTTCTCAGCTCAGTCGTCGATACGCCGTCCGGATCGATCGAGCCTGCGCCCACGGATCAGGCCGACGAAAAGAGCCGGCGCGACAGCTTCGCCATGAGGTCAAAGGAGGAGACGACGAATAACGGGAGCGAGTCGGGTGGCGCACCGCTCTCGTCACCGAACGCGGATCAGATGGTAGCGCGCTCGCCGCGCGCTGACGCGATGATCGGTCGCGATTCGCTCGTGGATGGCGCCAAGACGCTCAAGTGCAGCGAATGCAGCGCGATGAACTATCCCACGGAGTGGTACTGCGAACGCTGCGGAGCGGAGTTGGCGTCGCTCTGATCGGTGGTAGGCAAACAATGAAAAACGCCGGTCGGCTTAGAGCCGACCGGCGTTTTCAGTTCGCGTTGTGAACGCTCAGGCGTTCGCGGCCTTCGCCATTCTGCTTTTCTGACGCGCAGCGAGATTCTTGTGCACCAGGCCCTTGCGGGCGGCGCGATCGAGAAGAGTAACGGCCTGCACTCGCTCTTCCGGCGTCGCGCTCGGTGCCTTGGCCTTTTTGAGGGCAGTACGGAGCGCGGAGCGCTGCGCGCGGTTGCGCACAGTCGCGGCGCGGGACTTCCGCATGTTCTTCTTCGCGGATGCGATATTCGGCACGAAAGATCTCTCCAAAAATTCAGTATGGTCGCGATTGTCGCGAGCCCTGATTTTACCCGGTCATAGCGGCGAAGTCAAGCAGTGTCACGTTGGTGGTACTGTCCGGTTCTGAATGTAACAGAGGGCTTCGGCTGCTCTGTTGCGGGGGTCAATCCCTCATGACAAACGAATCAAACAAAGGGCGTAAGAGCCGGGAATACCTCGTCCCGGATGTGGTCAAGCATGCGATTCAGTGTCCTCAGGACGATCATGCCATCCGGCAGCCCCTCATCCTAAAAGCAGACGTATTCTCGCACTTTGAACAGCACATCATCTTCGGAGTGCGTGGGGTCTACGACGCGGTACCTCACCAATTCAGTGCGTTCCTTGAGTACAGCCCCGTTCGGGTTGCTGAAGTACGTGACTTGGATCTTATGACTGAATCCCACTTGAGTCAGGCTCGTGACTGCTGACTTCGTGGAAAGCAGATACCTGTGCTGGCCCCCCTACCCACAGTTGCACTTGGCGGCAGTGGAGGAGAACGGCGGCGCCGTTGCCGCCGAGCGCGCCGACGCAACGGGAGGCCCCATGTGGCAGCCGGGGCGTCACGTGACTGGCGGACGCGGGATCCCCGCATGCGAACTGAATTTCCCCGTAGTTCTCACGGAGTCGGGCTGGGGCGGCGGGGGTAAACTGTCGCCCGGAAGACCGAGCTTGAGCACGGGAGCAGGAGCGTCAGCTTGGAGCGGAGCTCGGAAACACTCCACTTGGCGCCGCGGGTAGCGGAACTGCCAGGCGCGCTCTCGCACTCACCTTCATGTAGAAGAGCAATTTCATGGACCGCGATACAAGAATTCGCGCGGCATTCGGGGCGTTGGCGATGATTGTCGCGTGCAGGGGGGCTGACGCGCCGACGACAATATCGGGATCGGTTCCAGTGCGTGTCTCCGCGGTGCAGGGCTCCGGACAGAACGTGTACGTCGGGGATGCGGCACCCATTCCGCTCGTCATCAGGGTCAGCGGTGCCGACAACAAAGGTGTGCCGAATGTGCCGGTCAACTGGAGGGTGGAGACAGGCGCCGGGGACATAGAGCACGCGAACAACAGCGGAACGTTCGGGTTTACGGATTCACTCGGGCTCGCGTTCGCGTCGTTCCGAGCCACGGCGCCCGGTGTAAACAACGTGAGCGCGTCGACGCCGAGCTTGCCGAGCGCCGCGGCAACCTGGCAGGTGATCGCGTGGAAGGTGCCGAAGGTGGTGATCCGCATGGAGGTGGCATTCGACTGTGATGGCGCTGCGGCATTCAAGGGTCCCGATGGTGCCAGTAACGTTACGGTGCAGGTTGGGGACGTCGTGGAGTGGGACTTTGGCGACGCGCCGGCGACTGGCGGCTTCATGTGCGAGGCGCGGTTTCGGTCTACCAGCCTGCCTGCTGGCGGCAATTCCATCGATGCCATCATGTCACTTGGGGACAGGTTTCAGTTCGTGCCCAACGTGGCCGGGACATGGGCGTTCGAGGACCTGCTCTATTCCAACGTGAAGGGAACGTTGACGGCCCACGCGCCGTGAGCGGTGCGCGACGATAGGTCACGGTAGTGGGCAATTTTCCAACCGACCCACCGCCCACCGCGTTGAGCGTCTACCGCTTTGCCGAACCCGAAGCGACAACCGCATCCGCGACGGTCATTGCCCGGCGCGCTTCGCCGACGGGCCGAGCTTCCCTTCGGCCTGCGCGAGCAATGCTTTTGGATCGTAGATCGATCCCGATTTCATGACGAGATGCACGTTGCGCGTGTTCTTGATGTTCGTGAGAGGATTGTCTCCGATGACGAACAGGTCGGCGAGCTTTCCCGCTTCGAGGGTTCCGAGCTTGTCGGAAACGCCCATTGCCCGCGCGCCGTTGATCGTCGCGATCTGGAGTGCCGCCGCGGCGGCAATGCCGATGAGCACCAGCGTGTGCAGGCGCACGATGCGCCGAGAAGCCGGCGAGGAATTCGCCGGTGCTCGGATTGTCGGTGCCGAGGGTGAGCGTGCCGCCTCGATCATAGAGCGCCTTGGTGCTGCGCCGCATGGCGTTATACAAGGGAATCCCATGCGGGCACCGCGTGACGCGCCGGTTGGGACTTGACCCAGTCCTGCACCGAGGGTGTGAAGAATTTCCGCTCATCGATCCAGTAGTCGAACCCTTCTTGCAACTGGGTAAAGTAGGCGGGCGCCGTGATCGTCGGATCGAACATGACGTGTCGTGACACGAACCACAGCGGGTACGCGGGCTTTGTCGGCCAACCTTGAGCATCGAGAATGGCATGCGTCTCTCCATGTGTCGTTCGGCGAGCGGGGAATCCAACCGCACGAGTGCTGCCTAAGCCTTTGCCACGCGCCGTTTTCCAGGCAGCGCCATGCAACGGGACGCACTGGGCACACCGCTTTACTCTCCTCCACAGCCCCACTACCTTACGCCCTTGCGCACCCCCTCGCGCCCTGTCGTCGTCGCCCGGACCAGTTGCATACACTACAAACAATCCTGCTTGTCGCGCCAATTCTGCTCTTCTCGGTAATCGCTCACGAGATCGCGCATGGATACGCGGCGCTCAAGCAGGGTGATCGCACCGCACTCGACGCAGGGCGACTGAGCTGGAATCCGCTCAAGCATATCGACCCTTTTCTGACCATTCTGCTGCCGCTGATCATGCTCACCGGCTCGTCGATGGTCGGACGACCCGTCGTATTCGGCGGTGCGAAGCCCGTCCCCGTCGACCCGCGCAACTACAAACACGTCCGGCGCGGCGACATCATCGTCTCGCTGGCTGGAGTTGCGACGAATCTGCTCATCGGACTCGTGTGTCCGCTGCTCATCGTCATTCTCGGCAAGCTGGGCGGGCTTGCACCGGTGCTCGATCAGACGATTGGCATCGTCCAGGCGATGCTGACGTGGGGAATCATTTTGAACTTTTCGCTCATCGCGTTCAACCTGCTGCCGATTCCACCGCTCGACGGCTCACACGTGATGAAGTATCTGTTGCCTCGACCGCTCGCCGTTCGCTATGTGCAGTTCGCACGATATGGATTGCTCGTGTTGATGCTGCTGCTGTTCGTCGGCGATCGCGTGCTCAACGTCTGGTTCACCCCCGCATCGATCGCGATCGACGCGCTGGTGAACTTCGCGAATCCGTCCATCGTGCCTGCAGCCGCACAATGGCTCAGATGACCGCAGACGGACTGGTCTTCGGCTACTCCAACGATGCGTCATCACCGCCGCCGTCGTTCATCGTCGAGCTCACGGAGTTTTCCGGACCACTCGACCTCTTGCTCACGCTCATTCGTGAAGAGCAGGTCGACATCTACGACATCCCGATCGCCCGCGTCGCCGAACAGTTCCTCGCGCGCATTCGCACGATGCCGCTGAACGATGCCGCTGATTATCTCGAGATGGCAGCCCGGTTGTTGCGCATCAAGGCGCAGATGCTCCTTCCGCGCGGCGACGGCGGCGAAGCATGGGATGATCCACGCGCCGAGCTCGTTCGTCGGCTGCTCGAGTACCAGCAGATGCGCGAAGTGGTGGATGTCCTGGAGCGCGCAGGTGAGGAGCGTCGGAGCCGCTTTGCGCGCGCCTACATCCCGCTCGCGGCCGCGCCGCCGGAAGCACCGCTCGCGCTCTCGTTGAGCGAATTGCTTGCGGCGGTGGATCGCATTCTTCGCACGACGAAGGATCCGGCGCTGCACGACGTGATTGCACGCTCGGTGGACGTACCGGGCGCGATCACACTCATTCGCACACTGCTGGCGCTCCGTGCACGCGCGATGTGGACAGATATCGTCGCGCGTGACGCAGAGCCCTGGCAGATCCTCTCCACCCTACTTGGCCTGCTCGAGATGGCCAAGCTCGGAGAGTGTAAAGTCCAACAGCCCAGACCATTCGCCAACGTGGAGATCACGAGTGACGCCGCTAGCGAAGCTGCTTGAAGCGGCGCTGTTCGCCAGCGCACGCCCCATCCCGACCGACGAGCTGGCCGCTCTCGATGCGGAATCATCCAAGGCCGCCATCGCTGCTGCGCTCGACGAAGTGCGGGAGCACTATGACGTCGACGGACATGGCGTCGAGCTCGTGGAGATCGGCGGAGGATGGCAGATCCTTACTCGAGCGGAATACACCGAGGCAATCGAAAGGGCACAGCTCGCCTCGCGGCCCGCGCGGCTGAGCGCAGCGGCGCTCGAGACGCTCGCACTCATCGCGTATCGCCAACCGCTGGGCCGCGCGGAGATCGAGGAGATTCGCGGAGTGTCGGTGGGAAGCGTGCTCAAGTCTCTGCACGAGCGCGGGCTCATCGACGTCGTTGGCCGCGGAGAAGGAATGGGACGGCCCTTGCTGTATGGTACGACGCCCATTTTTCTCGAGTATTTCGCGCTGCGTCACCTCGAGGAGCTCCCACGCTCCGACGAGCTGGCCGTTGCGCTTCGCGCCGAACCCAGGCCGCTCTGATGTCTGAGACCATGCGCATCCAGCGCGCGCTCGCGCGTGCCGGCGTGCTCTCGCGCCGCAAGGCTGAGGAACTGGTATCGAACGGCCGAGTGACGGTGAATGGCACGTTGGCGCAGGTTGGCCAGACTGTCGATCCAGAGCGCGACGTCATCAAGGTGGATGGCGAGCGAATTGGGGCGCCGTCGCCGGTCGAGTGGTTCGTGCTGCACAAGCCGGCGGGGGTCATCACATCGCGTCATGATCCTGAAGGACGCAAAACGGTATTCGACCTTGTCCCCGCTCGGCCCGGACTCACGTACGTCGGCCGTCTGGATTTTCTCACCGAGGGAATTCTGCTGCTGACGACGGACGGCGCGGCCGCGCACCGGCTCACGCATCCGAGCCGCGAAGTCGAGCGCACGTACATCGCGTCCGTCCTCGGCGAAGGTGACTACGCTGCGCAGCAGCTGCTCGAGGGCGTGGAGCTCGAAGATGGCGTCGTGCGACCGATAAAGATCAAGGCCGAAAAAGTCGGCCGTGGGCGATGGGATCTCACGATCTCCATCGCCGAAGGGCGCAACCGTGAAGTGCGCCGCATGTGCGAGGCAGTCGGTCTCGAGGTGGACCGTCTTGTGCGTGTGAAGTTCGGCCCCGTCGAGCTCGGAGATCTCGCAGTCGGCAAGGTGAGATCGCTCACCAAGCAGGAGAAGGTCGCGCTGGACAAGTTGTAGCGCGCCGGGCGCCGGCGGGAGCTAACAGGTGTTGCAGGTGTAGTGCAATTCACGACTCACCGATCCAACCGTCTCACCGGTTCACCGTTCATAATGGCCACACAAGCGTCATCGACCGCGGATGCCCGCCTGATCCAGGACGTGAGCAAGCAGGTTGCGCTCCGCGTCGTGGGTCAGGAATACATGATCGACCGGCTGTTGATCAGCCTTCTCACGGGCGGCCACGTGCTGCTCGAAGGCGTGCCGGGACTCGCGAAGACACTGACGGTGCGCACACTCGCGGAAACAATCGCGACGACGTTTTCGCGCATCCAGTTCACGCCTGATCTGTTGCCGGCTGATGTCGTTGGCACGCAGATCTACGATCAGAGCACCGGTCAGTTCATGGTGAAGAAGGGACCCATCTTCGCCAACATCATCCTCGCCGACGAGATCAATCGAGCACCGGCCAAAGTGCAGGCGGCGCTGCTCGAGGCGATGCAGGAGAAGCAGGTCACGATCGGCGGAACGACGTACAAGCTCGAGGAGCCATTCCTCGTGCTGGCCACGCAGAATCCCATCGAGCAGGAGGGCACCTATCCGCTGCCCGAGGCGCAGGTCGATCGGTTCATGCTCAAGCTGCGTGTCGGGTATCCGACGCGTGATGAAGAGAAGGAGATCATGCGTCGCATGGCGAGCGGCCATCACATCGACGTGCGCCATGTCGCGACGCCTGAGGCAATTCTCGAAGCGCGCGGACGGATCGCAGATCTGTACATGGACGATCGCATCGTCGACTACATCGTGGACATCGTGCTTGCGACGCGCGAGCCGGAAGCGGCAGGACTCAAGGATCTCGCGCCGCTGATTGAATTCGGAGCGAGTCCGCGTGCGACCATCGCGCTGGCGCAGGCGTCGCGCGCGCACGCATTCCTGCGCGGCCGAGCGTTCGTCACACCTGATGACATCAAGGCGATTGCTCCGGATGTGCTGCGTCATCGCGTGCTCACCACGTTCGAGGCCGAGGCGGAAGAGGTGACGAGCGACGAGATCGTGTCGCGAGTGCTGGCGAAAGTCGAGAGTCCGTGAGCGTTCGCTCGGATTTCACGCTGCGCTGGTGATGACGACGGCATCCGGGAAGACCGCCAGCAAAGGCGGCGTGCCTCCGGAGATCCTGCGGCAGGTAAAGCTGCTGGAGCTTCGCACACGTGGGCTCGTGAACTCGCTCTTCACCGGCGAGTACCGCTCGGTGTTCAAGGGGCAGGGAATGGAGTTCGCCGAAGTGCGCGAATATCAGCCGGGCGACGAAGTGCGGTCGATCGACTGGAACGTGACGGCGCGGATGGGCAAGCCGTATGTGAAGCGCTACATCGAGGAGCGCGAGCTGACCGTGATGCTCGCGGTAGATCTGTCGGGGTCCGAGAGATTTGGTACGCGCGCGCGTTTCAAGAGCGAGCTGGCGAGCGAACTTGCCGCGGTGCTCGCCATGTCGGCGATTCGTAACAACGATCGCGTCGGTGCGTTGTTGTTCACCGATCGCATCGAGCACGTGGTGCCGCCGCGAAAAGGGCGGCGTCATGCGCTTCGGCTGATGCGCGATCTCTTGGTGTTCGAGCCTGAGGGGAAGGGCACTGATCTCGCAGGCGCGCTCGAGTACACGGGCAAGATGCTGTCGCACAAGTCGATCGTCTTCGTCGTCTCGGACTTTCAGGCGACGGAGCTCGAGCAACCGCTCAAGTTGCTCGCACAACGGCACGATGTCGTCGCCGTGACCGTTGATGATCCAAGTGAGCAAGAGCTGCCCGACATCGGGCTCGCGCGGTTCGTCGATCCGGAGACTGGTCAGGTGCTCGACGTCGACACGAGCGACGCTGGTGTGCGAGCGAAGTTCGCTGAAGCGGTCACCGCGGAGCTGGCGGCGAGGCGGCATCTGTTGCGCCGTCTGGCGATCGACGAGATCCCGGTGCGCACGGATGGGGGTGTGGTGGATCCGCTCATCAAGTTTTTCCGAGCGCGAGAGACGCGCTCGCGGCGGCGGTGATGAGCGTGCGCCGGCGTAACGCCATCGCCCATGTCATCCCGCACGAGCACGCCAAGCGGGCGAGCGTCGGGATTCGCTTGCCCGGCCACGACAACCAGTCACGGGTGACGCATCGCAGATCCCGACACTCGCTGCGCTCCTGCGGGATGACAGTCGCCTGTTTCGTCGTCGCTGGTTTGCTCATGCCTGCGCACGCCGCATACGCACAGCAGCGCGAGATCCCCGTGCAAGCCGGTGTCACGCTCGAGCGTGATACCGTGACGGTCGGTGACGTGGTACGACTCACGGTTCGCGTTCATGCGCCACCAGGCGCGACGATCAATTTTCCGGCCGCTGTCGATTCGCTCGGCCCCGTGCAATCGCTCGAGCCACCGACGGTTCGCGATGGCGCCGACACCGCGAGTGGCTCCGATCGCATTGCGATCTATCGTCTCGCCGCATGGGATATCGGCAAGCAACCGATCAAGCTCGGCGACGTGCTCGTGCAGTCAGAAGATGGCGAGCGTCGCGTCGCGCTCGATCTGCCAATCCTGTTCGTGCAGAGCGTGCTGCCCGCCGACACCGCGCTGCGTGTTCCAAAGCCGGCGCGTCCGTTGCTCACGATGCCAGCGCCCATTCCGTGGTGGTGGTGGCTGGTTGGAGCACTCATCGCAATTGCTCTCGGATTGGGCGCGTGGTGGTGGGCACGACGCAAGCGCCGCAATGGCGCTGCGACAGGCGATCCCTTCGCTGATGCGAAGTCGTCGTTCGAGCGCGTCGAGAAGCTCAGGCTCATCGAAGCTGGCGAGCCGGGACGTCACGCCGCGCTGATGACCGATGTGCTGCGACGCTATCTCGCCGATCGCTTCGACACCGTGTCGCTCGCGCAGACGAGCAGCGAATTGCTCGCTGCCGTTCGTGGGACGTCGACGGTGTCGCATGAGAAGTTGCGCACACTGCTGAGCGCCATCGATCCAGTGAAGTTCGCCGCTGCACCACTGGGCGCCGACCGCGCGCGGTCGATCGGTGAAGACGCAAAGCTCATCGTCCGTGAAGAGCATGATCGCGCCGCCGCACTGGCTGTCGCTCAGGCGGGCGAAAAGGAGCGTGCCGCATGATCGACTTCGGCGCGCTACAGTTCTCGTCACCATGGTGGCTGTTGCTGCTGTTGCTGCTTCCGGTATGGTGGTTCGTCGCGCGACGTCGCACGCCAGCGGCGATCGTGTTCTCGCGAGTGTCCACGCTGGCGAAGGGACCGCGAGCCGGTCGCGGACTTGCGCGCGCTCTGGCGGTGTTGCGCAACCTCGCGCTTGCAAGCGGAATCGTCGCGCTCGCGCGTCCGCGCTCGGGTGCACATGCCGAGACGTCGACGAGCGAAGGCATCAACATCGTCGTCGCGTTCGATATCTCGAGCTCGATGCTCGCGCTTGACTTCCAGCCGCAGAACCGGCTCGAAGTCGCACGCGCGAAGATCAAGCAGTTCGTCGCCCAGCGAACCTCGGATCGCATTGGCATCGTTGCGTTCTCGGGCGAGGCGCTCACGCAGGTTCCGCTCACGACCGACTATCCGGTCGTGCAGGCAGCGCTCGATAATCTGCAGCCGGGGCAATTGGAGGACGGCACTGCGATCGGCACTGCAATCGCGACGGCGGCAAACCGGTTGAAGGACGCGCCGGGCCGTTCGCGTGTGCTGATTCTGCTCACCGATGGCGTGAATAATCGCGGCTCGATCGACCCGCGTACCGCCGCGAAAGCCGCCGCGGCGTTCGGCATCAAGATCTATGGAATCGGCGTCGGCACAGAGGGGATGGCGCCAGTGCCAGTCGGGCGCGGACTCTTCGGCCTTCGCTATGAGATGCAGCGCGTCGAGATCGATGATGCACTGCTCACCGACGTGTCCAAAGCGACGGGCGGACGCTACTTCCGTGCGCGTGATCCGGCGGCGCTGCAGAGCATCACAGAACAGATCAACGTGCTCGAACGCACGCCGGTGCACAGTCGCACCTACGTCCGCTACTCGGAGCTCTTTCGCTGGCCGCTCGGGCTCATGCTCGTCGCGCTCGCGTGTGAGCTGCTGCTCGTCGCGTGGAAGGGGCCGCTCCCATGATCCCGACTATTCCGGAGATCGAGTGGATCGAGCAGCCGCTGTTACTGCCACTTGCGGTCATCTTGCCGATAGTATTCGCGCTGCTGCTGCGTCGCGCGCGCGCGAGCCGCGAGCAACGGCTCGTGCGCTTCGGATCGCTCGATGTCGTTCGGCGACTCATTCCGGCGTCGGCGCTGTCGGGCAGCGGATGGCGCGCACTCCGTTTGGGACTCGCGGCCGCATTCGCGGGACTTGCGATCGCCGGACCGCGTTGGGGTCAGGAAAAGACGGTGGTGCGCTCGAGCGGCGTCGATATGGTGCTCGCAGTCGACGCATCGCTCTCCATGCTCGCGCAGGACGAGAAGCCGAGCCGCCTCGAGCGCGTCAAGCAGGAGATTCGTCGCTTGCGCGCAATCAGTCCTGGCGATCGCGTGGGTCTGCTCGCATTCGCCGGACGCTCGTACGTGTTGACGCCGATCACTGTCGACGGCGGCGCGCTCGATCTCTTTCTCGACAATCTCGATCCGAGTGTGGTTGGCCAAGCGGGAACGTCGCTTGCGTCGACCATCACGCAGGGCACCAGCTTGCTCGCGCTCACCAAGAGCGGCGCCGATCGCGCGCTCGTCATCATGAGCGACGGCGAAGGATTCGAGCCGCAGGACGAGCTCATTGCGGCAGCGAAAAAGGCGGCTGACAACAACGTGAGCATTGTGACCGTCGGATTCGGTACACCGCAAGGCGCCACGATACCCGTGAAGGACGCCAACGGCGGAGTCACGCAGAAGCGCGACGAGAACAATCAGGTGGTAACGACGCGTTACCATCCCGAACTGCTGCAGGCCGCAGCGCAGGCGGCGAACGGTACGTTCATACCTGCCGAGGCGGCGGATAAGGCCGCGCGCATCAAGTCGGCGCTGGCGAAGCTTCGGACGGGCGCACGTACCACGCAAACGGGCGAGTCGCTCACGCCGCGCTTTCAGTGGTTCCTGCTTCCGGCGATCCTGTTGCTGTGGCTCGATACCGTGCTCGCTGGCCGTCGCGGTCGGCGCCGGCGCCGTGCCGCGTCGGCGGAGACTGCACTGGCAGCCGCGTTGCTCGCGAGCGTCGTGCTCTCGGGTTGCGCGCCGGCACGCGAGTCGATCGATGGAGCGGCCGCATATTCGGCGAAGGACTACCGGCGCGCGGTGACGCTGCTTGGACAGGTGGTTGCACAAGGCGACAAGACGCCAGGCGCCCTCTACAACTACGGCACAGCACTCCTTGCGGCAGATTCCACTGCGGGCGCTGCAGAAATTCTCGAGCGAGTGGCAGAGAAGGCTGATCCGGAGGTGCAGTATCGCGCGCGATTCAACGCCGGACTGGCGCATCTTCTGCGCGGTCGCGCGGCACAGGGAGATTCAGCGCAGGCCGAGCTCAAAGCAACACTGGCACTGTACAAGCGCGTACTACTGCAGCGGCCAAATGATCTCGACGCGAAATGGAATTACGAGCTCGCGCTCGACAAACAGAAGAAAGGTGGAGGCGGTGGTGGTGGCGGGCCCTCGAATGCAGCGCCGTCGGCGGCACAACAGCAGCCAAAGCCGCAGCCCACACTCGCTCAGCGTCAGGCCGAACAGTTGCTCGGCAGCGCGGAGCGCGAGGAGCGGGACGTGCAGAGCAAGAAACAGAAGCAGAACAGGCCCGAGCCCCCTCCGGGTGGTAAGGACTGGTGATCGGGTGAGCGCGTGATTGGCCTGCTCCTGGTCGCTCAACTCGTCGTCGTCGCGCACGCGCCCGATACGGCGACGACCTGTGCGCCGTTGGAGGTCACTGTGGCCGCGCGTGCGCCAGGCGACATCGCGCCACGCATCGCACCTGCGTCATTGAGCACATCACTGCAACTGCTCAAGAGCAGCTTCACCAATCGCATCGAACGCGATGGCGCGGGGCAACCGTCTGCACTCACCGAGGCGACGTTCGTGCTCGCGTCCGACGCGTCGGGTCGCGTCACGATGCCGCAATTCGTGGCGAGCGTCGGCGCGCTGCGCGAGACCGCCACGCCGCTGCCCGTCGATGTCCGTCAAGGCGTCGCGACCACGCCAACGGTGATTGTGCGCGCGTGGCTCGATCGTTCTGGACGCGGTGTTCCAATCGATACGCTGTACGTTGGTCAACAGGTGGACTACGTCGTCGACGTGCAGCTGAACGAAGCCGCGCGACAACGGCTTCGTCGCAACCCGACGTTCTTTCCACCAGAGATGCCGGGCGTGCTCGCATATGATCTCGCACAACCAGCGGGACTCACACGCGTTGGCCGTCGCTGCTTCGAGACGCTTTCATATCGACGCGCGCTTTTCCCCCTGTTCGCGGGACGCACCGCCATCGCACCTGCGGCGCTGACCTACTCGCTTCCGCTGTCGACGTCGTTCTTTTCGCGCGAAGAAACCTTCGAGCTGCGCACAGACAGCGTGCGCTTCACGGCGCTCGACGTTCCAGCTGCAGGTCGGCCAGCGGATTTTGTCGGCGCAGTGGGATCGCTCGGCGCAACCTCGCGTGTGTCGATCGCGCGCGCGCGCATGGGCGATCCCGTCGTGCTCACGCTGCGGCTCGAGGGAACCGGCAATGTGAAGTTGTGGCCGCGTCCATCGCTGTCCGTTGGCTGGGCGTCCATTGCAGACGGCGAAGAGCGCGTACAGGTGGACACGTCGCAATCGCGCGTTCGAGGCTCAAAGGAATTCGATTGGCTACTCACGCCGCGTCAGTCCGGACGGCAACAGGTGCCGAGGATCGACTATCCGTACTTCGACGCCGATCGCGGTGTGTACGCCGCTGCCGCCGCGCCTCCGCTCTCGCTCGACGTCGCCACCGCTTCACTCGCAGCCGCCGACTCGGCGCCAGTCACTCGGCTCGGCATTCGTCGCGCGCTGCGAGAGGAACTGCCGCCGCCAATTCCGTCGCGACCGTGGTATTGGGTCTTGCTCGCCGTCGCGCCTTTGCCCGCGGTAGTGCGTCGTGCGCGAGAGAAGGCTCTCGTGCGAACGGACCGCCGGACGGCGCTCAAGCGCATCAAGCAATCAGCGTCGCGAAAGGAGACGCTTACCGCGCGCGAGCTGCGCAGAGTGTATCTCGCTGCGGTGGGCGAGCGTGTTCACGCGACCATTGGGGCCACGCGCCGCGATCTGTTCGAACGGGCGTTGCGGCGCAGCGGAGTCACGGCGGACACCGCCGATCTCGCCGGTGCGTTTCTCGAGCGTCTTGACGCCGCCGCGTTCTCGCCATCGGGCAGCGTCGGCGACGAGGCGATCGTCGAGGCCGCGAAAATTGCGTCCGACGTCGATGCGCAAGCGATGCGTCCGTCGTCGACAACGGCCGCAACGCGCGTGATCGCAGTACTGCTTGTCGTCGCGACTGCGGCGACGTTGCAGGCGCTGCCGCGCGGTGTGTCCGCCACGTTCACGCAGGGCGTGGAGGCATACGACCACTCCGCATTCACGACATCGCAGCATTTGTTCGCGCGCGTTGTCGCGCGCGCGCCCCGCGCCGTGGACGCATGGGCGAATCTCGGAACGGCTGCGTGGTCGCGCGGCGATAGCGCCGGTGCGGTGCGTGGCTGGCAGCGCGCACTGCGTCTCGATCCGCTCGACGGTGACGCGCGCGACCGTCTTGACGTTGTGCAGCCTTCGGCCATGCGCTCCTCGGGTTACGTCGCACC
This sequence comes from bacterium, assembly GCA_040003345.1. Lineage (GTDB taxonomy): Bacteria > Gemmatimonadota > Gemmatimonadetes > Gemmatimonadales > Gemmatimonadaceae > AG11. The sequence continues at coordinate 20,917 of JBDUCR010000069.1, forward strand.
CCTCCCGGCAAACGCGCTCGCACTTGCGGCGCTCCTCTGCTGGATCGCTGCATGGGCGATGTTGATGGTTCCACCGGCGCGACGTCCACACAATGCACGTTCGATATCGGGTGGTGTGCTCGCGCTTGGTATGGTACTGCTGATCGTCGCGCTCGAAGTGCAGGAGCAACTCGATCCGGGCGGTCTCGCCGTGATGCGCACGACTCGTCTGCTCCTCGAGGCGCCGGGCTCGCAGAACGGGCTTGCCAGCGCGAACATCGGAGAGACTGGGCGCATCGGAGCGCGCGAAGGTGCATGGGTCCGAATTGCCCTTGATGGCGCACGCGCAGGATGGGTTCCTGTGGCGAGCGTGCTGCCGATCGATGGGATTCCTCTCGAGGATTGAGTCTGTCGCTCCGGCGCGCGCGCAGTGAATCGAGAGGTCCGCACGCCGAGTCGCCACGCGGCATACCGCGCGGCCACGATGGTGGATAGCATTCTCCAATGCCACGCATAGCCGTTCTCCCTTCCGCCGTCGCCGACCAGATTGCCGCTGGCGAAGTGGTGGAGCGCCCCGCCTCCGCGGTAAAGGAGCTCGTCGAGAACGCACTCGATGCCGGCGCGACCGCCATCGACGTTGCGGTTGAAGATGGAGGACGTCAGCTCATCCGTGTGAGCGATGACGGCTCTGGCATGGAGCGCGACGACGCCGTTCTCGCGCTCGAGCGCCATGCGACGTCGAAGATCAAGCTCGCGTCCGATCTCGTCGGCGTACGCAGCTTCGGTTTTCGCGGTGAAGCGCTGCCGGCGATCTGTTCGGTGAGTCAACTCGTCATCGAGACCGCACCCGCGGACGGCGCCGGTACTGCAGTGCACGCGGCCGCTGGCGCGGTGCAAGCGGTGCGTGACATCGCGCGTCGGCGGGGCACCACAGTCGCGGCATCGCGTCTCTTCTTCAACGCGCCCGCCCGACAGAAATTTCTGCGCGGTGCGCGCTCCGAGTGGCGCAGTGTACTCGATACGATGACGACGATCGCCCTCAATCGGCGAGACGTGCGTTTTACACTGAGCAACGATGGCAAGCAGGCGTTCGCACTGCCGGTTGCGCACACGTTGCGTGATCGCGTTGCTGCGCTTTGGGGCGCTGGTGTCGCCGATCGCATGGTCGATGTCGAAGACGTGCGAGGCATGATACAGGTGAGCGGTCTCGCCGAGCGTCCGGCAGACGTCGGCACGGCTAGCCGGCGCACCTTCATCACGGTGAACGGCCGAGTCATTCGCGACAACGGAATCATCCGCGCTGCCGAAACAGCGTATCGATCGACACTTGCGGCAGGACTGCGCCCGTCGCTGCTGCTCGAGATCGTGGTGCCGGGCAATAGCGTTGACGTCAACGTGCATCCTGCGAAGGCGGAAGTTCGCTTTCTGGACCGATGGACTATCGAGCGCGCGGTCGAGGAAGCCGTCCGTCGCGCACTCGGAACGTTCGACGCGAGCGCGGCACTCGGAGTGCGACGCTGGTCGCCGAATGGCGCCAGCTGGACATCCGCCCCGTCGGCCGACGTCGAGCTGCTGCGTCCAGTGCAACCCGATGCAACGGGTCTGTTCGCACGTCCGGATGACGACGAGATCGCCGTCGAAGGACGACCACGCGACATGCCGCCCGAGCCGGAATTTCCGCCCGTGCGCGGCGAGCCCGGGCCGCAACACCCGATTGTCGTGCCGCCGCTTTTGCAGCTTCGTCGCACGTACATGATGTTCGAGCACGACGACGGCGTCGTGCTCATCGACCAACACTCGGCGCACGAACGCGTTTTGTACGAGCGGTTCATGGGCATGCTCGAGCGCGGTGAAGCGCCGTCGCAGCGCCTGCTCTTTCCGCTCACGCTTCATCTGAATCCGGTCGAAGGCGAAGCGTTCGAGGCGCATCGCGATCTGCTCGCGAAGCTCGGTTTCGAGGTCGAGGGTTTTGGCGGACACACGTTGCTCGTGAACAGCGTGCCGATGCCGCATCCGCGATTCGATGCGGAGCGGTGTCTGCGCGAGACACTTGCCACGCTTGCCGGCGATCGAGAGAGCGCGAGCCACGCAAAACACGAGCGCCTCGCCGCTACCGTCGCGTGCAAGGCTGCCGTAAAGGCGGGCGACGAGCTGTCGCCGGGCGAAATGCGCGCACTGTTCATCGCGCTCGGCGACACAAAGCTTCCCGCGCACGACGTGCATGGGCGCTCGACAATCGTGCAGCTCTCCTGGCCGGAGCTCGAGCGGCGCTTTGGACGACAGTAGTCGCGCGCCCATTCGCGTGATCTGCGGACCGACGGCAGCGGGGAAGACATACGCTGCCGTCTGGTTCGCACGACTCGCCGCACTATCAGTCGTCAGTGCGGACTCACGGCAGATCTATCGCGGCTTCGATATCGGCACGGCGAAGCCAACGCATCGCGAGCAACTTGCTGTCCCACACTTCGGCATCGACGTACTCGATCCGACCGAGCGTGCGTCGGCCGCCTGGTGGGCCGGTCACGCCGACGCGTGGATCGACCAGATCGTCGCGAGTGGACGAACGCCGGTCGTAGTGGGTGGAACGGGACTCTACCTGCGCGCGCTCTTCGGCACACTGTTCGAGGAGCCGGCGATGCACGCGGGCGATCGGGCGGCAATCCAGGCGTCGCTGGCAGATCACTCGACGGAAGAGCTTCGTCGCTGGGTCAGCGTACTCGATCCCGATCGAGCCCATCTGGGTCGCACGCAACTGTTGCGCGCAATCGAGATCGCGCTACTCACTGGTCACCGAGTGAGTGATCTACACCGGGAGCACGCGCGGCCGCCTCGCCGACGGGCGCGGTATCTTGTCGTCGACCCCGGGCCTGATCTGGCGATCCAGATCGCATCTCGCTCGAGCTTCATGTTGACGAACGGCTGGCTTGACGAGGTCCGGACCCTCATGCGCGAGATCCCCGAAGATGCACCGGCATGGAACGCGAGCGGCTATCGGACGATTCGTGAGATGGTCCGCGGGAACATCTCGGCGGCTCAGGCAGAAGAACGAATCGTCATTGAAACGCGGCAATACGCGAAGCGGCAGCGCACCTGGTTCCGGCATCAGCTCGCCGGCGAAGACGTTACCCGGGCAAATCCGCATCAACCGAATTGGGAGGAGCAGGCCATGGCGTGGTGGAACGAAGGAGCGAGGACCGAGTGAACATCGGCATCACCTGCTATCCGACGTACGGTGGCTCCGGCGCCGTCGCGACGGAACTCGGCATCGCGCTCGCGCAACGCGGGCATGAGATCCACTTCATCACGTATCAGCAGCCATTCCGCCTGCCGTCGTTTCTGCCGCGCATCTACTTCCACGAAGTCGACGTCGGCCGCTATCCCTTGTTCGAGTATCCGCCGTACGATCTCGCGCTTGCCGTACGCATGCACGAGGTGGTGCTGACGCACAAGCTCGATCTTCTGCACGTGCACTACGCCATCCCGCACGCGACGAGCGCATGGATCGCGCGCGAGATGCTCGTAAAAACGCGCCCGGACATCAAAGTGCTCACGACACTGCACGGCACCGACATCACGATCGTCGGGCAGGATCCGTCGTTCTATCCGATCACCAAATTCTCCATTGAAAAGTCGGACGGCCTCACTGCGGTGTCGCACTATCTCCGCACAGAGACGCTGTCAGCATTCGGCTGTACGGGCTGTCGCATCGAAGTCATCCCGAACTTCATCGACCCCACCGTCTACGATCGGAGCCGCTACGAGCATCAGTTCAAGGACATCGCGAAAGGCCGGAAGGTGCTCATGCACGTCTCCAACTTCCGCCCGGTCAAGCGCGTGAAGGACGTCGTTGGCATCTACGCGCAGGTCGCGGCCGAAATTCCGAGCATTCTCGTAATGGTCGGCGATGGGCCGGATCGCATCTACGCGGAACAGGAAGCTCGCGATCTCGGTGTGAGCGACGACGTCTACTTTCTCGGCAAGCTCGACTCGGTCGCGCCGCTCCTCGCAAACGCCGACGTGTTTCTCCTTCCCACGAATAGCGAGTCATTCGGACTGAGTGCACTCGAAGCGCTCGCGTGCGGAGTACCCGTGATTGGGGCGCGCGTCGGCGGTCTGCCCGAGGTGGTTCGCGATGGCGAGACCGGCTTCCTCTGCGAGCCAGGCGACGTCGACGGAATGGCACGCGCAGCCATCACGATCCTTGGCAACGACGAGAAGTGGCACGCAATGAGCGCGCTTGCCGCCGCCGACGCGCGCGTTCGCTTCGGTCTCGAGGCGGTGGTGGCGCAGTATGAGGCGTTCTACGCCCGATACCTGAACGGCACCACGGACTGAGCACAACCCGCCGGCGACGCTATCTTCCGCTGGCTCGCTCCTTAACCCTTGCACTCACGCCGTTCACCACGCCCGCATGTCGCTGCTCCACGCGCTCATTCTCGGTATCGTCGAAGGGATCACGGAGTTTCTTCCCATTTCGTCCACTGCGCACCTGATCCTGGCGAGCAAGGCGCTGCAGCTCGCCGACTCCGAGTTCCTCAAGAGCTTCGAGATCATCATTCAGCTCGGTGCCATTCTTTCGGTCGTCGTGCTGTACTGGAACAAGTTCTGGCACTGGGATGTGCTGAAGAAGCTCGTCGTGGCGGTAATTCCCACCGGTGTCATCGGGCTCACGGTGTACAAGGCGATCAAGGGTTATCTGCTCGGCAACGTCACGGTCGTACTGATCACATTGCTCATCGGCGGCATCGCCCTGATCGTATTTGAGCGGTTCCAGCAGCGGGCCGACACTGAAGTCGACTTCTCCGAGATCACGTACCGCAAGGCGTTTCTGATTGGGCTCTTTCAGGCCATCGCCATCATTCCGGGCGTGTCGCGCTCCGCGGCGACGATCGTCGGTGGCTCGCTCATCGGCGTGTCGAAGCGAACCATCGTCGAGTTCTCATTCATGCTGGCCGTGCCGACGATGATCGCCGCGAGTGGGCTCGAGCTGGTGAAGGGCCGCTCTGCACTCGCCGGCAATTACAGCATGCTCGCTGTCGGTTTCGTCGTCAGCTTCATCACCGCAATCGCAGCAATCAAGTCATTCCTGGGCTACATCAAGAAGCACGATTTCTCGGTGTTCGGCTGGTATCGCATCGTGCTCGCCGTGGTCTATTTCCTTGTCATCGGGCGCTGATCCACGCGGCACTCGCCAGTATGACGGCGAGCCAACCGAGTCACTCGCAGCACGCTGGAATGTCCCAGCAGTGGTGGCGTTCGGTGCGGTAGGCTCGACGCTCGATGCGGCCCATGCGCTTGCGTCGTCGTCGAAGTCGGGCACACTCGTGCTGGCCGACGAACAGACCGCGGGCCGTGGACGCCACGGTCGTCGCTGGATGTCCGCGCCTGGCGCCGGTGTCTGGCTCACGCTCATCGAGCGTCCAGCGGACGCGCGCGCTCTCGACGTGCTCGCGCTACGGTGCGGACTCTATGCGGCCGAAGCGCTCGACACTCTCGCCGGTACATCGGTGCGCGTCAAATGGCCGAACGATCTCTACGTCGGCGATCGCAAGCTTGCAGGCATTCTCATCGAGACGCGCTGGCGTGGCACGGCGCCGGAGTGGGTGGCCATCGGCTTCGGTCTCAATGTCATTGCGCCCGATATCTCTACCGGGGCAGGACTGATATCGGGAACGACACGCATCGCCGCGCTTGATGTTCTGGTGCCGGCTATCCGTAGGGCCGCCGCGGCGAGCCGACATCTTTCCGACAACGAGCTCCAACGCTGGCGAAATCGCGATCTGTCCGTCGGACGCGCAGTCACCGAGCCCGCCGCAGGCGTGGTGCAAGGCATCAACTCCGCTGGAGAATTGCTCGTGGTCGTGGATGGTCAGCTCAACGCACATCGTTCCGGTTCACTCACCTTCGCCGAGCCGCTTCCATGCTCATGACATTCGACGTTGGAAATTCCGAAACGACCATCGGCCTCTTCGACGGCGACAAGCTCCACGCGCATTGGCGAATCATCACCGACGTGCCGAGGACGTCCGACGAGGTTGGCGTGTTGCTCCGCGGACTCGTCGCGGGTGCCGACGTGTCGGTCGCCGACGTGCGCGGCGTCGCGATTGCGTCGGTCGTGCGCGGCATGGCGACGCACCTCGTCGAAGCGTGCAAGCGCTGGCTTCCCGTTCATCGTCTCGAGGTGTTCGATGCGACGTCCGCGCTGCCCATCACGCTCGCGGTGGACGAGCCGCTCACCGTCGGCGCGGACAGGATCATCAACACGCTGATCGCGAGCCGCCGCTATCAGCGCGACGCAATCGTCGTCGACCTCGGCACCGCAACGACGTTCGACTGCATCACGAAGGAGAGCGTCTTTCTCGGCGGTGTGATTGCGCCTGGCGTGCGGACGTCGGCGGAAACGCTGTTTCGTCGCACGTCGAAGCTTCCGGCGACGGAGCTCGTCGCGCCATCGCACGTGATCGGCAAGCGCACCGAGGACTGCATTCGCGCCGGCGTAATGTTCGGCAATGCCGAGGCTATCGATGGCATCGTGCGTCGAATCATCGAGGAGTGGCCCCGCGCCGAGCGGCCGATGGTGATCGCGACCGGCGGGCTGGCGGAGATGTTTGCGCCGCTTTGCCGGAGCTTCGAGGCGGTCGATCCGTATCTCACTCTGCACGGATTGGCAATGGCATTCGAGCTGGTAAAAGGCGATTAGCGCACGTTGCTTTCGCACATGCTTGATCGCCGTACCGCGAAAGGAACAGCACGCTAAGTTCAAGTCCTACAACATTTTACACTATGTTGTTACCTTTGCTGACGCCCCCTTGCATCGAGGGGCGGAGCGGGGTATCATCCACTTCTGTTAGCACTCAACATTGATGAGTGCTAAAGACGAAGGCATCCATTTTCATCGAGACGGAGGCACACCACATATGGCCACCAAGAGCGCAGCTGGCGTGAAGATCTCGCCGTTGGCTGACCGGGTAGTCGTGAAGGCGTCGGAAGACACGGAACAGATGCGCGGCGGTCTGTACATCCCGGACACGGCGAAGGAAAAGCCGCAGCAGGGTGAGATCATCGCAACCGGCCCGGGCAAGTACGAGGACGGCAAGCTCGTTCCGATGTCGGTCAAGGTTGGGGACAAGGTGCTGTACGGGAAGTACAGCGGCACCGAGATCACGCTCG
>JBDUCR010000095.1:0-27951 GCA_040003345.1 bacterium
CGAAGCCGGCCACAGCAACAAATGACGACATGACGAGCCGCCTCGGTGGCGCGGCGATTGGACTCGATCGCACGCTACAATCGAAGATCGCAACTGTCATCGCGCGCATGCGTGACGAGTACGGGCGCACCGTGACCGTCGGCGAAGGCGTGCGTAGTCAGGCGCGGCAAGATGTGCTGTACGCGCAGGGACGTACGACGACCGGCCCCGTAGTTACGTGGACGCGCAACTCGCTTCACGGAAAGGGACTCGCCGCGGATCTCGTCGTTGATGGCGGCTACGATGATCGCGCCGGTTTTGATCTGTTGCGCAAGGTCGCCGAGGAGGAAGGGTTGCACACGCTTGGCAAGATGGATCCGGGGCATGTGGAGCTTCGCGATGCGCGCAGCTCGCGAGCCGATGCGGCCGCGGGACTCACGTCGCTCGCTGTTGGTCTTCCGGCCAAAGCGCCCATGTCGGCGCTCGATCTTGCGACCAAGGCAGTGGCGTCGATGCGCGATGTCATGGCCGCGCCGGACACGATGGCGCGCGTGAATGCATCGACGCTCGCGCCTGTTGCCCGCGTGGCGAATGTCGCGGCAACGGCCAGGGTCGCATCTGTTGCGTCGGTGGCGCACCCGATGGCAAGCGCAGCAGTGACACCACAGGAAGCGCGCGGATCATCGGGCAATGCAAATCAGTCCGACACACGCGATCAGCGCGGCGGCGCAAAGAGCCACGCGGCGCCAGCGTTTGCTCCGGTCACTGGCGTGGACGGTTCGGCTGGCGAGCGCACGTATGCGTCCATGAGCAGGCCGATCGTCCTCGCCTCCGGCGGTGACATGACGCCAGTCGCCGCTGCCGCGGGATCCAGCAGCGCGGCGCACGTCGAGCGCATCGCGGGGATACAGGACAATCAGGGCGCACGCTCACTGTCACGGCTTGCAATCGCGCTCGAGGACGGCAACGGCGGCGAAGATGTCATTCGCATCGGTGTGCGCGGCTCGCGCGTCGGTGCGTCGTTCGACATGCGCGACGCTGGCGGCGTGGATCGTGTGAACGCGCGACTCGGCGAGCTGACTCAGGCGCTTGCACGTCGCGGTCTCGAGCCACAGGCGTTTCAGGTTCGTACGACGGCAACGACGCAGGATGTCGCGAGCACACTCATGCGTGATGGTGGCCTGGTGCAGCGCACTGATGCGACGCCGAACCAGCAGAACGCACAGAGCGGCACGCGCGACGACAATCGTCAGCGCGACGGACAACAAAACCAATCACAGGAGCGCGCACGCGACCGGTCGGACGACCGTCGTCGCCGCGACGCGACCTTCTCTCTCACGAACGAGGAATCATGACTGCCGCCGTATCGTCAGCCAGCGCCGCGGGCCCTACGCCTGCACCGGTGACGCCCGCCAACCCTAAGGGCGCGCTCGGCAAGAATGAGTTTCTCAAGCTGCTCGTAGCGCAGATGAAGAATCAGGATCCTCTCAATCCGACCAGCGGCGATCAGATGGCCGCGCAGCTCGCGCAGTTCTCGAGTCTCGAGCAGCTGCAGAACATCAACGCCACGCTCGACACGCAGAAGATTAGCAGCAACACCATCATCGACTCGATCCAGACCGGTGCCGCGATGGGCACGATCGGCAAGCTCGTCGTCGCGAACGGGAACGGATTGATGATCGGCTCTGAAGATCCGCGTGCGGATACCGTGCGCGCGACCATTGGCGGCTCGGGCGGCAGAGCGACACTCAACATCATGGATGGCAACGGTGTCATCGTCGGCACGCGTGATCTCGGAGTCGTATCGGCCGGCGTAGCGGATTTCCCGCTCTCCACTGCCGGCGATACGCTCACACCGGGACGCTACGCGTTCACCGTGAGCGTCACCGACGCCGCGGGGTCGAGCAGCAATGCAGCAACGTCAGTGATGGGCCGAGTGGACGCTGTCACGGCGACGAGCAATGGCCCTGTACTCATGATCGGCGGTCTCGCAGTCCCATTCAGCAGCGTCACGGAAATCAGGAACTGATGCGGAGGCGCACAACGCGCCGTTCGCAAGGGTTCGTCTCACGCATCACACAGGCTTCTCAATGCTTCGCTCTCTTTTCTCAGGCGTTTCCGGTCTGCGCAATCACCAGACCCGCATGGATGTCATCGGCAACAACATCTCGAATGTGAACACCGTCGGCTTCAAGGCCGGTCGCGTCACCTTCAAGGAAGGCTTTGCGCAGCTCGTCCAGGGTGCGAGCCGTCCGCCAGGGTCGCTCGGCGGCATCAATCCGATTCAGGTCGGACTGGGCAGTGAAATTGGCAGCATCGACACGCTGTTCAGCCAAGGCAACATCGAGACGACCGGCATTCCGACGGATCTCGCATTGCAGGGTGATTCGTTCTTCGTCGTGTCCAAGGGCGCGCAGAAGTTCTACACGCGCTCGGGCAACTTTCAGGTTGACGCGAACGGCAAGCTCGTCTCACCGACCAACGGCTTCGTCGTACAGGGCCGCATGGCGATCAATGGTGTCTTCCAGACCGGCCTCACCGATATCCAGCTTCCGTTCGGCCAGCAGACCGCCGCAAAGCCGACGACGAGGACTGGCTTCGCCGGCAATCTCGACGCATCGGCAACGGCGTTCGACAAGGGTGTTGCCGCGACGCTCGATCCGCTCGATCCGGTTCAGCGTGCGCTTCCGCAGAACGCGAGCTCCTTTCGTGATTCGTCGATTACCGTCTACGACTCCCTCGGCACCAAGCAGGAGTTGAAGGTCGTGATGTGGAAGACCGGCCAGAACACGTGGGATTGGCAGGTGAATCCAGCCGGCCTCGCGATTACTGGCGCTGTCACCGAGATCGCGGGAACGCATCCCTTCACGTTCAACGCGAACGGAACGCTGGACACGACGGGCTTCGTTGCGCCGCAGATTTCGTTCGTCCCTTCAGACGGCGCGTCGCCGGTGGTTGTCACGATCGATCCCACTGGCGGCAGTCTTGGCGCGGGCAGTGGAGTGACGCAGTTCGCCGGTGCGAACAACGCGTTGCTGCGCGATCAGGATGGCTACGCCGCTGGTGCGTTGTCCACCTTCTCCATTGATCGTGCCGGCATCATTTCCGGCGCGTTCACCAACGGCACGACGGTCGCACTCGGCCAGATCTCGCTGGCGGACTTCAACAATCCGGGCGGGCTGGTGCGTAGCGGCGACAACATGTACACCGAGTCGGGCAACTCCGGCAACGCCGTCCTCGGCTACGCGCTCGAAGGCGCTCAGGCGGAGATCACGAGCGGTGCGCTCGAGATGTCGAACGTCGACCTCGCGCAGGAGTTCACGAGCATGATCATCGCGCAGCGTGGTTTCCAGGCGAATGGCAAAGTGATCACTACGAGCGATCAGATGTTGCAGGAGCTGGTCGCGCTCAAGCAGTAGCGGCGTTGTAAAGAGGCCGGCCTCGCTGTGAGGCCGGTCTCTTTGCCGTTCCGCCCCGCGGTAAAAGACGCCATGTCAGATGCGGCAATTCATGCCGCTCATCCGTGTTCGTCCTGCCCGGCCGTTGGACACGCGCGATCGCCGCGACAAGCTAAGTCGTTAGCGCGGACGTGATTGCGCGAGATGAGCAGGCGAGCGCGTGGATGGTATGCGCCCTGCCATTAAGGGAGTCGAGCGAATCGCTGTTCCCTCCTCCACGCTCCCGCACCATCCCCCACCCCGCCTTAGATGGAATCCGCCACACAAGCGCCGATCGTTGACGCTCCCGAGGCAAAAAAGGGCAAACCGTTCGCGCTCATCGGAATCGTTGTGCTCGGACTCGCGCTCGGCACAGGCGCCGGACTGTTCGTCGTCGGGCCACGACTCACAAAGCGCGCTGCCGCACCAATTGCTGTTGCCGCGGGCGAGAAAGCTACCGGCGAGGGCGCAGCCAAGGGCGAAGCTAAGGGCGAAGCCGGTCCGTCGACATTGCACGTCGTCGACAACCTCGTGCTCAACCCGGCCGGAACTGGCGGCACTCGCTTTCTGATGGTCAACGCGACGATCGAGGTCAAGGACGCCGGCGCCGTCGCGATCCTAAAGGAAAAAGACACGGAAGTGCGCGATGTCCTTCTCACGCTGCTCGGCCGAAAGACCGTCGACGAGCTCACGCGCACTGACTTTAGAGACTCGCTGAAAAAAGAGATCATCGTCGCGCTCTCGCCAATGCTTCCAAAGGGTTCGTTGAAGCGCGTGTTTTTTCCACAGTTCGTCATTCAGTGAGAGCGAACGACATGGCATTCCATCCCTCCGAAGCTCTCGCGCAAGACGACATCGACCGAATCATCGGACCATCCGGTGGTGGCTCTGGTCAGGTGCAGACGGCGCGCAGTCACGATGTACAGATCTACGATTTCCGCCGGCCAAGCCGCGTGTCGCAGGGACGCATGCGCACGCTCGAGGTCATGTACGAGCGTCTCGTGAAGTCGCTCGAAGGGTGGCTCATCACGCGCGTGCGCGGTCAGGTCGAGCTCAAGCTGCAAAGCGTCGATCAGATCTCCTTCGGCGAGTACACACTGTTTCTCAATTCGCCATGCTGCGCCTACCTCGTTGGCATCAAGGACGCGGGCGGACAGCAGGGCGTGATCGACTTTGGTCTCGAGCTGTCGTACTTCCTCGTCGATCGCCTGTTTGGCGGTAGTGGCGGCCCGACGATTCTCGAGCGCGCACTCTCGCCGATCGAGCGCATGGCGCTTCGCGTCGTCGCCGACCGCGTGCTGCAGCAAGTGCAGGAAACGTGGCAGGAGCTGCTGCCGCTCGAGATGTCGCTCGCCGGCTTCGAGTCGGTGCCCGAAATCCTCCAGGCATGCAGCAGTGAAGAGTCGGTGCTCGTCGTGAACATCGCAGCAACGTTCGCGGAGCGCAGCGGCACCATTTCGATGTGCCTGCCGCTCACCGTGCTCGAGAAGTTCTTCGCATCCGCGCCGACACGCAGTCACACCATCCAGTCGGTTGGCTCCGAGGAAGAAGTGCGTGTCACGCGCGAATCCACGGAATCTCAGCTGCGCGCCACGCGCGTCGCCGTAAGCGCACGACTCGCCGAGTTCCGGCTGCCGATCCGTCGGCTGGCCGAGCTGAAAGAGGGAATGGTGCTCTCCACGGGCATCGTCACCGATTCGCCATTCAAGATCATGATCGGCTCCACGCCCCGCTTCATGGGCACGGGCGGGCGAGTAGGACGCAAGCTCGCCGTTCGCGTACTCGACTCCATTGACGCGCCACAGAGCGCTCCGACCACTGACACCGCATGAATCAATCAGAGCTCGACGCACTGATGAAGAGCGCGTCATCCAGCGCCGCATCATCCGACCGCAGCACAGAGACCGCCGAGGCGCCAAGCTTCGCCGAGCTTGGTCTCGGTACTGTCAGCAACGGCGAAGTCTCTCTGTCGATGCTTCTCGACCTCACGCTCCCGATCTCCATCGAGCTCGGACGCACGAGCATGACGGTGCAGGAAGTGCTGCGACTCGGCCGCGGCTCGGTGATTCAGCTCGAGCGTCTCGCTGACGAACCGATCGACATCTATGTCGGCGACCGCCGCTTCGCCGAAGGCGAAGTCGTCGTGCTCGGCGATCATTTCGGTGTGCGCATCACACGCATCGTCTCCTCGGGGCAGGCAAGCGCGATACTCGCGTCATGAGCTTCGGCGCATCGTTGGGAATCCTTCTCTCGCTGGCATTCGTACTCGTGTTGCTGGGCGCCGCACTGCAACTGCTCAAGCGCTTTGCACCTGGCGCAACCGGCGGTCGCGGACGGTTGCCAATGCAGATCGTGCAACGGCTCTCGCTTGGACCCAAACAGGGTATCGCCGTCGTGCAGATCGGCTCGCGCTACGTCGCCGTCACCGTTGGCGAAGGGGGCGTAAACCGCCTCTTCCAGCTCAACGATCAGGACATCGCGGCGATCGAGCGACCCGAGCCCGCTGCTGCAAACACGATTGCGCCGGCGTTTCGCACTGCGTTCACCGCTGCAGTGCGCGGACTTGGACTTCCCATCGGCACTGCGATCGTCATCACGCTGCTGTCGGCAACGCTCGCGACAGCGCAGCAGCCAGCAGCTCCCGTCACTCGGCGCATCACTCCGCCGGCAACTGCGCCAACCGTTCCCGCTGTCGCCGCGCCCGCTGTAAAGGTCACGCCCCAGGCGACGACCGCTACAGCCGCCAAGACATCCGCCGCCGCTGCGGCCAAGACGCAAGCGCCTGCCGGCAAGGGCGCAGCTGTATTCGCGACGAAGGCCGTACCTGCCACGCCAATCATCAGCAAGGCGGGCGATCTCGCGATCGCGAAGCTCGTTCCGCAAATGGACGTCCGCGTTGGCGGAGACAAAGGCGACGGATTTCACCTGAGCGGCACCGTCGGCATCGTCGTCATGATGGGGCTGCTCACGCTGCTGCCCACGCTGCTGCTCATGATGACGAGCTTCACGCGCATTCTCATCGTGCTGCACTTCCTTCGTACGGCCCTCGCCACACAGAACGCACCGCCAGCGAATCTCGTCGCCGCAATGGCGCTGATGCTCACGGGCTTCGTCATGGCGCCGACGCTCACCGCCGTGAATCGCGACGCACTGCAGCCCTGGATGAACGGGGAGATCGAGCAGAGTGTCATGCTCGAGCGCGGCGTGCAACCCTTCCGCGCCTTCATGCTCCGCCAGACGCGCGATCACGATCTGCAGGTCTTCGTCGAGTTGAGCAAGGGCGTGCGGCCCAAGACGGTCGCCGAGGTTCCGCTCATCACGCTGATGTCGGCGTTCGTCACGAGCGAGCTGCGCACGTCGTTCCAGATCGGCTTCGCGCTGTTCCTTCCATTCATCATCATCGACGTCGTCGTGAGCTCCGTGCTGATGAGCATGGGCATGTTCATGTTGCCGCCCGCAATGATCTCCCTGCCGTTCAAGCTGCTCCTCTTCGTGCTCGTCGACGGCTGGACGCTGATCGTGCAGAGCCTCGTCGCGAGCTTCAAGTAGCGCCATGAATCATCAACTCGTCGTCGACCTCGCGCGCACTGCGATCACCACCGCGCTCATGGTGTCCGCGCCAATGCTGATCGTCGCATTGCTCGTCGGCATCACGGTCAGCGTGGTGCAGGCGGTCACGCAGATTCAGGAACAGACACTCGCATTCGTGCCGAAGCTGCTGTCCGTCGCCGCAGTGTTCCTCCTTGCGCTGCCGTGGATTCTGCAGACGCTCGTGAAGTACACCGCCGAGATCATTCGCAGCATTCCGCAGCTGGCCAATTGATGTTTGCCCCCGAGATCGTCGCGCCGTTCGATCCCTTCGGTCGTGGATCGATCACCGTACTCGCGCTGCTCGGCCTGCGCGTGGGCGGACTCGTGCTCATCGCGCCGATCTTCTCCGCCAAGCCGCTGCCTGCGTCGCTCAAGGCAGCGCTCATCGTCCTCTTCGCCGTGCTGTTGCAGCCCGCCGCGCGCGCATCCGCGATCGCCGGTGTGTCGCTCAGCTTCACCAACGCGTTCGGCGAAACGATGATCGGTTTCGCCATTGGACTCGGTGCCGCGCTGCTCGTCGGCGCAGCTGATGCGGCAGGTGAATTGATCGCAATTCAGACCGGACTCTCCGGTGCAGCGATTCTCGATCCGATGACGAGCACGCAGGGACCGGCGCTCGGCCAGTTCACGTCGTTCTTCGCCATCACGCTCATGCTCGCGCTCGACGCACATGTCGTCATGCTCGACGCCGTCGCCTCGAGCACGCGCATCATCCCCATCGGCGCGACGCTCGACCTCGCAGGCGGCGCTCGCGCGATGGTCGCAACAGGCACACAACTCTTCGGCCTCGGCCTCCGCTTCGCCGCACCAGTCATCGCGGTGGTGCTCATCGCGAACGTCGCTCTTGCCATTCTCAGTCGCGCAGCACCTCAGCTCAACATCCTCTCCGTCGCATTCCCGCTGCAGATCTTCGCCGGCCTCATGGCGTTTGCCGCGACCATTCCGGTGATCGCGCTGTTCTTCAACGGCTGGACCAACTTCTACAACGCCGTCCTCACCCATTCGCTCGGCGCTCTCGCCGGCGCCAGGTAGCGATGGCAAACGACTCCGACGCAGAACGCACCGAAGCAGCGAGCGAGCAAAAGAAGACCTCGACGCACGAAGAAGGACGCATACCGAAGAGTCAGGAAATGACGGTTGCGGTGCTCCTCCTCGGCAGCGCACTCGTGTTGAACACCGCGGGCGTTCCGCTCGCAGGCGCCATCGTCAACACAGCCACCAACGTGCTGTCGAACATCGGCAGCATGCCGCTCGACGAAGGATCCGCCACGGTCATCATCCGTGACATCGGCTGGCGCATGCTTGCCGCGATCGGAGCGTTTCTCGGCGCCATGGCACTCGTGTCGCTCGCGATCAGTGCTGCGCAAGCGCGCGGCGTGCTGTCGATCACGCCGATCACGCCGGATTTCGGAAAGCTGAATCCACTCAAGAACTTCAAGCGCATCGCTGGCGTCCAGGCGATCGTCGAGCTCGTGAAACAGCTCGGCAAGGTCGGGCTGATTGGTGGTGTCGTGTACGCCGCGCTGCGCTCGGCCATGCCCGATGCGCTGCGGCTGGCGGAAGAATCACCGATGGCACTGCTGCCGATGGTGCGCCACTACAGCGTGCACCTGCTGCTCACCGCGGGTGGCGCCTACATGCTGCTCGCCATCAGCGACTACGTGTGGCAGTGGTGGAGCTTCCAGAAAGAGCTCCGCATGTCGAAGGAAGAGATCAAGCAGGAAGACAAGCAGCAGAACGGCGATCCCCATGTGAAGGGACGTCGGCGCCAGATCGCTCGCAGTTACGCGCGGCGCCAGATGCTGCGCGATGTGCCCACCGCTGACGTCATCATCGTGAATCCGACTCACATCGCCATCGCCATCAAGTACGATCCCACTCGCGCACCTGCGCCCTATGTACTCGCGATCGGCCAGCGCCTCGTCGCCGAGCGCATCAAGGCAATCGCGCTCGAAGCCGGCGTGCCCATCGTGCAGAACAAGCCCGTTGCGCGCGCACTCGTGAAGACAGCACGCGTCGGCACGCTCATCCCCGTCGAGATGTATGTCGCGGTCGCTGAGATTCTCGCCTACGTCCTGAAGACTCGCGCCTCGCGCGGATCGTGGATCGGGAGTGCGTCAGCATGACCACGCGCACCACGGCACCCGGCGTACACAAGGGAGCGGAAGTCGCGCTCGGCATTGGCGTCGTCGGCATCGTCGCGCTGTTGATGGTGCCGCTGCCGCCAATGATCCTCGACCTGCTCATTGCCGCCAGCATCGGCTCGTCGCTGATCGTGCTGCTCGTTTCACTCAACACAACTGACCCGCTCGAGTTCAGCTCCTTTCCGCAGGTGCTGTTGATCCTCACGCTGTTCCGGCTTGCGCTCAACGTCAGCTCGACGCGGTTGATTCTCGGACAGGGACATGCGGGAGCGATCATCCAGTCGTTCGGCGAGTTCGTCATCGGCGGCAACTACGCCGTCGGGCTCGTGCTCTTTCTCATTCTCGTCGGCATCAACTTCATCGTCATCACCAAGGGTGCGGGACGCGTTGCGGAAGTTGCGGCGCGCTTCACCCTCGACGCGATGCCGGGCAAGCAGATGGCCATCGACGCCGATCTCTCTGCTGGCCTGATCGACGAAACCGTCGCACGAAGACGCCGCGAAGAAGTTGCGAGCGCCGCCGACTTCTATGGCGCGATGGATGGCTCGTCCAAGTTCGTGAAGGGCGATGCGATCGCCGGCCTGCTCATCACGTTCATCAACGTCGTGGGCGGATTCTTCATCGGGGTCGTGCAGCGCGGCCTGCCGATGAGCCAGGCGCTCTCGCACTACACCATCCTCACCGTCGGCGAAGGACTCGTCGCACAGATTCCGGCGCTCATCATCTCCACCGCCGCGGGCATCGTCGTCACGCACGCAGCTGGCGGCGACAAGATGGGCACCACGGTCGCGAACCAGCTCGGTGCACACCCGCGCGCGATGTACATGGCCGCGTCCGTGCTCGGCCTGTTCGCGCTCGTCCCCGGCCTTCCGAAGATTCCCTTCCTCGTCCTCGGCGGCGCAATCGCGTTGCTTGGCCGCGCAGCCGATCAGGCGACGAAGAAGCGCATCACCGCCGAGCAGGTCGCGCGCGATTCTGTTCCGCTGATTGCGCCAGTGATGGACCCGATGACCGATCTCCTGCAGATCGACCCCATCGAAATTGAAGTCGGCTACGCGCTCATTCCGCTCGTCGACGAAAAGCAGGGCGGCGATCTCCTCGAGCGCATCACGCTTCTTCGCAAGCAGGCCGCGCTCGATCTCGGCATCCTCGTTCCACCCATTCGCATCCGCGACGACATTCGTCTTCCCGCGAATGAGTATGTGATCAAGCTGCGCGGCTCCGAGATCGCGCGCTTCGAGATCATGCCGCGCTTTCTCATGGCGCTCGACACGGGCCGCGTGTACGGCACCGTCGACGGCATGGAGACAGTCGATCCAAGCTTCGGCATGCCCGCGCGATGGATCGCCGCCGGACGACGCATCGAAGCCGAGTCGAAAGGCTACGTCGTCGTCGAGCCGACGACGGTCGTCGCCACGCATCTGATGGAGAAGCTCAAGTGCAACGCCGCTGAGCTGCTCGGACGCCAGGATGTGCAACAGATGATCGATACGCTCAAGCGATCACACCCCGCCCTCGTCGACGACGTCATTCCGGGCAAGCTGTCGCTCGGCACACTGCACCGCGTGCTTCAGCGTCTCCTTCGCGAGCGCATTCCGATCCGCGATCTCGTCAGCATTCTCGAAGCGCTCGCCGATGCCGCCGAGCAGACGAAGGACACCGAGCTGCTCACGGAGCATGTGCGGCGCGGGCTCACGAACGTCATCGCGCGCCTCTACATGGACGATCGCGGCGCGGTACGCGGTATCACCCTCGGCCCTCGGCTCGAGTCGTCGCTGACTGGGTTGTTCAGTCCGCGCGCCAATCAGCCGATGTCGCAGATGCTCACGCCCGACACGCTCGCGAATCTCCTTCGCGATCTCAACACGCTCTCGAGCATGAACGGCGCAGATGGCCGCGCCGTTCCGCTACTCACTTCGCCAAATCTTCGCGTCGGCATCCGCCGACTCGTCGAGCCGGTGTTGCCGAACCTGCCGATCATCTCGCTGTCCGAGCTTCCGGCGCACATCAAGCTGGACTCCATCGCGATGTGGGAGCTTGCCAATGCCGCGTAGCCGCGTGCCAGGCAGCGCCGTCATTGGACATCTGCCCGTAGCGGTGGATCGCAATCGCGTCGTCGTCGTCGCGAGCGGCAAAGGCGGTGTCGGAACATCGGTCGCCGCGTCGCTGCTCGCGCTCGTGTGCGCAAACGAAGGCCGTCGCGTGTTGCTCATCGATGGCAATGAAGGAAACGGTGCGCTGCACATGCTCTTCGGTGTGCGTCCCACCCTCTCACTCGACGCCCTGCGCGATCCAACCGTCGCCGCGAGCAGCGTACTCATTCCGCTCGCCGAAAACCTCTCGCTCGTCGCGAGTCGTCCGGCGCACGCTGATCAGACGGCGCTCACTCCCGCGCAGCGCAGCACGCCGTTCGAGCGGCTGCTTCCCCTGTCGGCTGAATACGATCACGTAATCGTGGACGCCGGATCGCGGCTCGACAACATTCTCGCCGCAACGCTCGCGGGTGCAGGCGTCGCCATGCTCGTCAGCGACGCTGATCGCATTTCGCTCGCCGCCAACTACGCACTCATCAAGGTCTTTGCACAGCGCGCAGCCAACGTCCGCTGCAGCGTGCTGGTCAGCCGACATGATGCCGCAGTTGCGCGCGACGCACTCGCACGAATGTCCGACGCGTGTCAGCAATTTCTCGAGAAGAGCATCTCTCTTGCCGGCTCGCTGCCCGACGACGCGTGCCTCCGCGCCGCACTCGGTGCCGCGATGCCCATCGGTGATGCAGCCGATGGCTCGCCTGCCTTTACCGCAATGCTTGCCGTTGCGCGGCGCATCCTGCCCGCACTCGGCGCCGACGACACGATGTTCACCGCCACTTCGACTTTCCCCTCTGTGGAACAATGGAGTCAAAAATGAAGAATCACACTGACTGGACCAAATTCGCAGCCGGCGACGTCGAAGCGCGCGACCGCCTCATCAATGAGCATCTGAGTCTCGTGTATCATGTCGCGCATCAATTGCTCAAGACGCTCGCCGCCGAAGCGAACCTCAATGAGCTGGTGAGCTCCGGAGTGTTCGGCTTGATGGCTGCGCTCGACACCTTCGAGCCCGAGCGCGGACTCGCGTTCAGCACCTTCGCCGTGCCGCGCATTCGCGGGGCGATCCTCGACGAACTGCGTCGCCAGGATCAGGTCCCGCGCTCCATTCGCCGCAAGGGTCGCGAGCTCTCACGCGGACGAGAGGCCCTCATGCGCGTGCTCGGCCGCGATCCGACTGATCGCGAGCTCGCGGATCACCTCGGCGTCGACACGCCAACGTTGTGGCGCTGGGAAGCCGACATCGAAGCCACCGTACAAGTGCCGCTCGAGCGCACGTCCGCCGAGGGCGAGGATGCGATGCCGTCGCCGACAAGGTTTCTCACGGACAATCGCGACGAAGGCGTCGACACGCGACTGACGCGCGAAGAAGATCTCGTACAGCTGCGCGCCGCAATTCTCGGCCTCAAGGAGCAGGAACGGACCGTCCTCTCGCTCTACTACTTCGAGGAGCTCAAGCTCAGCCAGATCGCACAGATCCTCGGCGTGAGTGAATCGCGCATCTCACAGATCAGCGCGAAGGCGATCAGCCGTCTGCGCAAGGTGCTCACGCCGCCAAGGGCAATTGCGGCGCACGCGTAGGCATGCGCAGTGGAAGCTCCTGCTCGGCACATGCGGCAGATGTGTCCGCATACGGAATGAATTGCCGGGTCGCGTGCAGCTGAGCATGCAGTGCTGAATCGACCCAAAGCACTGGTACCAACGCACTTGAAGTAGCGACAACCGGAAGAGCCTGTCGGGCACGACCCCTGCCTTGATGGAGGGCACCAGCGGACGAACGAGTCCGCTCCCGCCGAGATGATCAAATGCCCCTGAATGGAATGACAAGCGCCTCGAGCGCACTTCGCTATTGGGAACGTCGCCAGGAAGTAACGGCGAACAACCTCGCCAACGTCTCGACCGATGGCTTCAAGGCCGAGCGCGCATTTACCATGCTGATGGATGGCGGACCGGTAATTGGCACTGCCACGGACCGTCGCGTCGGCGCAATGCACGGAACCGGCGCCCCACTCGATGTCGCGCTTGGCACCGACAGCTTTCTCGTCGCGCAAACGGATTCCGGTGAGCGCTTCACGCGCGGCGGACATCTTCGCGTCGATCAGGCGGGCTTTCTCGCCGACCAGAATGGACATCGTCTGCTCGGCGACAATGGCGCGATCGCGGTTGGCGCGGGACCGCTCTCCATCGACGGACAAGGCGGAGTTTCAGTCGGCGGAAAGCTCGTCGATCATCTTCGCATTGAAGGCGCACCGAACAATGTCGGCCTCGCACATGAAGGCGGCATGCTACTCGTTCCGGGTGCGACGCGCACCATCGTTCCGCTTGAACAGCGTGACGTCCGCCAGGGGTTCGTCGAGGAATCCAATGTGGATTCACTCGGAGGCCTCGTCGACATGATCAGCGTTCAGCGCGCGTACGCCGCCGTCGAAAAATCGATCTCAGTGCTCGATCACATTCGCGAAACGGCCACGAGTCAGCTCGGCAGGCCGGCGACATGATCTCGCTTCGCGTTGGCAACCCACTCAACAAATACCGCTCATGAATCCCGCACTCCGCACCGCCGCGACAGGCATGATGGCGCAGCAGACGCGAACCGAAGTCATTGCCAATAATCTCGCCAACGTGAACACGACGGGCTTCAAGAGAAGCCGTGCGCAGTTCGAGGATCTACTCTATCAGACCATCCAGCAGGCGAGCGTGATCGGTGGTCCCGACGCGAACACGGCGACCGCAATTCAGGTCGGACGCGGAACGCACCTCGCCGGAGTGCTTCGCGAGAATGCGCAGGGCACACTCGAAACCACCGGACGTCCGCTCGACGTCGCCATCGAAGGCGAAGGCTATTTCCAGATTCAGCTCGCCAACGGCGGCACTGCCTACACGCGCGACGGCGGCTTCCAGATCTCGGATCAGGGCGTGCTCACGACCAACGCCGGCAATCAGGTCATTCCCGGCGTTCGCGTTCCCGCCGAAGCGACTGGCGTCAGCATCTCGAAAACCGGAGTCGTGAGCTACTCACCATCCGGCAAGGAAACAGTGGAGCTCGGACGCATCGAGATCGCACGATTCACGAATCCTTCCGGTCTTCAGGCGGAAGGCGGAAATCTCTTTACGGAGACCCCGGCGTCGGGTCAGGCAGTCGCCGGTTTCCCGGGCGACGAAGGCATGGGACTGCTGCTGCAGGGCAGCCTCGAGGGCAGTAACGTCGAAGTCGTGCAGGAGATGGTGGACATGATCTCAGCACAGCGCGCATACGAGCTCAATTCAAAGGCCATCAAGGCAGCCGACGAGATGTCGCAAGTCGCCAACGAGTTGGTGCGGTAATGCTGCAGCATCGCACGACCCAGCACTCCATACGGCAGCTCACCGTCGCCGCCATGATGGGAACACTTCCCGTCCTCGCGTCAAGCCAGGATGCGCAAACCACGAGCACCAGCATGACTCGGCAGAGCAACGACACCATCACCGCCGACGTCGCACCCGAGCTGCAGCCCGTTGCCGCTCGCGACATCCCTCGTGGTACCACGCTCACGTCGGCCGACATTGCGTATTCACAACCCAAGACTCGCATCGCGCATGCGCTGCCTAGTTCTGTCGCGACACTCAACACAGTCTTCACACCCGCGAGCGAAAGCGATTCGCTCATCGGCTGGACCACTCGGCGCAAAGTCGTCACGGGCGAAGCGTTGAAAGCACCAGCGATAATGAAACCCGAGCTCGTGAAGGCAGGCGAGCTTGTCGAGCTGACATGGCGCCACGGATCGATTCTCGTCACCACGCACGGCACCGCCGCGAACGCCGGTCACGAGAACGATCGCGTCACCGTTCGCCTTCCCGCGTTAGGCTCGATCCAAGGCTCTGTGATCGGCGCTGGACGCGTTCGCGTGGACATGCGATGACACTCCTCAGCTTTCGCGGCGCAGCACTCGCGCTTTTGATGGTTGCCCCGGCAGTGACGTCCTCGGCACAGGCGCCGGTGGCAGCAGCGGCACCGGTTGCGCAGCCAGCGCTGGCAACGCCCATCCGACACTCGTGGACCTCAGATCGCCGAGAGTACGTTGTCGGCGACATCATCACCGTGCTCGTCGATGAGCAGACGCTCGCCTCGGCAAACAAAGGCCAGAGCGGCAGCGACGTGCAATCGCGACAGAACGCGCTCGACATTCAGCCGCCGGGCGCAATGGCCGTCGGCGTCGACGTCAAGGTGGGCACCGACAAGACCGCCTCGTCACGTCAGACCGGCAATGCATCACGCGACCTCCGGTTTCGCGGCGAGATGACCGTGCGCATCACGAGCATCGCACCAAACGGCGTGCTCGAAGTGAAAGGCACGCGCACAGTGGACGTCGACAAGAACAAGCAGTTGCTGACACTCACCGGCTTCGTTCGCTCCGAAGACATCTCGCACGCCAACACCGTCGTCAGCTCACGCATCGCCGACGCACAGATCCTCTACACACTCTCCGGCGATCTCGGCGCGACACGCGGCGGAATCATCGGCCGCCTCGTCTCGGTATTCTGGCCATGAACACACTTCGAGCATTTTCGAAAGCGATCGCCGCGGCCATCGTCGCCGCGCTCATCGCCGCGCCAGTGCACGCACAGGACATCAAAATTCGCGATCTCACCGTTGACGAACATGCGGTGCCGATCCGACTGATGGGCTACGGCCTCGTCATTGGTCTCGATAACACTGGCGACCGCGTTACCGGCGCTCGGGAAGGTGGCATGACCGTCACATCGGTCATCAATCTGCTCCGCCGCTTCGACATTCAGGTGCCAGGCGACATCGTTCGCATGCGCAACGTCGCCGCGGTGCTCGTCACCGCCGAAGTGTCGCCATACCTGCGCCCCGGTGGAAAGTTCGACGTCAACATCGCGTCCGTCGGCGACGCACGCTCTCTTCGTGGTGGCGTGCTCTGGATGACACCTCTCCTCGCGGATGTCGGTGGACAGCCGATGGGCTCTGCACAGGGCGCCATTCTGACCACCAGCGGCACGGGATCCACGACACGCATGCGATACTCGGCAGAAAATGCCGCGCGCATTCCGACAGGCGGTTTGCTCGAGGCCGATCTGCCCAAGCCGCAGTTCGCAACGATGTCACGACTGCTCCTGCGCGATCCCGACGTTGGCACAGCATCCAGCATCGCTGCCGCAATCAACAAGGAGCTCGGCGACAAGTCCGCGTCGGTCGAAGATCCGGGCTCGATTCTGCTCGCGATGAAGCCGGACGACAAACAGGACCGCGCTGCCATACTGACGCGCATTCGCGACCTCCGCGTTCGCTCCAGTCTTCCATCGCGACTCGTCATCGACGCGCGCGACGGAACGATCGTCGCCGGCGGAGATCTCGTCATCGGCGACGCTATCGTCTCGCACGGCGGATTCACACTCTCCGTCGGCGGAGCGCCCGCAACGCCGGACACAACTGTCAAGAATGTCGCACCCGTTGCCGACACTCCAGGTGGAATGCGAGTGGCCACTGGGACTCAGGCGTCCAGCGTCGCAATCGCGCTGCATGCCATGCGAGCACCCGCCGCCGACATCGCTGCAATCTTCGAAGCGCTGCACAGCGCTGGTGCACTCTCTGCCGAGGTGGTGGTCCGATGACGATCGTCGAAGGGACGTTGCACACCGCGCCGACGCCGAAACACGCGCTCGGGCGCTCGGCGCGTCCGGCACCCGGCACAGATCCGCGTGAAGCGCTTCGCCAAACCGCGCAATCGTTGCAATCCGTATTCGTTGAACAGCTCTTCAAGGCCATGCGAGCGACCGTGCCGCAGGACGGACTCATGTCGGGCGGACAAGGCGAAGCAATGTTTCGCGACATGCTCGACCAGCAGGCCGCCGAGCTCGCACCGGCACAATGGCAGCAAGCGGGATCGCTGAGCGACGCAGTCGTGCGACAGCTCTCGGGAGCGCTGAAGGCTTCCCCCACACCGTCCACTCCGGAAACCGGCAGCCGATGAGCGCACGTCCGATGTCCATGGTCGAAGCAATGCCGCCGGCCCGCATTCCCTCGACGGAAATGATCGGCGACGCAATCGCCAGCGAAGTGTCGCTGATCGAGGAGCTCGTCTCCCTCATGCTGCGCCAGCGCGAAGCCGTTGCCGTCAACGACATGCAGGCGCTCGACGATACGGTCTTCACGACACATCGCGTCCTCGGCACGCTCGCCGAGTCGCGACGTCGCCGCAGCGCGCTCAATGCAATGCTCGGCGAACGCGAAGAGCTTCCACTCGACTCGCTCGACGACGTGCTCGGCGATCGCATGACGGATTCTCTTCGCGTGCTCCGCACTGCGCTGCACGATGCGGCGCGCACCCTGTCGCGCGAAGTCGCAATCAATCGTCACGTGCTCCGCCACGCCCTCGCCAGCGGCGACAACTATCTTCGCACGCTCGCCGGCGCACCGCCCGTTCCCACCTATGCGCGAGGACGCGATCCCGTCTCGGATACTCGCGCCATCGGCATACTCAACAGACGGGCATGACATGAGCTCGCTCGCCGGAATTCTCAGCATCGCGCGCACGGCCATGCAGGCGCAGCAGGTCGCCATGCAGACGACGTCGCACAACATCGCCAACGCCAACGTTGTCGGATATTCCGCGCAGACGGTTCGCTTTGCAGCGAACACGCCCGAGACGCTGTCGTATGGAAGCATTGGAACCGGCGTCGTCGTTCAGGGCATCACACGCAGTCGTGACGCGCTGCTCGACGCGCAGACGCGCGCCGCAACGAGCGATGCCTCCGGGAGCTCCGCCACCAGTGTGATGCTCGGCCGCGTTGAATCAGTGCTCGGCGAGCCGTCGGCCACGGGGCTCAGCTCCGCGATGGATGCGCTCTGGAATTCATGGAGCGATCTCGCCAGTGATCCATCCAGCTCCGTCGCTCGTTCGGCAGTCGGCGCGCGTGGAACAGCACTCGCAACGATGTTCAATCAATCGGCGCGACAGCTCGACGACGTGTCCGCGAGTGCCCGCACGGGACTCGACGCCGACGTCTCGAAAGTGAATTCGCTGCTTACGAGAATCGGTCAGCTCAATCCCGCCATTACGTCGGGAGAGGCTGATCATCGTTCCGCCAACGATCTGCGCGACGAGCGCGATCGCGCACTCGACCAGCTATCGTCGTTGATTGGAAGTCAGGTGGTCGAGCACAGCGATGGAAGCGTAGCCGTCTATGCGTCGGGCCATCTGCTCGTTGATCGCGACAACGTGCATCAGCTCACCACGGCAGGCACGTCGGTCGCCGCGGTCACCATCGTCGGCGACACGTCTCCGCTACCCAACAGCGGCGGCAGCATCGGCGCAAATCTGGATGCGATCAATACGCGCATTCCCAATGTCATGAACGCGCTCGATGCGCTGGCCGGAAGCATCGTTCGCGAAGTCAACGCCATTCACACATCAGGACTCGCGTACAGCGGCACGCCGCCAGTCTCCCGAGCCGGCGGCAACTTCTTTACGCAGAACGGCGCAGCAGGCACTGGCGATCTGGCACAGACCGCGCATGGCATGTCGCTCGACGCGTCGCTGAGTAATCTCACGAATATCGTCGCGTCCGGTGGAACGTCTACCGGACCCGGCGACAACACCGTCGCCAACCAACTCGCTGGATTGCGCGATGCGATAGTGACGGTCTATGATGCATCTGGCGCGGCGATCACGAGTACGTCGCTCGGATCGTTTCACCGGCAGATCGTGACGAACCTCGGTCTCGAGACGAGCCAGATCAACGATCTGTCCACAGCGCAGGACGCGGTCGTGAGACAATCGCAGTCGCGTCGCGAATCCGTGAGCGGAGTGGCAACCGATGAGGAGCTCGTGAACCTGATCAAGCAGCAACAGGCCTACGCTGCCGCCGCGCGCATCATCTCGGTCGTCGACGAAATGTCCAAGACGCTCCTTGCCATCGGCACCTGAGTCATGCTGATCCTCAGCCGCGCACCCGGCGAGGCAATTCTCATCGACGGCGGCATCAGAATTGTCGTCGTCGCATGCGATCGCGGCGGCGTACGACTCGGCATCGAAGCGCCGGCGAACATTACCATCCTCCGCTCTGAGATCGTGGACGCCGTCGCGGCCGAAAACCGCCGCGCCCACGCTACCGAGTCGGCGAGCCAGTGGCTGTCGTCGCTCTCGCATCCTGCCGAAGCACCCGCAGAGCCGCCAATCGAGCCTCCTGCCGACGGCGAGTAGCGCGTAACGCACTCGCGGACGTCGCCCAAATTCATTCGCGACGAACACTCCAGTCATTCACCGTCGAGTCCGATAATAGACGGAGAACGCCTTTAACCCTCCACGACGAGACTCGCGGAGCCAGGAGAGCAAATGTTCGTCATCGTCGGGCTGGTCATCGTATTCGGAAGCATCCTCTTTGGATTCACCATGGAGCACGGCAAAATCGCCGTCCTCATGCAGTGGTCCGAATTCATCATTCTCGGCGGCGCCGGGTTGGGTGCGTTCCTTGTCGCGAACCCCATGACCGTCGTGAAGGGCAGCTTCAAGTCGCTCCTCGGTCTGTTGAAGCCCAACCCGTACTCCGGGAAGGCGTACGCCGAACTGCTCCAGGTGCTGTTCGAGATCTTCCAGAAGGCACGCAAGGACGGACTCGTTGGCCTCGAAGCACACATCGAATCACCAGAGACCAGCGACATCTTCAAGAAGTATCCGATCTTCAAGGGCAATCATCACGCGGTGAGCTTCCTCTCGGACACATTGAAGGTGCTGCTCACCGGCGCTGTCGAAGATCACCATCTGAGCGAGATTCTCGAGCTCGACCTCGACAAGCAACACGAAGAGGCGATGGCTGTGCCCTCCGCCATCACGACCATCGGCGACGCCATGCCTGGATTCGGCATCGTCGCCGCGGTACTCGGCGTCGTCATCACGATGGGCTCCATCGGTGGTGCCGCCAGCGAGATCGGCGAAAAGGTCGCCGGCGCACTCGTCGGAACGTTTCTCGGAATTCTGCTCGCTTACGGCGTATTCAATCCTCTCGCGAAGGCGATCGAAGCACGCATCAAGGTCGAGCACGACTACATGTGCTGCATCAAGACGGCACTGCTCTCCTTCGCACGAGGCGATGCACCAATGACGTGCGTCGAGTTCGCGCGCCGCAACATCGAGCCCACCGAACGTCCGAGCTTCGCCGAGCTGGAAGGCCTGACGCGCCGCAAGGCGGCCTGACGTGTCGAAGACAGGCGCCAAAGTCATCATCGTCAAACGCAGGAAGAAGGGCCACGCGGCTCACCACGGTGGATCGTGGAAGGTCGCGTACGCCGACTTCGTCACGGCAATGATGGCCTTCTTCATGGTGATGTGGATCCTCGGCATGGACGAGAATCTGAAGAAGTCCATCGAAGGATATTTCTCCAACCCCGTCGGCTACAAGAAAGGCTATTCCGCCGGCGCGAGCCCCATCTCGTCGGGCACCTCGCCAGGCTCCGTACAGACGACAGCAATTCGTCTCGTCAGCCGACAGCAGCAGCAGGAGCAGTTCCAGAAGACCGGCGCGATGATCAAGGCCCGCCTCACAGCGGCCGGACTCGATGCGCTGGGCGCCAACGTCGAGATCGTGACGACGCCGACAGGACTGCGCATCGAGCTCGCCGAAGGCACCGAGGGCGAGACGTTCTTTCCCGTCGCGTCAGCCGAGATGAAACCGGTGATGAGGAAATTGCTTGGCATCGTGGCGGGAGAGCTCAAGACACTCACCAACGCCATCGTCATCGAAGGCCACACCGACGCGCGCCCATTCAACGGCAGCTATTCGAACTGGGAGTTGTCGGCCGATCGCGCCAACGCCGCGCGACGTGTCATCGAAGCAACTGGCGTTACGGCAATGCGTATTCGTGAAGTGCGCGGAATGGCTGACCGGTCGACACGCATCGACACGGATTCCTACGATCCGCGCAACCGCCGCATCACCATCATCCTTCCGTTCAACGAATCGCCCGCGTCGCTCGACAGCATCTCCATTCCCGCCATCCGCACACCCGCTCTCCCGAAGGTGGTCGGCACATGACGTCACCCATCTGTCATCCTTGGCTGAGCCACCGCAGCGAGTGTCGGTCCGTTGATCACGCCGCCTGCCCAGTGAGCTGCTCCTCCGCCCATCGCACCGAGTCGACGTAGAGCGCTCCAATCGCATCAGGCTCCAACCCGAGCCGATCCGACAACGACCGTACCTGCTCCCAGTCGCCGCTCTCGTACGCCTCCGCAAGCATCAACGTCGGCGCCTGCTCTCCAGACCGGAACAACAACGCATTGCTGACCGCCACCGGCACATTGATGCCGGCAAGAACGCGTTCCATCGGAACGCGCATCAGCACATCCATGCTCGACAGCAATCCCGTCATGAACATCGCGTCCGCCGCGACGGCGCCCCGCGCGGTCGAGGCCACGAGCTCGCAGAGCCGTCCACGTCCCAGCGCGACGAGCACCAGCTCCCGCGCGTTGTCCGTTCCATCCGCAAATGACGCCGTGAACAAAATCGACAACCATCGATAGAGCATGCCCCGGCCAACGAGACGCGCCGCATGTTGCACCGACTTCACTTCCTTCGATCCCATCGCCGCGGAATTCACGATACGCATCAGCTTGTAACAGAGCGCCGGGTCCGACGTGAATCCCTGCTCGATGTTGGCATCCGTCGCATCGGGATCGCGCAACAGGTTGAGCAACTGCATGGTGCTCGTTTGGCTTGCTTCCACATCTTCAGCGCTGATCGTCACGGGCCGCGCGTGGAAATAGCCCTGAAACAACTCGAACCCCATCGCTCGGCATCGCGCATACACCTCGGCCGTCTCGACACGCTCGGCGAGCAGGCGGACGCCATAGGGCTTCACGAAGTCGACGACTCGCCGGATCACGTCGTCGTCGCGATTGAGGACGTCGATCTTCACGATCGACGCATACTCGAGAAGACGCACGTTGCTCTGTTCGGGCTCGAAGTCGTCGAGCGCGATGGTAAAGCCCTCCTCCTTCATCGCCTGCACCGCCGCGACCATCTCGTCAGTCGCGTCGCAGCTCTCCAACACTTCGATGACCACGTCCTTCGCATCAAAGAGCTGGTACGTCTTCTCCAGAAGCTGCTCGCCCGTGAGGTTGACGAACGCCGGATGCTCGCCCGTCAGCTGGCGGAGGTCCATTCCCAGAAAGACGTTCGCGATCACGCGAGCGCTCATCGTGTTGCCGTCGTGGTTTCCCGCGATCGTGGTGACTGCGTTGCTCCGATACAGCAACTCGTAGCCGTAGAGCTTCTCGCTGCTATCGAAAATCGGCTGTCGCGCGACGAAGATATTCACGGTCGTTCCCCGCCCTCATCATGGCTGTAGGTATCCCCCGTGAGTATCGGCTCTCCTACGCATCCGCACGAGCGAGACCTCGCATGTCGGCAGTCTCATCGCCAGCGGACGCAGCGAGTGTTCTCGCCCTCAGCCCATCAGCGCATGAACCCACGAGTCCTTCGCGGGACGCTCGAAGCAGGCGCGCCACGTCCCAAGGTCAGTGAGACTTGTGTCGAAGATCACAGTGTCCTCGGCGATTGCGGCGCTCGCCGCGAGCGCACCCACCTCGTCGCGCGACGCCGATTGCACCACGCCGTGATCATCGCGATAGAACACCCGCGCCCCACCCACGAGATTCGCACGCACTTGCCGCTCGAGCTCCTGCAGCACGCGAAACAGCCCGTCGATCGAGCATCCCGTCGCTCCCGCCGTACTCTGGTCCACGGCGACGATGAGAAATCGGCCGTCACGCCACTCACGTCCGACGGTGAGTGGATTGCCGTGTGCTTTCCACTCCGCGAGATGCGCATCCACTCCCAAAAGCAACGTCTTGGTGTCGTCCTCGCTCAGCAACCTGTCGCTGCCGAACACCCAGACACGCGCGGAGTCTGGCAGCGTTTCGAATGGAACCACCGGCATTCGGTCCAGCCTCGGTATGGGAATCGCATAATCGCCACTCGCGCGCGACGACGCGTCCTTGCAAGATAGTCAGGCGCCGCCCTGCTGCCCTCGCACGATGGACTCGGAAATCGCCCACCAACCTGATGACGTGAGCAGCTCGACCCGACCGGCCGATAAACACTATCGTCCGCTCTTCGAGCTGTCGCCTCAGCCCGCCTGGGTCTACGACGGCGACACACTCCGTTTTCTCGAGGTGAATGAAGCAGCGGTGCGCACGTACGGCTGGTCGCACGACGAATTCCTCGCGATGACCATTCGCGACATTCGACCACCATCCGCACTCGCGCATCTCGAGGCACAACTGCGCGACATAGCGACGCAGAGCTGGCACAGCACGAATTCGGTGCATCGTACAAAGGCGGGCACGCTGCTCTCGGTCGAGCTTTCGTCCTATCCACTGGAGTTCGACGGTCGCTCTGCACGCATGGTCCTCGTGCACGACGTCACCGCGCGCGAAGCCGCCGTACAGGCCCTCGCGCTGAGTGAACAGAAATACCGCTCGGTGATCGAACAGCTGCAGGACGTCTTCTTCCGCACGGATGTCTCGGGCGTCTGGACATTTCTCAACCAGGCATGGACCTCACTCACCGGAAACACGGTGGACTCGAGTCTGGGAACGCCCTACCTGTCATACGTCCATCCGTCCGATCGCGGCCTGCTGCTCGATGCATTCAAGCCATTGTGGGACGGCAGTGTGGAGAGCACCGTCGTCGAGGTCCGCTACTTTCATCGCAACGGCGGCTATCGGTGGGTGGAGGCGAGCACGCACTCCGTGCGCGACGAACACGGCCAGCTCGCCGGCACGATGGGCACGCTGCGCGATGTGACCGAACGGCGCGCGACGAATGAAGAGCGCAACCGGCTCGCCACGAATATCCGCCAACTGCTCGACGCGTCCGGCGAAGGCATCTACGGTCTCGACGCGCGCGGCGTCATCACCTTCGTCAATCGTCGCGGCTCAGAAATGCTCGGCTACGAAACGGGCGAGTTGATCGGCCAGCCGATGCACGAGCGCACGCATCATTCGCGGCTCGACGGAACGCCGTACCCCAAGAGTGAATGCCCCATTCTCCTCGCTGCCACGCTGGGACGCCCGTGCGAAGTCGCGGACGAAGTGCTGTGGAGGAAAGACGGGTCTCCGCTGCAAGTCGAATACGCCGCACAACCCATTCGCGAGAACGGACACCTCTCCGGCGCCGTGGTGAACTTTCGCGACATCACCTCGCGAAAGCGCGCCGAGCTCGAGCTCATCGTTGCGCGCGATGCCGCCGAAGCGGCGAGCCGCGCGAAGAGTGACTTCCTCGCACGCATGAGTCATGAGCTGCGCACGCCGCTCAACTCCATCATCGGCTTCGCCAACGTGCTGCGGAAGAACAAGCAGAAGGCGATGACGGACGAAGAAGTCTCCTACGCACACCGCATCGCCACGAACGGGCTCCACCTGCTCGGACTCATCAACGACATTCTCGATCTCTCGAAAATCGAAGCGGGCCGCATGACGCTCGACCTTTCCACTGTCATGCTCGACACACTCGTCCGTGAGACGATTGCCGAGCTCGAGGGACAGATCGCTGAGCAGGTGGAGCTGCGCGCGGAAATTCCACCGGAAATGCGCTCGATGCAGACCGACGCCGCACGCATGAAGCAGGTCCTGATCAATCTCATCGGCAACTCGCTCAAATTTACCGAGCACGGTGAGGTCGTCGTTCGCATCGACGTGGATGACGACGGCGCGCCGATGATGCTCTCCGTGCGCGACACCGGCATCGGCATTCCACAGCATCGGCTCGACGCGATCTTCAACGTGTTCGAACAGGCGGAATCCATGACCGCACGCCGCTTCGGCGGCACGGGACTCGGACTCGCCATCTCCCGCTCGCTCTGCGATTTGATGGGGCATCGGCTGTCCGTGTCGAGCGTCGAAGGTCATGGCACCACAATGGCCATTCGTCTTGGCGACGCACCGCGCACGTCGCGACGCACCACACCACTCGGCATGCCAGCCATCGCGCCGCCGACCGACAACCGGATCGCGCGCGCCGACGGAAGTCCGCCAATCATTCTCGTGGTCGACGACGATCCCGACGCACGGCTGCTGCTCGGGCAGCTCATCGAGGACGTCGGCTGCCGAGTGGCGCAGGCGTCAACCGGCGTGGAAGCGTTGCGCATGGCCCGCGAGCTCCTACCCGCCATGATCTTTCTCGATCTCCGATTGCCAAAGATCAGCGGCTTCGATGTCCTTCGAATTCTGCAGGCGGACGAGGTGCTCAGGCGCACGCCCGTCGTGATCGCGAGTATCGTTGGAAGCGAGTCGCGCAGCGTGCTGGCTGGCGCCGTCGCCGTGCTCGACAAGCCACTCAGCCGCGAACAGGTCATCGACGTCATCCGTCGCTGGATACCCTCGACGATTCGCTGAGCCGCCTCGAACGTTCGTTCATCAGTGTCCCCTTTTCTCCTGCTGGCGCTCATCGCGCTCGTGAGTCTCATCGCACTCGGCATGCTGACACGCATGCCAGCCGTGCAGCAGCTCGACGACAGGCTCGAGGAGTGGGTAATCACGCATCGCGCGCGCGTTCATCACATCGCGAGCATTGCGACACTGCCCGGTGAGCGCCTCGTGCATCCGACCATTGCTGCGCTCACCGCCGCGACGCTGCTGCTCGCCCGCGGCGGCCCGCCGACCCGCATGCTCATCCCACTCGCCTCAGCCTCGCTCGGCGGAATCATCACGCATCACGTCGTGAAGTTTTTCTATCACCGGCACAGGCCGGCCGGTGCACTCGCGCGCGCGAAAACCGAGGCCGCCTTTCCGAGCGGACATACCACGAACGCAACCGCGGTCCTCGCGACGAGCGCATACATGCTCGTGCGCGAAGGGGTCGTGCCGTTGCCGGTCGCGATTGCGGTAGCAGTGGTGATCATCGCACTCACCGGTGCGAGTCGCGTGGCGCTCGGCTGGCACTGGGGCACCGACGTCATCGGCGGCTGGTTCGGTGGGATCGGCGTCGCGGCACTGAGCTGCCTGATATTCGAACAGTTCGTGCGATAGGGAAGCATAGAGAAGGCAGATTCCGAGTCGTCAGGCCTGAGAACCGCTGCAAGCCCAGTGCATTCTCGATGGTTGAACCCGAGACAACACTGAGTCTCACTTAGGAGATGGCAGACGTGAGTGCACAACCTCTGCTCACGTCTGCCCTCTTTCATGCTGACCTCTCGACGCTGGTCTCGCTCTCCGTCGAGATATCAGACCCTTACGGCTTCACCGCTTCACGGCTTGCTCAACGGGAGCGAGATGAGCGGTGTTCCTCCTCCACTGACCTGTGGCAGCTTTCCATCCCACTTGTTCGCGATCTGGTATTGCACCAGTGTCGGCGTGATGCTCCGTGCGAGTAACTCGTTCGCTCTCGCCTGCGCTTCCGCCTCCGCGGTAATCGCCTTCGCGCGACCCGCCGCCTTGATCGAATCGCCCTGCGCGTTGAACGTGTTCTTCTGCAGCTCGTTCTGCGCCGTCAACGCCTGCTGCTGCATCACGTTCTTCTGGTTGATCGCCTCCATCACCGCCGGTGGCGCGCGCAGCTCGTTGATCGTGAATTGCTTGACGTCGAAGCCGAGCGGCTGAAGATGCTTCGCGATCAGCGCGTTCACGCGGTTCGTCACCTCCGCCTTCTTCGGTCCGATCACATCCGCAACCGGCTCCGTGCCCACCACCTCCTGCAACGCCTGGCGAATCGTCTGCTTCACGAAGCCATGCGTGATCTGGTTGATGTCCGTTCGGAACATCGTGTACAGCTTCGGCGTGTGTGACTGGTCGAGCTGAAACGACAGCGACACGTCGAGCGCGAGCGGCTGACCCTCCACGCTGTTCACGTTGATCTCGTCGTTCACCGCCGACCCCTCGTTGGAGCTCTTCGCGAGAATGAGCGTCTTGAGGAAGATGGGATATTCTTCGATCCCCGTGACGAACGGGATTCTCGCATGCACACCCGGCCCGAGCGGCACTGCGTCGACACCACCGCCAGCGCGATGGATGACGATTCCGACGTAACCCGGATTCACATATGTGAACGTCGACGGAAGAAGCAGCATCAACGCGACGAGCGCGATCGCGCCGATGACGACGCGTTTGAGCTTGAGGTGCGCCTCCGTGCCGGACTCGAATTGCATCGAGCCGACACGGTCCGACATGGTGCTAGCCATGGAATGTCTCCTTGTAGCAGTCAGGGCACACCCGCTCTCCGTTCGCGAGGCGTACCAGGTGGTTTTCCGTGCGCGGGCCGTGAATCGGGCACACCAGCCCGGCCCTGCGGTCAATGAGCTTTCTATTGCGCGTCTGACGGAGTCGGACGCCCACTGGTGTGAAGGTGAGTAGCAGCCAATAAAGAAGGGCGCCCCCCGTCGCGAGCAGCGCGACGAACAGCACCCCTTCAACGATGATGGCACCCATTGGTTGTTTGGCTCCGGCGCGACTCAGCGCGCCATTCGATGTGCATCCTGACGTTGCCGGCCGAGGGAATGTTTCGTCGCGCGGTTCCGCCCGCGTCGGCGCTCCGCGCCTCGCTCTTCCGCTGTTCCGCCCGCGTCGGCGCTCCGCGCCTCGCTCTGCAGCTCTCCGCAACCAAGAACTAGCGCCATTATTATTGCATAATCGCGACAGAATAGCGCGTGCACAACGTATTCTGTTTTCCTATCCTCCTATCCTCCTATCCTCCTATCCTCCTATCCTCCTATCCTCCTAT